>JBKPIV010000083.1:0-16972 GCA_046730395.1 Actinomycetota bacterium | reverse complement strand
CCAACGCGGTCGGGGGTGACCTCGACCACGTTGTCGATGTCGTTGCCGCCGGGGCCGGCGGGGACGAGGTCGCGCTTGATCCGCCACTCCGGCACCCAGAAGGAGTGGACGACGTCCAACGACGTGAGGTGGAGCTGGAGCTGGCGGCCGTCGGGCACCACCAGCTCGTTCGAGCTCACCACCTTGCCGTTCGGCTGCGGGTAGTTGAAGGTCCACTTGTACTGCTGCGCGGTGACGTTGAGGTGGAGGGCGTCGGCCGCCTTCGTCTCGATGTTGCCGAGCACGATCCAGCTGTAGATCGCGCCGGTGAGCACGATCACCGTGGGAATCACCGTCCACGTGATCTCCAACTTCGTGTTGCCGTGAATCGGCTCGCCGTCGGACTCGTCGCCGGGCTTGGCTCGGTACTTCCAGACGCAGTAGCCGAGCATCACCAGGACGATCGCGAACACGAACGACGACAGGATGATCATCACGTTCAGCAGCATGTCGATCTTGTCCGCCTGAGTGGAGGCCTCGGTGCCGTTCCAGTGGATTTGCGTCATCGGCACCGCGATGACCGCGGTCAGGACGAAGATCGCGGCGATCAGTCTGACGAGGGTGGCGCGCGTCATGAAGCGGCCGTCATTCTATTGGGCGCCACCGGGCTTCCCCGCCGCCCGAACCGGCTCGCGACAGGCCGCACTAATGGGCCTCTCCCGGCACGGGCCGCAGCTCGTCGAGCCGGCCACCGGAGGCGGCGAGGACGCCCCGGGCGACGCCCTCCCAGCTCCAGGACCGCATGGTGGCCTCGCGCAGCGCGGCACGGGCGCGCTCTCGCGCCGCCGGATCGAGCGACAGCCAGCGGTTGACGCGATCGGCGATCGCCTCCACCGGGTTGGCGTCGAGCGCGAACGAGACGAGATCGGCCGCCTCCGGCGGAAGCGCCGCCGAGAGCTCCCGGCTGACCTCGGCTAGGCCCGAGTGCGCCGCGGACACCGGCAGTGTCCCGGCGGCCGCGGCCTCCGCCGCGACCATGCCGAACGACTCCGGAAACGTGCTCGGGAAGACCAGCGCGTCCGCCGCCGGCACAACCCCTGCGACCTCGCGATGCTGCAGTCGGCCCGCGAACGCGACGCTGCCGGCGGCCTTGCCGGCCGCGTCCGCGTACCCCGCCGGGGCGCCGTCGAGGAACGCCGCGAGCATCCGCAGCGGGCTCTCGGGGCCGCCCTCCAGGCTGCGACCCCGCGAGGCGATCTCGCGGGCGGCCTGGAGATCGGCCGCGGCCAGCGCCGCCCAGAGCCGCCTCGCCCCCGCCTCGTATTCGCCGAACCCCACGACCAGAAGCCGGGCGAGGGGATTCGCGGCGTGGATCAGTGGCCAGGCCGCGAGCAGCAGGTCGGGGCCCTTCGCGACGATCAGCTTGCCCACGAAGACGACCCGGGGCCCCTCGGCGGCGGCGAACCACTCCACCGCGTCGGCGGCCGCCACCGGGTCCCTCCGCCAGGCTCCCGGCTCTCCGTCGCCGAGCCTCAGGCGTCTCGCGACCGCGCCCAGACATCGGCCCCGGTCCTCACGCCGGATCGGTGAAAAGAGATCCGTGTCCACGCCGGGTGGTCCGAGCCGGGTCTTCGCCGGAAGCGCGGGCTCGCCGGTCGCCTCCCAGAGGCTTTCCGCGGTGTGACGGGAGCCGACCAGCACCCCCGCTGCCGCCTCCATGCCCTCTCGGGCGTACGGCAGGAACCGCTCCGGGTTCGGCTTCACGGTGTACTCGAGCGCCGAGCCGTGGATCTTGGCGGCGAAGTCGAGCCCCGCGCGCGCCAGGATGGCCGGGCCCATCACCAGATGGTTGGCGAGCGCCGCGTCCACGCCGCCGACCGACTCGACGACGTCACCGACGGCCGCCAGGTTCGCGGCCAGGTAGGCGTCCAGCTCCGCGTCGGTCAGCTCGGGGAACGTCTTCACCCGAAAGCCCGCGTAGCGGTCGGCTACGTAGACGGGCAGGAGCCCGCCGATCTCCGGGAGGTAGGCCGTCACCCTCGAGTCTCGGCTCGTGGGCTCGACGCGAAGCTCGCCGCCGTCCCATCTGCCGACGCCGCCGATCCAATCGAGCGAGGCGGCCTCCCGGTCCTGGCACAGCAGGTGAACCTCGTGGCCCAGTCGCTCGAGCGCCTGCGCCAGGCTCGCGTTGTAGAGGTTGCTGCCCGTCCCGTGCAGCAGGTAGCCGTGAAAGGCGAGGACCCGGATGGCGCCAGGCTAAGGCACCTTCGTTGGCTATCGTGTCGCGCCGATGAACCGCCGCCAGGTATTCAGGCTGCGCGCGCCCGCCTCGGGCCGCGAGGCGCTCGCGGCGATCGAGCCTGGAACCGTCTACACGGATCGTGCGACCGGCGAGGAGCTCCGGCCGATCACGCGGACGCTCCCGCTGGCCCCCTCGCACTCGTCGCTTCTGCGGATGCCCGAGAACCTGCGCATCTGCCGCCGCTGCGATCAGCTGATCGGCCTCGACGTGAGCGACTGCCCCTATTGCGGGCTGCGCCAGCCCGCTCTCAACGGGAGCTCGTGACCCACCGAGACGCGTCGCGGGCGGGGCGGCCCCGCGTCGCCCTCCGCGAGCCCTGGCTCGCCGCAGCGCTCGGGGTTCTCGTCCTCGTCCTCGCCCTTGCGCTGACCGGCTGCGGCGGGGGCAGCTCCGCCACGACGGTCGACCTGCCGAAGGCCACCACAGGGGGGACAGGAGCTGAGCGCAGTACGACGACCAGCACACAGGCGACCCCGGCCACGCAGGGCGCCAACGGCGGAGTCACCACGACCACGACCCCCGCGCCGGGCACGACGTCCACGACGACGCAGCAGCAGGGCGTAGGCAACGGAGGCACGTCGCCCAACCAGGGCGGCGGGGGCGGTGGGCACGATCACCAGGGGCGCAGCCCGAGCTCCGATCGCGGCGGGGTCCCCCCGCCCGGCGGCCCGCTGTGCCCGAGCAACTCCTGCGACTAGCCGTCAGCACGTCCCAATGGCCCGAGGCGCTCCGGAGAGCGGGCGTTCATCGTCGTTTCATCTAGAGCGCGTACAAGAAGGTCGTCGGGGGTGCGACGAGAGGAGCAGCCCATGCAGACGATTCTCGGTCGAAGTGCCACCCGGTTCGCCCTCCCCCCTGCGCTCGCGGCGCTGATCGTTGCCGTGGCGGGTGGGTGCGGCTCGTCAGGAGGGGGAGGCTCCGTCTCCACGGCGGCCGCGCCCGCGCCCTCGGCCTCCACGCTCGCGCCCATTCACGGGCACTACTCGCCCAAGATCGATCCGTCGAACTTCGTGTCCACGATCGACAACCGCTACTGGCCGTTGATCCCCGGCACGGCCTTCCACTACAGGGGCGTCAAGGAGGGATCCTTCCAGGTCGACAACGAGGTGGTCACGCACCAGAAGAAGCGAATCCTCGGCATCCCCAGCACGGTCGTGAGGGACACGGTGTCCCAGCACGGCACCCCGATCGAGCGAACCTTCGACTACTACGCTCAGGACAAGCAGGGCAACGTCTGGTACATGGGCGAGGACTCCTTCGAGCGAAAGCATGGACCGCACAGCCCCATGGTCAAGGCGAGCGACTCGTGGGAGTCGGGGGTAAACGGCGGCAAGCCGGGGATCATCATGCCCGGGAACCCGCAGCCGGGCGATCAGTACCGGCAGGAGTACTACCCGCCCGGCCAGGCGCTCGACCAGGCCAAGGTGCTGAAGCTGAACGGCAGCTTCACCGTCCCCTACGGCGGCAAGCACACGGGCCTGCTCGTCACGAGCGAGTACAGCCCCCTAGAGCCGCAGACCGAGCAGAAGTACTACTCACCTGGGCTCGGGGAGGTGGATGAGCGCGTGGTCAAGGGCCACCACGAGGAGTTCCACCTCGTCGGCGTGACCCACCCCGCGAGCTAGGCAGGAACGTAATAGGCCCAGTACAGGAGGCGGCCGGCCTTGTAGTCGCATCCGTAGTTGCGTGTCGAGCCGACCTTCTGCTGCGGCTTGCTCGCCTTCGCGAACGCCTTGAGGTCTGCGCTGCTCGTGCTCTTGGGCGAGCAGTTGGGCGGGTTCCGACTGGAGCGCCACTGGTTGCCGCTCGAGCTGACCGAGTTGGCGAAGCTCGACGCCCAGGTGGGAATGGTGAGGGCGACTATCTGCCCCTTGCGGATCTTCAGCGGCTTGTCGAGCGTGAAGATCTCCTTCTGGCCGAGCGCGCTGTTCAGCTTCACCGCCGGGCTCTCCTTCAGGAGCTTGTACTTGCGCTTGCCCTTGTGCTTGATCACGGCGAGCCGCGCCGTGGGAGCCTTGCCGAACTTGTCGTTCTTGAACAGGCCGGCGAAGAAGTCCCGCTGGCTCTTCGTCGGCTTGGAGAGGGAGAGCGCCCAGGCCACGATCTTGCCCTCCTTGTGGACGTTGAAGGGCCGCTTCGTTCCATCGGCGACGAGCTGAAAGCCCGTGACGCGGCCGAGGCCGGCGCACGGATGAGCCGCGGTGTCCTTGGGACACGACGGCGGCGGCGTGTGCTTGGTCTTCCCGATCACCTTTGGCGAGATCGCGCCAACGGGCGACGCGATCGCCACCGCGAGCGCGACGAGGGCCGCACAGAGCCCGGCGAACGCGAGCAGGTGCCGGGCGCGATGCCGCGGGCCGGTTGTCGAACGAGTCGTTCCGGTCATCGGGTCTGTGAACACCGCGCCGTACGCCGGGTTGCGCCCGTGTCCGGCGGCCGGGCGCCGGCTGCGATGCGGCCGCATAGATTAGGGTCCCCGCCCGATGACCGCGGGCGAGGGCTCCCAGGACGTTGCCTGAGGGCGCGGAACCGAGCGCGACCAGGCGGCTTGTCCTCGCCGGGCTCGAGCTCCTCGACCTGGAGGCAAGCGACGACGAGCTCGCCGTGATCGAGGTCGTCGACTCCATCTACCGGCCGCTGACCGATTCGCTTCTCGAAGCCGAGCTCGATGGCGTGGAGCCCGAGCCGGGCGCCGATCTGTCGCGGGGGCCGCGCGACCTGGAGGAGCGATGACGCTTCTCGACCGGCCGCTACGCGAGCAGGCGGACGCGGTGGCATCCGGGGACGCCGATCCGGCCGAGCTGCTCGAGTCCGCGCTCGAGCGGATCGAGGAGCGGAATCCCGCCGTCAACGCGATCGTCGACACCTTTCCCGATCGGTCGCGGCGGATGCTGGCCGAGGCGCCGCGCGGGCCGCTCTACGGGGTGCCGGTGGCGATCAAGGACGAGTGGCCCCTTCCGTGGCGCGCCGAGACCCTCGGGGCAGCGCGGCTTGTGGGCCCCTCGCCCACCCCCGGCGAGTCCGGCCCCTACCGCGCGCTTCGCGACGCCGGGGCGGTGATCGTCGGCGTCGCGAACATGCATGAGTACGGCGCCGGCAGCACGGGACACATCTCCGTGTACGGACCGACACGCAACCCGTGGGACACCGAGCGCTGCCCCGGCGGATCCTCGAGCGGCCCCGCCGCGGCGGTCGCCGCTCGTATGGTGAGCGGGGCGGTGGGCGCGGACGGCGTCGGCTCGATCCGGTACCCGGCCGCCTACTGCGGCCTCGCGGGCCTCAAGCCCACCTTCGGCCGCTCGACGATGCAGGGTCATCACGTCGTCCAGACCACGACGATCGTGTCAGGGCCGCTGTGCCGCGACGCCGCCGACTGCCGGTTGCTCGGCGGCGTCCTCTTCGGCGAGGTGCTGACGAGCCGTGAGCCCGAGGCTCTGCGCATCGGCGTCGTGCCGGGCGAGCTGTGGGAAGACTGCGATCGGGAGATAGTGGAGGCGTGCCGCGCCGCGGTCGAGGCGCTGCGGGACGCCACCGGCGGGAGGATGGAGGAGGTCGACTTCGCGGGCCGCGAGCACGTTCTGATCTCCTCGATCCTCGTCGGGCAGACCGAGGAGCTCGCCGACATGACGCCGGGGCGAGTCGCCGCCCTCGGCGAGGAGGTGAGCCTCGTGGCGCGCGCTCTCCTGCGCTACCGGCTGCTCGTCCCCGCCGTCGCGGTCTCCAAGGCCCTGCGCGTTCGCACCATCGTGCGTCGCTCGCTCGCGGAGGCCTTCGAGTGCGTGGACGTGCTCGCCTGGCCCACGGTGGCCGCCACCGCGCCGCGGCTCGACGACCCGACCGTCGAGGTGCCATCAGGCCGCTACCTGGCGGACTATCTGAACCCCCGGCAGGCAGGGATCGCGAACCTCACCGGGGTGCCGGCGATGAGTGTGCCGGTCGGGCGCAGCGCCCAGGGGCTGCCGATCGGGCTCCAGCTGCTCGCGCCCTGGGGTCGTGACGAGCTTCTGCTCGACGCCGCCGAGGCACTCGAGTGGGCCAACGATCGCGCCTGGGTCGACGCGGCGCCCGCCCTCGCTGTATAGGACCCGCGCCTCTCTATCCTGCGCGCAATGGCGGCGATCGAGGCCATTGGGCTCGAGCGAACGTTCGACGGGGACGTACGCGCGGTTGCCGGGGTCGATCTCGCCGTGGCCGAGGAGGAGATCTACGCGTTCCTCGGCCCGAACGGGGCGGGCAAGACCACCACCGTGCGGATGCTCACGACGCTGCTTCGCCCCACCGCGGGCAGCGCGCGCGTCGCCGGCTTCGACGTGGTCTCGGACGCAGCGAAGGTGCGGAGGGTGATCGGGGTGGCGCTCCAGGAGGCCGCGCTCGACCCGCTGATGACGGGGCGCGAGCTGATCCGCCTTCAGGCGACGCTCCACGGGCTGCCTCGCGACGAGGGTAGGCGCCGCGCCGAGAGGCTTCTTGAGCGGGTCGACCTCCTCGCGGCGGCCGACCGCCAGGTCGGGACGTACTCGGGGGGCATGCGGCGGCGGCTCGATCTCGCCTCGGCGCTGGTCCACTCCCCCAGCGTCCTCTTCCTCGACGAGCCGACGACAGGGCTCGATCCCGTCAGCCGGCGGACGATCTGGGAGGAGGTCGAGCGCTTGAACGACGAGGGCACGACCGTGTTTCTCACCACCCAGTACCTCGAGGAGGCCGATCAGCTCGCAGATCGGGTGGGGATCATCGACTTCGGGACGATCGTGGCCGAGGACACGCCCGGGCGCCTGAAGGCTCAGATCGGCCATCCGCACCTCGAGATCAAGGTCACAGGGGAGGCGGCTGGGCAGGCCCAGGAGGTCCTCGCGCGTTTCGGCAGGCCGCTGCCGAGCCGGGACGGCGCGATTCTCGTGGAGCTCGAGGGCGGCGCCACCAAGGTTGCGCCCGTGGTGAGGGCGCTGGACGACGCCGGGCTCACGGTCGAGGCGCTCGATCTGGTGGAGCCGACGCTCGACGACGTCTTCGTGGCCAAGACGGGACATCACCTCGAGCCCGAGGAACCGGACGTCCCCGAGGTCGAGTGACGCTCGCCGCGAACCTCCGCGTGATCGCGGCGCTCGGAGCCCGGGCGGTGAAGCAAACGTTCCGCCGCCCGCAGCTCATGGCCCCGATCCTCGTCTTTCCCACCCTGCTCCTCGCGATCCAGACCGGGGGTGCCGGCAGGGGAATCGACCTGCCGGGCTTCCCTCACGTGAACGGCTTCCTGGACTTCCTGCTCGCTGGGGCGATGATCCAAGCCACGCTCCTCGCCGGCAACAGCGGCGGGATCGCGCTCGCCGTGGACATCGAGATGGGCTTTACCGATCGGCTCCTCGCGGCGCCGATCTCCCGCTTCGCGATCGTGCTCGGGCGGCTCGCCGGCACCGCGGCGCTGGGCGCCCTCTCCGCGGTCTGGTTCATCGTCATCGGGCTGATCTTCGGGGTCCACTTCGACGAGGGGGTGCCGGGGATGCTCCTGATGATCCTGTTCGTGACACTGTCGGCTGTCGTCTTCGGTGCGATCGGCGCCGCGGTCGCGCTGCGCACCGGCCGGGCCTCCGTGGTCCAGGGGCTGTTCCCCCTCGTGTTCGTGATCCTCTTCCTCTCCTCGGCCTTCTTCCCGGCCAACCTGATGCTGCAGCCCGCCGCGTCGGTGGCGAAGTACAACCCGTTGAGCTTCATCGTCGACGGCGTCCGCGACCCGGTGATCTCGTCGTTCTCGCTGGAAGCGATCGGCAAGGCGCTCGGATCGATCGCCCTCATCGGCGCGATCAGCATCTGTCTCAGCGCGCTCGCGCTGAGGCGGCGGTTGCGCGTGGGGGGCTAGCGGCGATGGGCTGGCGGGCGAACGTCCAGATGGTCGCGGCGCTCGTGCGGCGCGCCGCGAACGAGCTCCTCCGGGTTCCCGGGGCGGCGATCCCCGGGGTGCTGGCGCCCACCATCTTCTTCCTCGGCCTCACCGCGGTCTTCGGCCACCTGACCCTGCTCCCCGGCTTCACGACCTCCAGCTACCAGAGCTTCATCATCCCGGTCAGCCTCATGCAGGGGGCGGGCTTCACCGGGGCGGCGACCGGGGTCAACCTCGCTCGCGACGTCGAGCAGGGGTGGTTCGATCGGCTGCTGGTCTCCCCCGCTCCGCGACCGGTGCTGCTCGCGGGGCTGGTGATCTCGGCGAGCCTACGCTCGCTGATCCCGGCATCGGTGCTGATCGTCGTGGCGCTCGCGGTGGGGGCGCACTGGCCGGGTCTGGGCGGGCTTGCGATCGCGCTCCTGATCGTGATGGGGATGGGCACCATCGCGGCGCTGTGGGGGTGCGCGCTCGCGCTCGAGTTCAGGTCACAGTCGGCCGCCCCGCTGATGCAGGCGGGCATGTTCCTGCTGATCTTGACCACGACCGCCTACGCTCCACTGGCGCTGCTCACGGGATGGCTGCACACGGTCGCCACCTACAACCCCGCGACCCAGATCGTTCAGGCGGCCCGGCAGGGATTCATCGGCGGCGTCACCTGGGGCGATACGTGGCCGGGCCTCCTGGCGCTCACCGGGCTCTTCCTCCTGCTGGGCGCCTTCGCGCTGCGCGGCATGCGGCGAACCGCGATTTGAGCCAGCCGCGGGAGCCCTCGTCCCCGAGGGCCGAATTTCGGCGTCATCGGCGCCGAAGTTCGGCCCTCGTAGCGGAGTGGGAGCGGCGGCGATGGGGCGCGAGGTCGTAGCCTCTTCGGCTGAGCTCGAGGCGCTCGCCAGGCGAGTGCTTGCGGATAACTGGGCCGAGGGCGAGCGCGACGGGGTGCCGTACACGTACACGCGTCCCAGCCCCACCTGG
This sequence comes from Actinomycetota bacterium, assembly GCA_046730395.1. Classification (GTDB taxonomy): domain Bacteria; phylum Actinomycetota; class Thermoleophilia; order Solirubrobacterales; family 70-9; genus AC-56. The sequence goes on along the minus strand of JBKPIV010000083.1, from coordinate 7,844 downwards.
TATCCGTGGCAGTGGTACTGGGACTCCTGCTTCGCCGCGATCGTGTGGCGCCGCTTCGATCCGGCGCGATCGCGCGCCGAGCTGGAGACGCTGCTGCGCGCTTGCCGCCCCGACGGGTTCGTCGGCCACGTGGTGTTCTGGGACCGGCCGATCTCGTGGTCGCGGCGCCTCTACTACAACGTCCCCTCGCGCTCCGCGCCGATGACGAGCACGATCCAGCCGCCGCTCGTCGCCTGGGCGTGGCGGATCGCGGTCGGTGACCCGGCCGTGGAGCCGGCGATCGCCCGCCATCACGAGTGGCTCCTCGCCAATCGCGATCTCGAGGGAGACGGCCTGCTGTGGATCGTGCAGCCGGACGAGTCGGGCCTCGACTCCTCGCCGAAGTTCGATCCGGTTTGGGGACGGCGGGCCCACGCGCGGTCGGGCTTTCCCCTCCTCGTCGCCCGCAACCGCAGGGTCGGGTGGGACGCCCGGCGCGTGCGGGATGCCGGCGGGCCGGTGGTATGCGAGGTGGCGACGAACGTGCTCTGGGGGCTCGCCCGCCTGGCGATGGGGCAGCCGTCCATCACCCCGGCGCTGGTCGCGAGGCTGTGGGACGAGGGGCGCGGGGTCTTCCTCGATGAGGCTCAGCCCGGTGGCCTGCGGCCCGCGGTGGAGACCTGGGCGGCCCTGGCGCCCTTGGCCCTCCCCGACCTGCCGGACGGGATCGGGCGGCGCCTGGTCGAGGAGCACCTGCTCGACCGGACGCGCTTTTGGCTCCCGCTCCCGCCGGCGTCGGTGTCGGCGGCCGAGCCGAGCTTCAATCCGCGGGCGGGCAGGGCCTGGAGGCGTCGCTACTGGCGCGGGCCTACCTGGGTCAACGCCGCCTGGCTTTTGTGGCTTGGGCTGCGGCGCCTGGGCCACGAGGAGAGGGCAGGCGAGATGGCGAGCGCGATCGCCGGCGCGGTGCAGCGCGAGGGCGTGCGCGAGTACTACAACCCGCTCACCGGCGAGGGCCTCGGCACGACCGACTTCGCCTGGACCACCCTCGCGCTCGAAATGGCCGACCCGGACCCGGCGGCACTCAAGAGCCACCTGTAGGGCCGGGGTCCGCGAGGGCCGAGAGCCACCGAAGGCGCCCCTCCCGGCGAGGGGCGATTTCGACGACATTGACGTCGAAATTCGCCCCTCGGTGGGCTCAGGCTTCCATTGGGCGCGCGGCGAGCATTCGCCGCATCGCTTCCATCACGTCGCCGGAATCAGCGGTGACGTCCTGCCACGTGAACCGGACCGGCTCCCAACCGGAGAGCCGAAGGAGGCGGTCGCGCCGCCGGTCTTCCTCGAACGCGCGCCGCGTCCGATGCGTGTTCCAGCCGTCCACCTCCACGACGACCCGCTCCCGGTGCCATACGAAGTCGAACTGCATCTCCTCCCCGGGCAAGGAAATCCAAGCGTTCACGCTCGGGCGGTAGCGCAGCGCGGCGGCACAGCGCCAGAAAACGGCGCTCGAGCTCGCTGCGGGGAATGTCGTCGCCAAGGCTGCCCAGGCCAAGCGCCTCCCGTAGCTGCCGAACGCCCCTGATGCCGGCGGAGCGATTGATCAGATCTCCATTGCCCCCCTATCGAGCACGCCCAGGACCTCCGCCTGGTCGCAGGCGCGCTCGAGCACGTTCCTAGGCACGGTCGCGCCCAGGTCGAGGAGCGTTCTGGGAACGGACATGCACGGGATGCCTTGAACCACTGCGTGCTCCGAGGGAAGAGGGCGAGTAGGGCGGTGAATGCGGATGCCCGACCTCGAGCGGCCTTGACGGCAGCGAACGGTCACGTCGATCCGGCCGCCAGCGGCGCCGAGCAGCTCGTGCAGGGACGCCGCTGACCGGTGCGACAAAAGGGCTCCCTCCCCATGCCAGTACCGCTGCCATCCACCGGCCGTGCTTCGTGAGGTCGGGGCGGCCGAGGGCGTAGACCCCGGAGTGAACGCGGTGGAGCTGTCCCGCCGCGACGCGGCCGCGGACCGCCGAGGCGCTGAGGCCAAGCGACCGAAGCTGGCTGAGCGAGACCACACCGTGTTGACCGCCGGCCAATTCGACTGGCCTGCGCTCGCGTCGCTGCCGCTGCCATCGTGGGTCGAAAACCGTCCACATTGACGTCGAAGTTCGACCGTCGGTGGGCATGGGCCCAGGTTGGCTTGGGTGGACGTGCTCAAACAAGAGGCACGAGCGCCACGACTGAGTCGGAAGCGTGTCGTGAGTGCAAGGGCCGGCGTCCGGACCCCGCCGGCCCTTCGGGGCGGGGTCCGGACCCTTCTCGGCTCAGCTGCTAGGTACGGCGCTCGCCCACGCGCAGAGCCCGAACCCGTCGAGGTCCGAATCGGGCGCCGACGGCGTCCCGATCACGTTGCCGTTCCCGTCGGCGAGCTGAATCTCCTCTTGCGACCGCAGCCCAGCGGGGGCGCCGTTCACCGTGCCCCCATCGCAGGACGTGTTCGAGAGGTTCGGAAGGGGCGCCAGGCCCGCAGTGGCGCCGATCACGAGCGGGGTCTCCTCGATCCATTCCGCAGTGGCGTGGGTAGAGGCATACGGCACCGTGGTCGTGAACGTCTCGTTGCGGGTGACGTCCTGAAGCGTGATCTTCCACACGTTGGCGCCGGAGACCGTCTCCGAGATGTCAGCGTGCATGTGATCGCCCGCCGCCACGGTCATGTTGCTTATCGTCACCGACGGCGCCGGAATGAGCTCCCGCCAGGCGGAATACGAGGCCTTGCCGGACGAGTCGACGTCCTGCTCGGTTCCGGTCTAATCAGGGTCGCATCGCCGACCGTGCAGTTTGCGTCGACGCAACCGCCACCGATGCCGATCCAGTCCGAGGAAGCCTCGTCGGCCCCCGCGTGTGCTGGCTGGCCGCTGGGACGGTCCAGTCACCGGTGATCGCATGGAACTGCTTTCCGCCCTGCTCCAGCGTCCCCTGGTTGTAGCCGAGCCAGTTGTTGCCCTGGTTCGTTTGGGCGTGTAGCCCCGGCTTGACGATGTGGACGACGTCGCCGTGTGCGATCGGAGCCGCGGCCGCCGGGCTCTCCCGGGCCGGCCGAGCATGTCAGGGTGATTACGCCAGGGCAGGGACGGTTAAACCCAGCGTGCGACCGCTGACTACTTGTAGCGGTAGGTGATCCGGCCGCGGTCGAGGTCGTAGGGCGAGAGCTCGATCTTCACGCGGTCACCGGGGAGGATGCGGATGTAGTGACGCCGCATCTTGCCCGAGATGTGCCCGAGGACCTCGTGGTCGTTGTCGAGCTTCACCTTGAACATCGTGTTGGGCAGGGCCTCGGTCACCTCGCCCTCCATCTCGATCTTCTCTTCTTTAGCCACGGCCGCGGAAGAGCGTAGCGGACCGCACTAGCGACCCTCGAACGTCGCCTTGCCGGGTCCCTCCTCGAGAAACGACCGGACGGCGTTCTGGAGGTCCGCCGTTTCAAAGAGCTCGCCGGCCACCTCCGGCGTTACACGGTCCGCCTCGTCCACGCCGCCCTCGAGATAGGCACGCACGACCCGCTTCGTCGCCGCATGCGCCTTCGTCGGTCCCGCGGCCAGCCGCTGGGCGAAGCGCATGCCCTTCTCCAACAGCTCCGCGTCCGGAAGGACGCGACTGATCACGTTCCACCGTTCGAGCGTGGCGGCGTCGTAGACGCCCTGCGACATCACGAACTCCCGCGCCCGCGCTGGCCCTGCGCGCTCGGCCATCCGCTGCGTGCCGCCGGCGCCCGGCGTCAGCCCGACCACCGCCTCCACCAACCCGAACCGAGCCGACTCGGAGGCCCAGATCATGTCGCAGCCGAGCGAGACCTCGAGCCCGGCGGTGAGGCACAGGCCATGAACCAGGGCAAGCGTCGGGATCGGCAGAGCCTCCAGGCGGCGAACCGCTCCCAGGAGCGGGTCAAACGCGAGATTGGATCGCTCGCCGCCGGCGTCGACGATCTGCTGGAAGACGTTGACGTCCGCGCCCCCGGTGAACACGTCCCCCTCGGCTCGCCACACGAGAGCCCGGACATCGGAGCCCTCCACCTCATCCAGGCACGCGTTGAGCGCCTCGAACGTCCCCGCGCCGAACAGGTTCAGCGGCGGATCGTGGAGGACCATCGACGCGACGGCGCCCTCGCGCTCGAGCCGAACGGGAGCCGTCATCGCTCCACCTTGCGGATCTTGTCGGCGACCGCGGCGATCTCGTCGGGCTCGGCGCCGCGCGGGATCCACGGCAGCTTCAGCGGGTCGTCCTCATACCGCGGGATCACGTGCAGGTGGAAGTGGAAGATCACCTGCCAGGCGGCCCGCCCGCACGAGTTGAGGATGTTGAAGCCGTCCGGGTCGAGCGCCGCCTGAATCCGCAGCGCGAGACGGCGGGCGGCGACCATCGTCCGCTCGAGGTCCTCGTCGGAGACATCGAGCAGGTCATCCGAATGCTCGCGCGGCACCACGAGCGCGTGACCTGGGGTCGCCGGGTTGATGTCCATGAAGGCGACCGTGTGCTCGTCGGAGTCGATGATCTGGGCCGGCACCTCGCCGGCGACGATCCCGCAGAAGAGACAGTCGCTCGCTTGCACGGCCGGCGCAGCTTATATTCCCCACCCGCGGACCGATCGGTAGGAAGTTGCGTCACATAAACGTCCCCCGCTCGCCGAGCACGCCTGCGCGCCGGACCGCACCTTCAACCTGACCCCGTCGATGGTTCACGATTCCCTGGAGACCGCCCGTGGAGCTGCGTAGGCGGCGGCTGTCCGCGGATCTTCTCGATCCACGAGCGGGGTTCGAGCGGGTAAGCGCCGAGCTCGAGGTTCGCTGGGATCCGCTCACCGGTCACAGCGCCCGCCTGGTTCGCGGTCCAGCACCGCTGCTACCAGCCACGGACCTCGACCTCGAAGAGGTCGGCAGGCGGTTCGCCGAGAGCTGCCCGTTCTGCGCCGAGCGCATCGAGCGCTTGACACCCAAGCTCCCGCCCGACGTCTGGCCGAATGGACGTATCCGGCGAGGCCGGGCGGTTCTGTTCCCAAACCTCCTTGCGTACTCGGCCCACAGCTCGGTCTCGGTCTACGCCCCCGAGCTCCACTATCTGCCGCTCGAGCGCATGACACCTCGGTTGGTCGCCGACAACCTGGCGACGCAGGTGACTTTCGCCAACGCGGTCATGGCGAGCGATCCCGAGGCCCGCTGGGTGTCGATCAACGCGAACCACATGCTGCCGTCCGGGAGCTCGGTCTTTCACCCCCACCTTCAGGGAAGCGTCGATCCGATGCCGAGCACGTTCCAGCGCCTGCTCGCGGACACGCCCGCGCATCGCTTCCGGGAGTACATGGACGCCGAGCGACGGGTGGGTGAGCGCTATCTGGGCGATACAGGGCGGGTGGAGTGGCTCGCAAGCTTCGCCCCCCTGGCACCGGGCGAGATCAGGGCCTTCGTCTCCGGGCTCGCCTCCCCTGCGGAGCTCGACGACGACTTGGCTGAGGAGCTCGGTCACGGCATCGCGGCCGCGCTCAACCTGTACGGGGAGCTCGGCTTCGAGTCCTTCAATATGGCCACCTACGGCGCCCCTCCGGACACCGAGGGCTATCCACTCAACCTCCGTCTCGCCTTGCGCTCGAACCTCCAGCACCTCTACCGCTCGGACTCGACCTATCTGGAGCGGCTGCACTGGGAGGCGGCCAACGACATCTCGCCGGAGGAGCTGGCGGAGCGTGCGGGGGATCGCTTTCGCCGATAGCGCGGGGCGTCGAACGCCGCCGGTGCGGTCCCCGGCCCGATGGCGAGGGGCGGATCTTCCCCCTAGACGAGCTCCCGAGCCAAGGCGATCGCGTCCTCCCGCGTTGAGATCTCGCCCGCGTAGACCGCCTCCTCGATCTCGTGCAGCAGCCGGCCGAGCTCCGGCCCCGGCTCGATGCGAAGCTCGGCGGCGAGCTGGTCCCCCGGGATCGGCGACCGGGGCGGGCCATCGCGGCGCCAGTCGAGCGCAGCGGCGAGCATCTCGCGCGCGAGCTCGAGATGCGCCTCGACCATCTCGGGGCCGGCGATCGCCCCCTCACCGCGGGCGGCGAGGCGGTCGGCGACGCTGAGAAGCGTCACCTCGGCGGCCACCGGCTCCGTCTCGCGCAGGTACTCGTAGATGCGCCGGCGCGACAGCGGTCGCTCGTGGATCAGGAAGCCCAAGCGCAGGTGGTGGCGGGTAAGGCCCTCGAGGTAGCGCTCCAAGCGCCGGCTGGCGCTCAGCCGGCGGCAGACGCCGGCGACGAGGCGGGCCCCCTCGCGGTCGTGGCCGATGAAGGTGATGTAGCCGCCACGGACCTCGCGGGTCGCGGGCTTGCCCAGATCGTGCAGGAGGGCACCGAGCCGAAGCGCCCCGCCCCTGGAGAACTCGTCGGCGAGCGGCTCGGACAAGAGCTGGGCCAGCTCGCCGGCGCGCTCTCCCGCGTAGCGGTCCAGCTCCCCCTCGATCTGGAGGAGATTGCGCAGCACCTCGATCGTGTGGCCGTGAACGTCGAGGTGGTGGTTGGGGTTCTGCTCGACCCCACGGAGCGCATCGAGCTCCGGGAGTACGGCCGGCGTCGCCGCGAGCTCGTCGAGCAGCGTCAGCCCGCGGATCGGGTCCGGGCCGGAGATCAGCATGCGCAGCTCAGCGAGCTGGCGCTCGCCGGCGGTCTCGGCGATGCGTCCCGCCGCCTCACGCCCGAGGTCGAGAGTCGCGGGGTCGATCTCGAGCGGCACCTCCGCGGCGATGCGCGCGCCGCGTAGCACGCGCAGCGGGTCATCGGTGACGCTCTGCTCGGACACGGCGCGCAGCATCCGCGCCGCAAGGTCGGCCAGGCCACCGTTGGGATCGATCGGCTCGGCCTCCTGGGCGCCCAGCTCGAGCGCGATCGAGTTCACGGTGAAGTCCCGAAGCGCGAGATCGGCCTCGATCCGGTCGCCGCGAAGCCGCGACACGTCGACGTGCCATGCACCATCGGGCCCCAGCGCTCGCCAGGTCCTGAACTCCTCCGAGAGCTGAAATGCCGCGCCGCCCGTGACCCGCCCGATCCGGCGCGCGGCCTCCCGCTCGTCCCCCGCGACCGCGAGATCGACGTCGGTGACCTCCCGCCCGAGCGCGGCGTCGCGAATCGCGCCGCCGACTATCCACACCCCCTCGACATCCGCCAGGGCCGCCCGGCAGGAGCGAACGGCGGGCGCCCGACTGAGGCTGGCCGAGAGCGTCGCGGTCACGGTCGCTCCGAGCGCACGTGAACCCGCGGCACCCGCTTCGAGATCCCGCAGGTGACCTCGTAATTGATCGTTCCGAGGCGCCGCGCGACCTCCTCGCAGAGGACCCTCTGGTCGTCCTGCGAGCCGATCAGCGTGGCGGGCGCGCCGGAAACGATGCCGGTCTCGGGGCCGAGATCGATCGTGATGTTGTCCATCGAGACCGTCCCCACCAATGGATAGCGAGTGCCGCCGACGAGCACACCGGCGTTGTTCGTGAGACCGCGGCGCACGCCGTCCCCGTAGCCGATCGGCAGCACGCCGACCCAGGTGTCCGTTGGCGCGCGCCACCGCTGACCGTAACCCGCGCTCGCTCCCGTCGGAAACCGCTTGACGTCCGCAACGTAGGAGCGGAGCTCCAGGGCCGGCTCCAGCTCTCGTGGCCGTGGATCCTCGTGGAAGGGATCCAGCCCGTAGATGGCGATCCCGCATCGCACCATGTCGAAATGCGAAGCGGGGTCGCGGAGGGTGGCGGCGCTGTTGGCGGCGTGGACGAGAACGTCCGGATGCTCACCGCGAACCCGGTCGACGAGCGCCTCGAAACGCCGTAGCTGCTGCTCGAAGAAGCTCGAACCCCGCTCGTCCGCG
>JBKPIV010000082.1:0-15124 GCA_046730395.1 Actinomycetota bacterium | reverse complement strand
GAATGGGCCAGCTCAACCGAACGGGCCAAGGCGCTGCGATCCTTCGTCCGCTACTACAACCGAGCAAGGCCCCACAGCTCTCTGGGGGACCGGCCGCCGCTCAGCCGCGTTCACAACGTCCGTGGGCAGGACACCTAGGCCCCACTAGTCTCCGCGCATATGACCGACGCGGCCGCTGAAGCGCTGCTGCGCCTCGACGAGATCACCAGGAGGCTTCGCCGCGAGTGCCCGTGGGACCGCGAGCAGGACGAACGCTCGATCGTGCCGCACACCGTCGAGGAGGCCTACGAGCTCGCCGACGCCGCCGCGAGCGGGGACGACGCGAAGCTTCTCGACGAGCTCGGCGACGTCCTGTTCCAGGTCTTCTTCCTCTCGCTGCTGCTCGAGGAGCGTGGCGCCGGCGATCTGGCCAGGGTCGCCGAGGTGATGACCGAGAAGCTCATCCGCCGCCACCCGCACGTGTTCGGCGAAGCGGAAGCGGAGACCGCCGGAGAGGTTCTGAGGAACTGGGACCGGATCAAGCGTGACGAAGAGGGGCGGGCTGCCGGCGAGCCGTTCGGGGACGTGCCCGAGAACCTCCCCGCGCTCCTGTACGCGCGCAAGCTCCAGCGCCGCGCCGTCTCCGCGGGGCTCGGCGGCGCCGATCCGCCGGATCGCCTTCCGCAGGGCGAGGTTCGCGAGGCCGCGGAGCGCTGGCTCGGGGACGCACTGTTCGCGCTCGTCGACGTCGCACGGCGCATGCGCATCGACCCCGAGCTCGCCCTGCGCGCCGCGGCGCACCGATTCCGCAGCCAGAGAAGGGAGTAGCGCGGCAGCCCGCAGCGGCAGCTACTTGCGCAGCACGTCCCGCAGGTGGCCACGCTTCTTGCGCGCGGACCCCTTGACCTGGCGGCGTTGGCCCTTGGCCTTACGCCGTTCGTTGCCGGTCAGCGCACCGCTCGCCTCCTTGATCCGGCCGCGCACCTTGTCGAGTGTGCCGCCGCCCTTGTCGCGTCCCCTGCTCCTCATAGTCACTCCCTTCATTGGCCCGCGATCGCGGGCGACAACCTTCACACGGCGTTCGCCAACGCCACGCCCACTCCTTACCCGTACGCGTTGGGCCTAACGCACCAGCACTCCCAGAGGGCGCCTGCAAATCCCCTGGTTATCCGAGGACCGCAGTGGGTAGCCGCGACGAGCACAGCGTCGAAGCCTCAAGGAGGAGTCATGGCCACGGAGTTCAAGGATGTCGGGGAGACCATCGGAAACGCGCTCGGCAAGGTTGCCCGAGAGGCGGCACAGAGCGTGTCGAGCAATGGCCACGGCGCCTCCCTCCGCCGCGGAAATGGAGCCCTCTCAGGCATGCGCGGTGTAGCGGCGGGCGCGGCGCTCGCGGCAGCGGCCCCGCTTGCAGCGAAGGGCGCGGGCAAGGTTGTGAGGGGGACCGTCAAGAAGCGCCTATCGCCTTCTGGAGGCGACGCGGGCAACAGCGTTGCCGCTGTCGGGCAGAAGGTTGCGGACAGCGTCAAGGGCACGGTGGGCAAGGGCGTCAAGGAGGGCGTCGGCAAGAAGATCGATGAGGCGGGGGGTGCCTCGGGGGTCGCCAAGCAGGCGGGGAAGAGCGTGCTGCCGGGCGGCGGCGACGGCAGCAAGTCGAAGAAGGGGACGCCCGGCGTCGGCAAGGGCCGCCGGATGCCCGTACAGCAGGCGGTGGACGTGGGGGTGCCGCTCTCGACCGTCTACAACCAATGGACGCAGTTCGAGGAATGGCCGCAGTTCATGCACCGCCTCGACCAGGCAACCCAGGAGGATGACTGCAACGTCTCGTTCAAGACCAAGATCTGGGGAATGTCGAAGGAGTTCGAGGCGCAGATCGTCGAGCAGCGCCCGGACGAGCGGATCATGTGGAACGTGAGCAAGGGCGTCACGCATACGGGCGTCGTCACCTTCCACGAGATCGCGGATCGCCTCACCCGGGTTCAGGTCACGCTCGACGTGGAGCCGGGCTCGTTGATCGAGAAGGCGGCACGCGGAATGCGCCACGTGAAGCGTGCGGTGCGAGCCGACCTTGCCCGCTTCAAGGCCTTCATCGAGATGCAGGAGGTCGAAACCGGTGCATGGCGAGGAGTCATCCACGACGGCGAGCTCGTCGAAGAGCACGATGCGAGCTACGACAAGAAGCGCGACTACGCCGACTTCGACGACATCTACGACACCGAGCACTCACACTCCCCGCAACGGCAGGAGAGTGAGAGGTCTTCGCGGCGGCGCTCAAGTCGGTCTGGCCGCAGACAAAGCAGCTCATCCAGCCGAAGCGAATCGTCGTCCCGCGGGCGAAGCGGGTCGTCATCGGGCGGACGGAGCCGGTCGGCTTCCTCGAGCGGACGGAGCCGGTCTTCGTCCAGCGGGCGGAGCCGGTCGTCGCGAACGCGCTCCTCGAGCGGTTCTCGCTCAAGCGGACGGTCACCATCCAGCACGAGTCGTCGTTCGGGATCCGGTTCCAGCCCCCGCTCGCGAGCCAGCTCGACCCGCGGTCGCAGCTCATCTCGCTCGTGAACCAGCGGGAGCGACGATGGGCGACTTCCTGAAGCGCATAGCAGCAGATCGCATAGGCGGCGAGCGGCCAGGCGCGCCCCGCGCACTGGGTGCGGCAGTAGTTGCGGGAACCGCGGCCGCCGTCATCACCTACCGCCTTCTGCGGCAGTAGCGAGGGGTACCCAAATGTTTGAACGAAAGAAGTCAACGTCCATAGACCTGAACCGCATCGCGGCCGCGGCGGTAGACGCTCTCCTCGCCCCGGAGGAGCATTCAGAGAACAGCAATGCGGACAAGCACCGCCAGGGCCTGGGCACGGTGGGGGCCATCGCCGTGGGCGCGGCCCTCGGGGTTGCCGCGCGCGCCGCGTACTTCCGGGCGCGCAAGAACCTGAGCCTGGAGCAGGTCGCGGATTCAGTCGAGGAGCGACTCTCCAGCTAAGCAACGAATTTTGAGCGTTTATTCGATTGGTGAACGGGGTAGGCGCGACGCCTAAGGACTGCACATTTGAGAGGAGACCGGGATGGCCCAGACGAAGACCAAGAGCGGCGGAAACACCCGCTCACGAAGAACGACCAGTCGCTCGAACGGCTCGCAGGCGCGTTCTCGGTCGACCGGAAGGCGTAACGACTCACGCGGTGGACCCCAGTCCACTAAAGCGCGGTCACGGCAGCGCCCGAGCGGCAAGAGCGCGGCGACCACCACCCGGAGCACCGCCCAGACACGGAGCGACGCGGGCGCTCAAGGGGCAACCGAGCGGCTCGGCAGGATTGCCTCGAAGGCGAAGACCCCGCTGCTTGCCGGCGGCGCTGCGGTAGCTGGTCTTGTCGGCGGAATCGCGCTTTCTCGCAACGGTGCGGTCAAGGGGCTGCAAATTCCAAAGTCCGGCCGCAGACGCAAGAAGGTGTCGATGCCGAACCTGTCGATGCCGAACGCCTCGATGCCGAAGCTCGGAGGCCGGGAGAGCATGACGAAGGCGCTTGGCGCGGCCGCCAAGGCGCTCGGGAGCACGGCGGTCGAGGTCGGCAAGACGGGCTATCGCATCGGTGAGCTCACCTCCGAGGTGCGCCGGGTGCGCGAACGAGTGAGCGACGACTAGCTCACGGAGGAGGAGAGCATGGCCACCAGCAAGACGTCGAGCTCGCGGTCCAGGAGTAGCGGATCGACCAGCGGCTCGAAGCGTCGCACGTCGTCGAAGTCGAGGTCACAGAAAGCGAATTCCCGCTCTAAGCCGAAGACCACGAATAGATCCTCGCGCTCGAAGAGCACACGGTCGTCCTCGCGGTCCGGCTCGCAGGCAAAGGGCTCCAAGCCGCGCGCCCTGAGGAACCCGTCTCAGGAGAGCGCGGGATCGGTGGGGGACGAAGGCCACGCCCGCGTGAGGCCGTCTCAGACGCGGTCCGTGGTCTCAGGCAACGGCCGCAGCTCCTCGCGCCGGAAGCGCAAGCGAGAGGAGTTCAAGGACTACTCGGTCGTCGATCCAAAGGACATCGCGGGCGGACCCGACGTGCTGATCGACGTTCCGGTTGTCAAGGTGGACGAGGTCGACGTGGAGGTCGACGACCTGCACGTGCAGGTGGCCGTGCTAGCCGAGGTACGCAAGCTGGTGAAGATCGGCGTTGGCGCGGAGGCGCAGCTCGACAAGGTCGAACTGAAGATCGAAGGTGTCGAGGCCCAGGCGCTCCTGAAGGCCAAGCTCGACAACGTCACGGCGATCCTAGAACGGGTTCTGTTGAGCCTCGATCGCAACCCCGCGCTCCTGCAAAGCGTGGGCAGAGCGGTCGAAGAGCTCGGGGCCGGCACCGGCGACTTGCTCGACGAGTCCGGCGACGCGGTCGAACACGTCGGCGAAGGGGCCGAGGAGGCGCTTGAGCCTATCGGTGAGGGGGCCGGCAAAGCGGTGAGCCAGGTCGGCAAAGGCGCTGGCGAGGGCGTCGGCGAGATCGGCGAAGGCGCGGAACGGGGCGTTGCCGGTGTCGGGCGGGGCGCCAAGCGCGGAGTCGCCGGCGTCGGACGCGGCACCAGCCGGGGCGTCCAGGGCGTCGGCCAAGGCGCCGGCCGGGGTGTCCAAGGCGTCGGCCAGGGCGCCAAGCAGCTGACGGGCAACCTCGCGCAGGGCGGACAGCCTGGGCGCGGCCGTCGCGCGAAGCAGGGAGGTGGTAGCTGATGGCTGGCCAGGCAACGAAGCGCCGTCGCAGCACCGGCAGCGTCTCGAACGCAAACTCGCGAGCGGACGGCTCAAAGCGCAAGCGCCAAACCAAGACGCGCCCACAGCGATCGAACGGCGCGCGCCAAGAGTCCAAGCGCACGAGCGGGTCGAGCCTGCAGCGTCGCGACAACGACCCCCGTCCGGCCTCGCAGAAGACCGAGAAGTACCGCTTCGCGAAGAACGTGGAGGGCCTCGGCACCGCGGCGGAGCGCGAGTACCAGCACTACGCCGAGATCGATCCGTGGGAGCTCGACGACGAGCTTCCCGACGTTCTGCTCGACGTTCCCGTGGTCAAGCTCGACAGCCTTCACTTCGAGCTCGACAACCTCGACGCGCACCTGGCCCTGAACGCATACGTGCTCGACCTCGTCAAGCTCAAGGTCGGCGCCGACGTGCACCTCGGGCGCGTCCGCCTGGACAGTCGCGGGGTCGAGGCGCAGGCGCTTGTGAAGGTGCGTCTTGACCACGTAGCGGCCATCGTCGACCGCGTGATGACCACCCTCGACCGCAATCCTGAGCTGCTCGAGAGCCTTGGTGCCGCGGTCGAGGACATCGGCGCCGGCGGCGGCGACATGCTCGGCGAGTCCGGCGAGGCCGTGGAGGACGTCGGCGAGGGCGCCGAGCAGGCCCTCGAGCACATCGGCAAGGGGGCCGGCGAGGGCGTCGGCGAGATTGGCGAAGGCGCCGGGAGGGCCGTGAGCGGGGTCGGCAAAGGCGCCGGTCAGGCCGTCGGCGATGTCGGCGAGGGAGCCGGAGAGGCCGTCGGCGACGTCGGTGAGGGGGCAGGGGAGGCCGTGGGCGACATCGGCGAGGGGGCCGGCGAGGCGGTCGGCGATGTGGGCGAGGGCGCCGGCGAGGCGGTCGGCAATCTCGACCAGACGCTGCAAGGCGTGGGACAGACGGCTGGTCAGGCCGGAGAGGCGGTCGGCGAGGCAGCCGGCGGCGTCGGCGAAGGCGTCGGCGAGGCCGGGCAGGCGCTGGGGGAAGGCGCCGGCCAGGCCGCAGGCGGGATAGCTCATGGCGCCGGGGACGCCGCCGGAGAGCTCAGCCAGGCTGCGGCGCTCCTCCAGCAGGGGGGCGGCGACGGTGGCGGCGGAGGACTCACGGGCGCCGGCGGCGCCACCGACATCGCGAAGCTCGCGGCCAAGGTGGTCGCCAAGGAGCTCACATCCGCCGCCAAGGACGAGGCGAAGGAGCTCGGACTCGCAGCCACACGCAAGGCGAAGGAGGCCGGCGAGCGGCGCAAGCAGCGAAAGGCCGAGGATCTCAACGCCACCGAGGCCGCGCTTCGGACCGCCGAAGAGCTGGGCGTGGACCTGGAGGAGGTCGATGGCACCGGCCCTGACGGGCGGATCACCATCCGCGATGTGAGGCGGGCGCAGGAGGCCTGAGCCGGTGGCGCGCCGCGACCGGGACATCGACCGGATCGACAAGCCCGACGTCGAGATCGGCGCCGCCGCGAGCGCGAAAAGGCTGCGCTTCAAGCGAAAGCCGAAGGTCGAGGTGGACACCCACGCCTACCGTGAGGTCGATCCCCAGCTCGCCCGCGAGATGGAGAAGATCGACGGCGAGGCAGGTTCACACACCGAGCGGGAGAATCTGCCCGATGAGGTGGAGCCCGGCGTCACCTACCGTGACGTCCGGGTCCGCTGGCGAGCCGCCGCGAAGCTGAAGGGGCCCAAGCAGCCGGAGCCAGACGAGCGCTGAGCGGCCTGGGGGACGCTGGCCCACGCCGAACAGTGCTGCGTTCTCGATCGCGGTGCTCATGGCGTGTTTAGGTCGTTCTGACGCGCGCCTGGCAAACTTCCGCGGCTAGCGCGAGGCTCGAGTAGGGCCCGGATTCAAGCTCGACGCCAAGCGCATATCCCAATGCCGGCAATCGAGCGAATCCACGCGCGCCAGATCCTGGACTCTCGGGGCAACCCCACGGTCGAGGTGGAGGTGGCGCTCGATACCGGGGCGAGCGGCCGCGCCGCCGTCCCCTCCGGCGCGTCGACGGGGGAGATGGAGGCGGTGGAGCTTCGCGACGGCGATCGTGCCTGGGGGGGCAAGGGCGTCGGGAAGGCGGTGCGCAGCGTCAATGACGAGATCGCCAAGGCACTTACCGGCGCCCGGGCCACCGAGCAGGGAGCGATCGACCGGACCCTGTGTGACCTCGACGGGACACCGAACAAGTCCCGGCTGGGAGCCAACGCGATCCTCGGCGTCTCGCTTGCGGTCGCCCGCGCTGCCGCGGCCGAGGCGGGCGAGCCGCTCTACATCTTCCTCGGCGGAACCGGCGCGACGACGCTGCCGGTGCCGATGATGAACGTGCTGAACGGTGGCGCCCACGCCGACAACGAGGTCGATTTCCAGGAGTTCATGGTGGTGCCGGCAGGCGCCGCGAGCTTCTCCGCCGGGGTGCGAATCGGCGTGGAGGTCTTTCAGGCCCTCAGGCGGACGTTGCACGACCGCGGTCTCGGCACGACGGTTGGCGACGAGGGCGGCTTCGCCCCCGACCTGGAGTCGAACGAGGCGGCCCTGGAGGCGCTTTTGTCCGGGATCGACGCGGCCGGATACGGAGCGGGCGAGGACGTCTTCATCGCCCTCGATCCGGCGACGAGCGAGCTGTACGAGGACGGGTCCTACCTGCTGGAGCACGAAGGCCGAAGCCTGAGCGCGGGCGAGCTCGCGGACTACTGGGACCGGATCTGCGAGCGCTACCCGGTCGTCTCGCTCGAGGACGGCATGGGCGAGCGCGACTGGGATGGCTGGAAGGCGCTGACGGAGCGGCTCGGCGATCGCGTCCAACTCGTGGGGGACGACATCTTCGTCACCAACCCCGAGCTCCTGCGCCGCGGGATCGACGAGGGCGTGGGCAACTCGATCCTCGTGAAGCTGAACCAGATCGGGACCCTCACGGAGACCCTGGAGACGATCGCGATCGCGCACGACGCCGGCTACACGACGGTGATCTCGCACCGGTCGGGGGAGACGGAGGACACGACGATTGCCGACCTGGCCGTGGCCACGGGCGCAGGCCAGATCAAGGCCGGCGCGCCCTCACGATCGGACCGGGTGGCGAAGTACAACCAGCTGCTGCGGATCGAGGAGGAGCTTGGCGACCGGGCCATCTATCCGGGAATCGAAGCGTTTGCCCGTTCGCGGCCGTGAGCGGAGGCAGGTAGCGGCGCGTCGCCGCCGAATCATGGAATGTGAGCGCTCGCGCCTATCGGGTTGGCCCGCGCCGAAGGACGCGCGGACGGCCGGCGACCCGGATTCACTGGGATCGGCTTGGCCGCGTGGTCCTCGTGCTGGTGCTGTTCGCCGTGCTCCTCTCGTACATCAACCCGGTGGTCAACTTCATCGACGCCTGGCTTGGCTCCCACTCGGAGCACGCTCAGCTCGCGCAGCTTCAGCGCGAGCGCGCCAGGCTCGAGGCGAGGGCCGCCTCGCTCAAGGACCCCTCGACCGCGTCCGAGGACGCTCGCAAGCTCGGGATGATCCTCCCGGGCGAACGCCCCTTTTCCGTGAAGGGCTTGCCGCACCACTAGACAGGGTGACCCGGCGCGGCGGCCCGGCGTGATCGCAGCATTCTTCACGGCGCCCGCCAGCGAGCGGGTGCTCACGGCAGGCGCCTACCTCGTTGGGGCGCTCGAGCTGTCGCTCCTCGTCGCGGCCCTCGCCTTCGGCGCCTACCGGGTGCGGGCTCTCGTGCTCGCGGGGTGGTCGGGCGCTCCCGCGCGCCTGGCCGAGATCGTGCTCGGGGTCGTCGGGCTGATCTGGATCTCGGAGGTGCTCGGGACCTTCGGCGCCTTCACCGAGGGCGCGATCCTCGCCGCCATGGTCGTGGTGGGCGTCGGCGCGGGCCTTGTGGCCACGGCGATCGCCGATCGCCGCCCGGCGGGACCGGCGGTCGCACCGCCGGCGCCCGGCTCGTGGGGGCTCGCGAGGCTGGTGGCGGTGGGCGTGGGCGCCGCGCTCGCGGCGGGCTGGATGGTGCCGACGCTCGGCACCCTCGCCGCCGGCATGGACCGCACCGACAGCCTCTGGTACCACATGCCGCTCGCCGGCCGGTTCGTCCAGACGGGCTATCTGGGCCACATCTACTTCTTCGACCCGATCTTCCTGGCGTCGTTCTATCCGGCGAACTCCGAGGTCGTGCACGCGGTGCCGCTCCTCTTCTTCGACCGCGACATCGTCTCGCCGATGCTCAACCTCGGCTGGCTCGGGGTCGCGTTGCTCGCCGCCTGGTGCATCGGGCGCCCCTACGGTCTCGGCCCGCAGGCGCTGGTCGGCGCGACGATCGCGCTTGGCTCCCAATCGCTGATCGAGTTCCAGGCGGGGGAGGCGCTGAACGACATCACCGGAGTCGCCTTCACCCTCGCCGCCGCAGCGCTGCTGGTGAACGGCTACGCGGCCATCCGCTCACGCGAAGCCGCGGGGAATCCGGGTCCCGACTCCGCGACCTCGCACTCGCGTGAGGCCGCGGGGAGCCCGGCTCCCGGCCCCGCGACCTCCCGGCCTTCTGGCCATATGCCGAGCGCCGCGCGGCCGGCCCCCACGGATCGACGGCTATATGGCCATAAGCCGGGATGGTCGGCGGCGACGGGAGCCGGGCTCCCCGCGGGCGCACCGGTCACTGGTCGCGAAATCCCTCCGGCGGCACTGGTCGTCGCCGGGTTGGCGGCCGGGCTCGCGGCCGGGACCAAGCTCAGCTTCCTGGCGCCGATCGCGGCGCTGACGGTGGGCGTGATCGTGATCGCTCCGCGCAGGGCGCGGCTGCGCGCGGCGGCGCTGTGGATGGTGCCGACGCTGGCCGCGGGCGGCTACTGGTACCTGCGCAACCTGATCGCGGTCGGCAACCCGATCCCGTACATCAGCAAGGTGGGACCGATCTCGCTGCCGGCCCCGGTGCGCGACTTCCACCTGCGGCCCAGCTTCGCGGTCGTCCACTACTGGAACGACACCGCCGTGTGGCGCGACTGGTTCTTTCCCGGGCTTCACCAGTCCTTCGGCACGCTCTGGCCGGCCACGCTCGTCGGCATGATGGCCGTCGGGGTGTACGCGATCTGGCGGGGCCGGGAGCCGATCCTCCGCGTCCTCGGCGCCTTCGTACTCGTGACCGCCGTGGCCTACGTGTTCACGCCGCTCACCGCCGCGGGCGAGCAGGGGCAACCGATCTCGTTCGTGTGGAACGTCCGCTATTTGGCGCCAGCGATCGCCGTCGGCCTGGCGCTCTTGCCGTGCCTGCCCGCACTGCGCTCGACGCCCGCCCGCCGCGCCGCCGTGCTCGCCGTTCTCAGCGTGGTCGTCGCGTTCACCCTCGGATCGCTCGTGCAGTGGAAGCAGGGTCACGTCAAGGGCGCGGTCGCGGCGGCGGTCGGCGTGCTGGCGGTCGCTGGGCTGATCGCCCTGGCGCGTTCGCGCGGGCGCCTGCGCGGCGCGACCAGCCTGCGCGCCGGGACGGCCATCGGCGCCGCCGTGCTGGCGCTGGTGATCGCCGCCGGCTATGTCGAGGAGAGGCACTACCTGACGCACCGCTACGAGAACACCGGCCAGGCACAGGATCTCGCCGAGGCGCTTCGCTGGTCGCGCGACATCCGCGATGCGCGGATCGCCGTCGGCGGAATCCGCGGCGTGTTCACGCAGTATCCGTTCTACGGCACCGACCTCTCGAATCGCGTGCAGTGGCTGGGGATGCGGGGGCCGCACGACTCCTACGGCCGCATCCCTGACTGCAGCCTGTGGCGCCGGGCGATCAACGCCGGCGGCTACACGCACGTGGTCACCACCTTCGATCCCTACCTTCCCGGTTCTGCGCGAAACTCGCCCGAGGGCCGCTGGACCCAGTCGGACCCGAACGCGCACCCGATCATCAAGGACGGACCGGTGCGGGTGTTCGAGATCCGCGGCCGGCTCGATCCGGCCGGGTGCACAGGGCAGAGGCCGCTGGCTCCGGCCCAGCTCCACAGCGTCCCGAACCTGAACGGGACCGCAGGCACGACGCGGTGAGCGGCGTCTTCGTCGCGACCGCCGACGGTTAGGCTGCCGCGATGATCGGCGTCTACGCGTCCGCGGCGGCGATCCTGCTCGCGTCGCTCGTCTTCGGCTCCGCGCTGCTTCACCTGCTTGGGCGGATCGCGCCCACCTGGCTCTCCGGCGCGGTCGGGTTCGCGGCGCTCTGCGTCGCCTGCCCGCTCCTGATCCGCCTCCCAGGCCGAGCGACCACCCTGGCGGTCCTCCTCGGCATCGCCTTGGCCGCGGCCCTCGTGTTCCTCGGCAGGGGCGCGCCCATCGCCGGTCGACCGACCCGGATCGGCGGCAGATGGCGCCTGCCGCGCCGGCGTGTGCGGGTCGCGCCCCCGGCCGCCGGCCCCGCCCCCCCGCACTCGGACGTCTGGATCGCCGTGCTGGTGGCCGTGATCGTGGCCGCCGGCGCCTCGCTTCCGTTCCTGTTCAACGAGCGAGAGGGCGTGCTCGGCGAGGGCATCTACACCAACGACCAGGCGGCGCAGCTCTTCTGGACCGACTGGCTCCAGCATGGCGTCGGCCCTGAGCCGGGCGCGGTGCGCTTCGGATATCCCACCGGGCCGCAGTCGGTCGCGGCCGCCGCCGCGGAGGGCACGAACGCCTCGCTCCTCGACTCCTTCAACGGCCTCCTGGTCGCGATCCCGGTGCTGACGGCGCTCGTCGCGCTCGCCGCGTTCGAGGAGCTGCCGACGAGACGCCGGGTGATCGCGGCCTCGCTCACCTCCCTCCCTTACCTGGCCGCGTCCTTCCTCGCGCAGAGCGCCTTCAAGGAGACCGCGATGGCGCTCCTCGTGCTCGCCTTCGCCGTGACGCTGCAGGCCATCTCCAGGCTCAGCCGTGAGGGCGCCTACCAGGGAGGACCTCACGAGCGCCGGGCGATGGTGGTGACGTTGCTGCTGCTGGCAGCGGCGAGCGTTTTCGTCTACAGCCTTCCGGGCCTGGTCTGGTTCGCGGTGGGGGTCCCGATCTGGCTCGCGCTCGAGATCCTCACCGGAGGTCTGCGCGTGGACCTCGCCGCTGCCCGCGCCACGGCGCTGCGCCATCGCGGCGCGCTCGTCGCCGTGGCGATCGCCGTCGTCGCCGTCGTCGCCTTCTCCGCGGCGCAGCTGTCGGGCTTCGTGGGCAAGGTCGGCCAGGTGCAGGCGTCCGCCGGGCGCCTCAGCTCGCCGGTGTTCCCCGGCGAAGCGCTGGGCATCTGGCCCGAGGGCGACTTCCGGGTCGTGCGGGGGGAGGTCGGCGGCGCCTACCCGGCGCTCGCCCTCGGGCTGCTGGCCGCGGCGATCGGCGCCGCGGCGGCATACCGCCGCCGCGACTGGGGGCTGATCGCGATGGGCGCCAGCACCCTCATCGTCTATGCCGGTGCGCGCGCCTTCGCGTCGATCTACGTCGGGGCGAAGGCGCTCGCCGTCATGTCCCCTCTGGTCGTCCTGGCGGTGGTATACGCGCTCTTCTGGCCAAGCTGGCTGCCGGCCGCGGCATCCAGGAGCAGCGACGAAGAGGGGACAACGCCGGTCGCGGACCGGCGAACACTCGTAGCAGGGACGCGAGGATGGCGCGATGCATGGATGCGGAGCGTTCGCCGGGGCGGGACCGGCGGTGGCCCCGTTGCCAAAGCGCTATTCGGCCTGGGCGTGGTGGTCGCGCTGGCCTACGCCGCCTCCACGTTCCTCGCCCTGCGCGACGCGCCGGTCGGATTCGACCAGCGCGGCGACGAGCTCCAGAGCCTCGCCGGCCTGATCCAGGGCCATTCGGTCGCCTTCCTCGGCGTCGATCGCTTCGGCGGCTACTGGCTGCGGGGAACGCTGATCCGAAGCCCCGGCGGCTATGTCCCCGCCGAGGTTCGGGCGCGGCCGAAGAAGGTGTGGCAGCAGGGGCTGGCGATGGACTTCGACACGCTGTCACCGCGCCGCCTCGACGACTTCGAGTACGTGATCACGACCACCGCCGGCTACCAGTCCACGCCCCCGTCCAACTTCCGCCCGGTGGTGCGGACCGATTCCTACGTCCTGTGGAGGCGCAGCGGGCCGACGCCGCCCCTTCGAGTGATCGACAAGGACGGCACCCCGGGCCGGGTGCTCCACTGCACGGGCGGCGCCGGCCGGCGGATCTCGCACGACAGCGGCACCGCGACGACCCTGGCGCACCCGGTGGTGGGTGAGCTCAGCGCCTGGAGCCGAAGCTCGCCCTTCGACGCCCCGGGGACGGCGACCCAGAAGCTCGAGCTCCGGCCCGGGCGGTGGCGCCTCTCGCTCCAGTACCACAGCCAGGTGTCGTTGACGGTGACCGGGCCGGGCCTTCACGTCGATCTGCCGGCCTCGCTCGACGGCATGTACCTGACGCACCAGGCACAGGGGTCGTTCTGGCCCGCGGGCGTCCTGCGCGTCTCCAGCCGGCGCCCGGTGACGATCACGGTCAGCGCCGATCGGCCCAGCGGGCTGCAGCGGCTGCTGGGTGTGCGGCGCCAGGTGTGGCTCGGGCCGCTCGCCGCCACCCGGCCCGGATCGGCGAAGCGTCCGCTTCGCTCCGCGTGCGGGACCTTCGTCGACCATTTCACGGTCAAGCCGGGGACCGGCGCCGGGCCCGGATAGGCATTCGACCCGCTAGCGTGAACCGGCGATGAGCGAGATACAGCCAGCTCGGGCCGGGGGCCGCACCCGCGACGCATCGGGACGCCCTGTCGGCCGACCCCCGCCGATCGTCTTCGTGGGCGGCACCGGCCGCAGCGGCACGCACATCCTCGCCAGGCTGCTCGCCAAGCACGAGCGGCTGGCCCTGGTGCCGGTGGAGGTTCGCTTCCACGTCGATCAGCGCGGCTTTCCCGGCCTCTTGGCGGGCGACGTCTCCAAGGAGCGGTTCGTGCGCCGGCTGCGCGGCTTCTGGTGGAAGGGCTTTCAGACGATGCGGATGCGCGGCATGTACCGCTTCGTGTCCCTGGAGCGGTTCGAGGGCGCGGTCGCCGCGTTCGAGGAGGCCTTCGACCGGGACCCCGAGGGGGCCTGCCGGCAGCTCTTCTTCGACCTGCTGTGGTTTCGGGTGACCGAGGCCGGGGCGGTGGGGCTCGTCGAGCAGAGCTGCGACACGATCGCCGCCGGCCCCATGCTGGCGCGCCTGTTCGGTGAGGCGAAGTTCATCCACGTCGTTCGCGATGGGCGCGACGCCTCGGCCTCGAGGGTGGCCCAGACGCGCGGGCTCGTGCGGCCCCGAACGCGCCGGCAGGGGCTTCGCTGGTGGGAGGAGCGGATCCGGGCGATCGACGCGGGCGCGGCAGCGATCCCGAGCGATCGCCTGCTCACCGTGAGCCTCGACGAGCTGGTGCGGCTCGGAGGCGCCCTCCCCGCGATCCGGCCGCTGTGCGCATTCCTCGGCGTCTACCCCCAGCATCGGATGAAGCGCTACTTCCGGCGGCGCATGAGCCCCGAGTTCGCCAACGCCGCCCGGTGGCGCCGGGGGATCACCGCTCGGCGCGCCGCCGAGCTCGAGCGCGCCTACGAGTCGATCGTGGCCGGGCTCGAGGCCGACGGCGTCGGCTGCGCGCCACTTCTTCGGCGGACGCTCGAGCGCTCCCGGTCAAGCGATCCGGAGCGGGTCGAGCCCAAGGCGTACGCGTCCGGCCGCCCGGCCCCGGTGGAAACCCGTACGTGACGGGCGCCGGCGCGAGCGGCGAGCGGCCGGAGGCGAGCGGCGCACTGGTCTTCGTTGGCGGCACCGGCCGCAGCGGCACGCACGTGATCGCGAGGCTCCTCGATCACCACCCGCGCTACCACATGATCCCGATCGAGTGCCGCTTTCACTGCAACCCGAACGGGCTCGCGGACGTCGTCACCGGCAAGGCGACGCCGGACGAGTTCCTCGCGAAGCTGCGGAGGTTCTGGTGGCACCGGGTGCGCCGCGGCGGCCGGCCCGTGACCCGGCTCATATCGCTGGCGCGCCGTGGCGGCAAGGTCCGGGGTCTCCACAAGATCGTTCCGCGAGATCGCTTCGAGGAAGCGATCTCGGCCTTCGAGGCGAACTGCACCAGCGACGTGATCCAGGCGTCGCGAAGGTTGTTCTTCGACCTCC
Source organism: Actinomycetota bacterium (assembly GCA_046730395.1). Classification (GTDB taxonomy): domain Bacteria; phylum Actinomycetota; class Thermoleophilia; order Solirubrobacterales; family 70-9; genus AC-56. Next base: position 330 of record JBKPIV010000082.1, on the reverse strand, counting down.
TCACGCCGCTCGCGGCCGAGGCGGGAAAGCCGGGCCTGGTCGAGATGAGCTGCTTCACGATCGCGTCGGCGCCGGGGCTGGCGCGGATCTTCCCCGAGGCTCGCTTCGTGCACGCGGTGCGCGACGGGCGCGACTCGGGCTCCTCGAAGGCGTCCCTGCGCCAAAAATCGCACCATCCGACCGGCGTCATCGATGGGATCGACTGGTGGCTGGGTCGGCTGCGACTAGCGGAGGAGGGGGTGCGGGGGCTGCCGGACGCCTCTCGCGTGGTCGCGATCAGCCTCGACGAGCTGGTCTGGGCGGATCGCGAGCGCGCCTACTCCGACCTGC
>JBKPIV010000081.1:0-22269 GCA_046730395.1 Actinomycetota bacterium | reverse complement strand
CTCGGCCTGCGGCGTGGGCTCCGAGACCTCGTGGCGGATCACCTCGCGCCCGGCGTAGGTGCCGCAGGTCGGGCAGACGCGATGAGGCAGGCGCGGGCTGTGGCAGCGGGGGCATTCGTTCAGCCGCGGGGCCGAGACCTTGTGCTGGGCGCGCCGCTTGTCGCGCCGCGTCCTCGACTGTCTCTTCTTGGGGACCGCCATGAGGCCCAGCATGGTAGCCGGGACACTGGCCGGCGGGCTGCCATGGGCGGCGCTTGTCAGCTGACGCCCGTGGACACGATCGAGCTGGCCGCCTCGATGGCGCGGTCGATCCCGGCGTCATCAACCTCGAGATGGGTGACGGCCCGCACGGTGCGCTCGTCGAGGGCACCCATGCGGACGCCCTCCGACTCGAGCCGCCGGCAGAAGCCTTCCGCGTCCGCGACGCCGAAGACCACGATGTTCGTTTCGACCAGCTCAGGGTCGAGCTCGATCCCGGGAAGCGGGGCGAGGCCGTCCGCCAGGCAACGGGCGCGTGCGTGGTCGTCCGCCAGGCGCTCGACGTTGTGGTCGAGCGCGTAGAGAGCCGCGGCCGCGACGATCCCGGACTGGCGCATTGCACCACCGAGCATCTGCTTCCAGCGCCAGGCCTCCGCGACGAAGTCCCGTGAGCCGGCCAGGCAGGCTCCGATTGGCGCCCCCAGGCCCTTACTGAAGTCGATCCAGGCCGAATCGAACCCCGCCGCCCAGTCCCGGGCGGCCACCCCGCTGGCGACGACGGCATTGAGGAGCCGGGCACCATCCAAATGCTTGCGGAGGTCGTGGTCGCGGGCAACCTCGAGGACCTCCTCCACGCGCTCCAGCGGCCACACCGTGCCGCCGGAGAGGTTGGCGGTCTGCTCGACGCAGACCAGGCGCGGGCGAGGCGCGTACCGGTTATCGACCGGATGAGCGCGGGCCGCAGCGTCCAGCGTCTCGCCGGTGAAGGTGCCGCGGTCTCCGTCGAGCACCGTGAGCACCGCGCCCGAGAGCATCGCCGGGCCGCCCGCCTCGTCCTCGATCGGATGAGCCTTCCTGCCCAAGAAGACCTCGTCGCCGCCCGCCCTCACGTGGACGCGGATCGCGATCTCGTTGCACATCGTCCCCGATGGCAAGAAGACGGCCGCCTCCTGGCCGAGGAGCGCCGCCACGCGCCCCTCGAGCTCGGTCGTCGTCGGATCCTCGCCCCGTTGCTCGTCGCCGACGTCCGCGGCGGCGATCGCGGCGCGCATCGCCTTGCTGGGACGGGTTTGGGTGTCCGAATAGAGATTGACCAACATCGATCTCGCCGGCACTCAGTCCAGCCTGAGATCCCGGAGCTTCGCCATCCGCGGGTCGCCGCCTGTCTGGTGGCGGTGCGCGTCGGGGTCGGCGTTGTTCAGGGACTCGCCGCAGACCGAGCAGAGCCCGGCGCAATCCGGACGGCAGAGCGGCTGCGTGGGAAGCGCCAGGACGAGCGCGTCGTTTGCCCAGCGACCGACGTCGAGCTGCCCGTCGGACACGTATGGGCTGCGCAGCTCCTCGTCATTCGTCATCGGCTGATCGACCTCCCGCGCGTCGATCTCGATCTCGGTCGCCGCCGGCTCGAGGCAGCGGACGCAGGGTCCGATCAGCTCGGTGGCAAAGCGAAGCCGCAGCGCGTAGCCGGTACTGCTCCGGGAGACGTCGAGGCGGGCCTCGTTGCCGCCGTCAGCCGTCGCGTATGTCTGGCCGCCCAGCTCGATCGGCTCGAGCCCGACCTCGAGATCCAGCGTGCGGGCCTGCCCCGAGGACAGCGCCAGGCGCTCGAGATCGACGATTCCGCCTTCCGCATACACTCGGCCCGAGGGTACCGAGCCAACGTGTCCGCTCAATCAGACTGGAATCCGGAGACCTACCTGGAGGAGATCCGGGAGGAGGTCCCGCGCTACGACGAGCTCCAGAGGGCTGCGGTGGACGCGATTCCCTTCGCTCCAGCCCGGGTCCTGGAGCTTGGAATGGGCACCGGGGAGACGACCCGGGTCCTGCTCGAGAATTATCCCGACGCCTGGGTGATCGGCCTCGACTCGAGCCCCGACATGGTCTACCGCCTGCGCGAGGAGTACGACGATGTCCAGCTTGCCCGCATGGAGGACCCGCTTCCCGACGGCCCCTGGGACCTGGTGATCTCGGTTCTCTCCGTCCATCACCTGCAGGACGACGCCAAGCGCACCCTGTTCCGCCGGGTCCGCGAGCAATCACGCGCCCTGGTGATCGGCGATGTGGTCAAGGCCGAGCAGCAGGTGACGCCCATCGAGCCCGGCTTCGACTTCCCCGATACCGCCGAGGAGCTGGCCGAATGGTGCGGCGGCGAGGTGACGTGGCGCGCGGACGACCTTGCGGTCGCCCGCGCTACCTACGGCTGAGTGACTACCTCACTACGAGGTCGGATTCGTCGCGTACGCGACGCACCGAACCGTGTGTGAGCTCCCCCACGGGGGGGGCGAAGATCTGCCGGGTTGGACGGCCAGGAGCCGTCACGAGCCCGCGCGTATTGGGCGGGTTCGAGGTGACCTCGTCGGTCCATGTCTCACCACTGTTGAGCGAGGTCATCAGCAACAGCGCCTCACCGATGGTTGCGGCACGCAGGCCCAGCGGCCGGCAGATCTGCTGGTTGGCCGTGTCCCAGTCGGTGGGCCCAAGGGCGCTGCTGTAGCAGAGCCCGTTCAGGTTGGTCGGCGCTGCGCTCGGGCAGGTATCCAGGCCCTTGAGCACGTTCGCCTTCAACTTTTTCTTCGGGATCGTTCCGTTCTTGATCGACTTCCCGCTGAGCTTCGTGCCCGCGTACGCAGCGCCCCCGAGCGCAATGAAGACGTCGATCACCGACATGACGTTCGCGAAGCTCAGATGCCTCCGCATCTTGCGCATGGTCCCTCCTTCTTCCCTGGTCCCCGCCCTTGGACGAGACAGGTCCCACATTGATCTCGATCAACCCTATGTCAGACCGCGAATCGCGCAAAGAGCCCCATCCATACGATCAGCCCACCCCAGCGACGGAACAGGAGAGCCAATGCACCACAACCCGGATCAACCCGGGCCGCCGCCCTCGACCGACGAGGGAGTCGTCCTCTACGAGAAGAGCGAGCGGATCGCCTACGTGAAGATCAACCGCCCGGAGGCGCGCAATGCCGTCAGCCCGGAGGTCCACCGGCTGATGATCGCCGCCTGGGCTGACTTCGCCGAGGACGACGCGGTCGACGTCGCGATCCTGACCGGCGCAGGCGACGCCTTCTGCGCCGGCGCGGACCTGAAGGAGTACATCCCATCGATCATGGCCGGCGGCTCGGCCAACGACCTGCGGCAAATCGCCGAGCTCGGCCTCAACGGCTTTACCCGCGGTCAGCACCGGATCTACAAGCCGATTATCGGCGCGATCAACGGCTGGGCGCTGGCGGGAGGCCTGGAGACGGCGCTCGCCTGCGACATCCGGATCGCGTCCGAGCGCGCCATGTTCGGCTCGTTCGAGGCGCGCCGCGGCTTCCACCACGGCGACGGCGGCATCGTTCGCCTGGTCAACACCTGCGGCACGGGCATCGCACTGGAGATGCTGCTCACCGCGGAGCCGATCGATGCAGAGCGGGCTCTCCAGTGCAACCTCGTCTCGAAGGTCGTGCCGCACAACCGCCTGATGCAGGAGGCGGAGACGGTCGCCCACCAGATCCTGCGCAACTCGCAGCGCGCGGTGCGCTCCGCGAAGCAGACCATCCTCGACACCGTTGGCAAGACCCTCGACGAGCAGCTGCGCAACGAGGCCTGGAACGCGTACACCTGCGCGGACCCGGAGGAGACCCAGGAGCTGCTCGACCGCTTCTACGAGAAGACCGACGCCGGGCGCGCCGGCAGCCACCGAACGGACCTCTGAGCCAGCCGGCGGGCGAGCCTCTGGGCGGCCTCAGTCCTTCAGCCTGAGCGTGACCTCGAGGTGTCCCACTACCGCTACGCCTACGGGGGCGCAGTGAGCCTGCGATAGAGCGACATCCAACGCTCGGCCACGGCCGCCGGCGTCAGCTCCTGTGCGCGCTCGCGCGCTCCGGCAGCCACCCGCCGGCGTAGCCCGCCGTCCTCGGACGCCCGCCGCAGCGTGTCTGCCAAACCGTGGATATCGCCTGGGCGATGGAGCAGGCCCTCCCTGCCGTCGCGGAGGTATTCCACATGCCCGCCGGTGTCCGTGGCCACCACGGGAACTCCGGCCGCCATCCCCTCGAGGACGGCGGTGTTGAGAGGGTCGGCGAGGACCGAAGCATGAACGAGCAAGTCGGTGCGCTCGAGCTCGCGGGCGATGTCCGGGATGAAGCCGACGAAATCGACTCGGTCGGCGATGCCGAGACGGTTCGCCTGCTCTCGGAGCCCGCGCTCGTAGTCGGCCTCGCCGAACGTGGCCGAACCGACGAGACGCGCACGCACCGGGGGATCCGGGAATGCCCTCGTGAACGCCTCGAGGAAGACGTGCTGGCCCTTCCACGAGGTGAGTCGCCCGATCATCGTGACGGTCTCGACCTCATCGCGCACCTCGACCGCTCGCTCGGGATACGGCACGCCGTTCGGGACCGCCGCGACGACCATTCCCCGCCGGAATCGCCCGCCGACCGTCTCGAGGGTGAATCGAGACGGCGCGACCAACGCACTGGGCGCGGTGGCTGCGAGCAGCCGGATCGGCGGAACGACCGGGCCCGGCAGGTAGTCGCGGGCGAGCCGGTCATGAAGATGCCAGATGACGGGCAAACCCGCGGCCCGAGCGGCGACGATCCCGTAGACGGACGCCTTGAGCGAAGTCGTGTGGACCAGGTCGGGCCGCAGCTCGCGCAGGCGCCGCCGGAGGCGGCCGGTGTAGCGGGCAACCTCGGCGGCGGCACGTGCCTGCCGAATGCCCGGCCGGATCTCCCCACGCCTCATCCCGCGTACCTCCTCGGCCAAGGGCAACACCTCCACCCTCGCACCGGTGGCGCCCAGTCGCTCGACGAGCTCGCCGTCCTCGGCCAGGATGACCGTCGCCTCCAGCTCGGGGCCCGCCGCGTCGAGGAGCCGGACCAGCGCGATCTCAGCGCCCGAGAGACGCGCGACATGATCGAGGTAGGTCACGCGCAAGGGGCGCTTGCCGCTCACGCGGTGGGCTCCGCGAGTCTGCTCAGGCGCCGCGCCGCCGGATCACGTTCCAGGCGGTCTTCACGACCAGCTTCACGTCGAGCCACAGGGACCAATGCTCGATATAGCGGCAATCGAGGTCCGCCATCTCGTCGATGGGGATCGGCTTCGCACCGCCCGCCTGCCAGGACCCCGTCAGTCCCGGCCGCACCGCCAGCCGGCCACGTGCGTCGCCCTCGATCTGGGCGTCCTCGTCCGGTACCAGCGGCCGTGGCCCGACGAGGCTCATCTTTCCTGTCACGACCTGCAGGAGCTGGGGCAACTCGTCCATCCAGGTGGAGCGGAGCCAGCGCCCGACACCGGTCACCCGTGGGTCGTCGTAGATCTTGAACAGCCCGTCACCCGCCTGATTCAGGTGGAGGAGCCCGGGCTTTCTCGCGTCAGCGCCGTCGACCATAGTCCGGAATTTGAGCATCGCGAAGTGCCGGCCGTCCCGGCCAACCCGTCGCTGGCGAAAGAAGACCGGCCCCGGAGAATCGGCCTTGATCGTCAGGGCGATGGCGACCCAAAGTGGCGTCGTCAAAAGGATGATCAGCACCGCCCCGACGAGATCGAAGGTGCGTTTGATCCACCGTGCAGGACCGCTGAGCTCCGCCCCTTGGACCCAGTGGCGCTCGAGGGACTCACCCGTCTCGAGGGCGCCCCCGGCCCCCGCCTCTGCGTGCGCCGGCTCGAAACGTCGCGCACCGCCGCTCGGACCCACGTCGACTTGCTCGGCTGGCCGCGACGCGCGCAGGCCCTTCGACCTCAGGGCATCAGCGTGCCCTTCGGGTACACGCCCTGGCGGAACAACCTCTTGTTGCCTCTCGACCCCCAAAGGCGACCGTAACCTACCGCTTTTCGCCGGGACGCGAACGTTTTTTTCTGTCTTCACGGGGCAGGCGCGAACAGCGCGTCAGCTAGGAGGTGCGCCCTTCTTGCTCTCCGGGCTACCCTGCTCGTCACCGTCGCCGGACGAGGCCCGGGCACCGCCATCGGTCCGGCGCAGCCACCTACGTGAGCGCTTCGCATCTCCTGACTCGCCGCCGCCGTTCGCTGACACCGCCGACTCGTAGACGTATCCATAGCGGTCCCGCCACTGGTCGACCGAGTTGACGACCAGGCCGAGCGTCGGAGCGCCGAGGTTATCGAGCTGATCCCGGAGCTTGCGTGCGGTATCCCGCATGGTCAGGCCGAGTCGGGCGACGACGAGGACCCCACTCACCTGCTTGACCAGGGGCACGGCATCGGACACGACAAAGGTGGGCGGCGTGTCTATCACGACCAGGTCGTAGTCCCGCTCTGCTTCCTCGATCAACTTCCTCATGCGCTTCGACTCGAGGAGGTCAGCCGGATTCGGGGGCACCGGCCCGCCCAAGATGACATCAAGGGTCGCCAGCGGACGCCCTTCCTTGGTGGACTCCAACGGGACCTGCGTCACACCCCTGTGGAGGTCGAGATCGCGGGCGATGATCTCGCCGAGCCCCGGGACCCCGGCAGGGACGTCGCCGATGTGCTTCCAGAGGGCCGGGTGACGGAGATCGGCCTCGAGCAGCAGGACCTTCGCCCCGCCCGCAGCGGCAGTGCAGGCCAGGTTCAAGCTGACCGTCGTCTTGCCCTCCTTCGGGGCCGCTGAGGTGACCAACAGCGAGCGGATGTTCTTGTCGACGTTGAAGTAAAGGAGGGTCGTGCGCAGCATCCGGAAGGCCTCGGCGTCCGGTCCTCTCAGCTGCGGGCCCGCATTCTGCTTGCGGAGGTTTCCACTCTCCGGCACGTAGCCGACGGTCGGCAGGTCGAAGATTTCCTCGAGCTCGTCCGGCTCGCGCACCCGACGGTCCACCCGGTCGAGGATCAGGGCGAGGGCGACCGCGAGCAACACTCCGACGAGGCCGCCGATGGCCGTGTTGCGCACGATCTTCGGGGACGAGGGCGATGTGGGAACGTCGGCGGGCTGCACCACCTCGGCGTTGCCGGTCTGCAGATCGGCCAGGGTCTGGAGCGCTGTCAGCCGGTTCTCGAGGAGGCTCCGGGGCACGTCGCCACCTCCCCCGGGCGGCAGCTCGCTGATCCGCTGCTGAATAAGAGTGCTTGCCTGGTCGATCTTGGCCCGGTCGGCGTCCCGCCGGAAGGTGATGAACTGCGCTCCGAAGACGTTCGCGATAGTGGCGGCCCGCCGTGCGCTGGGGTCGGTCGCGGAGACCGTGACGATGTTCGAGTTGCCCTGTGCCTGAACATCGATCTTGCCGCGGACGTCGTCCTGACTGAGTCCCAGCTGCCGGCCGACCAGCCGGTCGACCGTGTCCAGGTCGACGAGCCTGAGGTTCGTGGCCGCCTCTTGGTCAGCGTCGATCGGAGGGAAGAGGATGTTGCCCCTGCCGAGAATCTCCTGGTCGAGTCCGGGATTACGGAAGAGGATGGCGATCGTCGCGGTGTATTGCTTCTCCTGAGCCAGCGACAGACCCAGCGCCGCAAGCGGGACCAGGACGATGCAGAGCACGACGAGGCCGACGCGCCGCCTGAGAGCCTCGATGACTCTGTAGACGTCCCACCCATCCGTTTGCTCGCTGGAGCGCTCGCTCGGCATTTGAAGATGTGTAGGTGTAGCAGGAATCCTCGACTGCCGATCCGGGTCTGCCGGATACGACGCCCTCCCCCGTGCTGAGAATTGGTAGCAGGATTCGAGCTGGCGCGCCGGTCCGCGGGCGCCCGGCCGGTCGCTGATAAAAACGCCGAGCGATGCGAGTGGCCATGTTCTCAGCGGCCCTTCCTCAGACCGACCGGAAGCCCGGTGGGGTCGACGTCTACATCTCCAGGCTGGCGGACCACCTGCAGGCGGCCGGGCACCCGGTATGCGTCTATTCCTACTCCGCTGCCCCGCCTTGTGCGAGCTTCGACCACGTTCGCCTTCGACCCCATCGCTTCGCGAACAGCGCGCTGGCGCGGATGAGCCTCGTGCCGTTCCTGCTCAATCGCTGCGACTTCGGCGGTGACGTCCTCCATCTGCATTCGGACGACTGGTTCTTCACCCGTCGTGACCTGCCAACCGTCCGGACCTTTCACGGCTCCGCCCTCTACGAGGCCCTGTTCGCCGCGCGCTTGCGGCGGCGCCTGACCCAGGCTGCCATCGTCCCCCTGGAGATGCGCGCCGCCCGGCTGGCGAACGTCCGCTTCGGGGTTGCCCCCGGCACAGAGACCTGGCTCCACCTCGATGGTCACCTGCCGATGGGGATCGACGAACCCGCTGGGCCCCCGACTCCGGCCGAATCCCCCACCATTCTCTTCGTCGGCACCTGGGCGGGCCGGAAGCGCGGCGCGTTCCTGCACCGAGCCTTCACCGAAGAGATCCTCCCTCGGCTCCCGGAGGCTCAGCTCTGGATGGTCAGCGACTACTGCATCGAGACCGACCGCGTGCGCTGGTTCGAAAAGCCGTCCGACGAGGAGCTTGGCGAGCTGTACTCGCGGGCCTGGGTGCTTGCGGCGCCGAGCCTGTACGAGGGCTTCGGGGTGTACTACCTGGAGGCGATGGCCTCCGAGACGATGGTTGTCGCGACTCCCAACCCGGGCTCCAACTATGTCCTCGATCAGGGCAGGGCGGGCCGGCTCGTGCAGGACGGCGCCTTCGGCCGGGCGATCATCGAGGCTCTCGAGAGCCCCGAGATCCGGGACGGATTCGTTGCCCGGGGTCGTGAGCGCGTCGGAGACTTCTCTTGGGAGAAGGCGGTGGAGGACCACATCCGCGCCTACGAGCTCGCGATCGAGCGTTGGTCCCGGGACGGCCCGGCAGCCCGAGTGGCCTAGTCCAGCGGGCGCAGCGTGGACTCGATCTCGCTCAGCGGCAGGGACCCCTTTCTGCGCAGGCGCCGGTCCATGGCGAAGGTCTCCCTGGAGACGGGGTCACGGTGGACGGAGGGGATCGCGCGCAATCCCTCGATCAGGCCGCGGATCATCCGGCGCAGCCGGCGAACCCGGATCCCCACCCAGATCCCCTTGATCATGTAGCCCGCGATGTAGATGAGGTGCCATGGCGCCGGAAAGGAGCACCAGGCCCAGACGATCTCGTTCCGCCGCCCGAGGATGTCCTGCCTCGCCAGGGATCGAGTCGGGGAAGGAGCGTGAAGGGCGGGGCCCGCGCGACCCATCCGGGTCACGAATCCCTCCGCCAGAAGCCGCAGGGAGAGATCCCGCTCCTCGCCGTACATCCAGTACTCGGGGTCGTAGCCGCCGACGCGACTGAGAGCGTCCGTGCGCGCCGCGTAGGTGGCACCCGTGTACGTCGCCAGGACCCAGACGTCGTCGTCGGGTGCCCTTCGGTTGCGCTCCGTCTGCTGGCCGCTGACGACATCGTTGAACGGGATCGCGACGACTGCCACCCGCGGATGGTCGAAGTCCGCCACGGTCTGGCTGACCGTGGCCCTCGAGGTGAAGCGGGCGTCATCGTCGAGGTGGACGACGATGTCGCTGCCGGCGAGGCTCGTGATGCGGTTGCGGGCGAGTGTCGTGCCGAGCGCACGCTCGTGGCGATGCAGACTGACGGACGGAAACTCCTCTCGGACCATCTCGCTCGTCCCGTCGGTCGACCCGTCGTCGATGATGATGATCTCCGGGGCGGCGTCCTGTTCCAGCACGGAGTGGAGCGCCCCCCGCAGGTCGTCCTTGCGGTTTCGGGTGACCAGGGCGACCGTCACCGAGACGTTGTGATCATCCTCCGGCACGGCTGGGCAGACTAGCCTCGGCATCGCTGGCCCGACCTCGCCGCGAAACCCGCCGACGTGCAACGCTTCCGCTCGCAGACCGATGGTCCCGGGGACGAGTTACATCCGCCGATCCGAGTGGACACTGGCAGTGGCCCTGTCGCTGCTGGCGGCTGCGGTCCTCGTCTACGGCGTGGCAGTCGGTGTGCGCATGCCCGCGGGAGCGGCGGCGCTCATCCTGGCGCTCCTCTGCATCCTGATCGCCTCCCATTCCCTGGGGGTGTGCCGCGCCAGGCTGCGCGCGGGCGGCGGCTTCTCGCGGCTGGGATCGGCCATCTTCGGCGCGGGCATCCTGATCGCCGTGATCCTGCCGGGCGTGCAGCTCGTCCTCAACACGCGGCAATCACGGCTGGAGAGCAATGGCTTCCCGACGCAGGACGTCGGTCACGATCTCGCCCTCGCCTTCCTGATCTTCACCATGGCACTCGTCGCGTTCTGGGCCGGCGAGCTGCTCGCGGAGGCCGTCGCCGTGCGAAGGGGCCGGAACGCTGTCGTCCCGTCCCGGCCGATCGGGCGGCCGTGGGAGACGCGCGCGACCTATTGGTTCCTGATGGGCGTCGGGGTGGTGCTGATCATTGCCAGCATCGGCAGCGACTTCTCACAGCGAGGAACCGTCACGGGCCAGGGCGCGATCCAGCTGTTCGGCTATTCGGCTCCCCTCGCGATCGCGGTCGGCATCCTCAATCGACACTGGGGCTCGCGGTTCCTCGCTGCCGTGAGCCTCGGCCTACTGGCGTTCCTGATCGCGGAGGGTATCCGCACGCCGCTTCTGATCCTCGCGGCTGCAGCCGGCGTCAGGTACCTGTACAGCACCAGAAACAGGAGCTTCGGCCTACGCGAGATCGTCGTCATCACCCTGGCGGTCTACGTCGGCTCGGTCATGTTGGTGTCTCTCTCCGCCTGGCGCGGTCAGAAGAACACGGGAGGCGACCTGGGCCTTCCGGAGATCGTGGTCCTGGCGGCACAGGATCCCTTCACGCACCTCCAGCAGCAGGGACTTGACACGGTCGACGGGCTGGTCCTCGCGACCAAGGTCGACCGCAAATTCGCCGGGGCGAAGGTGACCGACCCGCTCAAGACCGTCACGGGGTTCATCCCCCACCAGATCTGGCCGTCCAAGCCTCCCTGGCTCAGTGCTCAGATCACGCAGCTGTACACAAACTTCGGCGCATCAGGTGGCATCTTCTTATCGGGGCCCGGATACGCCCTGATCGTGTTCGGCACGGCCGCGGCGGTGCCCGTCTTATTCCTGCTCCTCGGGTTCTTCTCGGAACGCATCTTCCGCCGCATGTCGGTGCCCTCCATCTGGACCGCCCTGCTCGGGTACTTCCTCGTCCGCTTCTACTTCGCGGGCGATGCATTCGATGCGTTCCACGTGCTCGGGCTCTGCCTCGTGGTCCTGACCGCTCGTGGCTTCAGCGCCCTCACCGAGCTGAGGCACCGGCCCCCCGTGGTCGACCGGCGCCCTCAGCGGGAGGCGTACGCCCGCTCGACCTCGGCCTGAAGCTCCGCCCGGAAGCGCTCCCGCGAGAAGCATCTGGCGTGCTCCGCGATCCGCTTCGAGTCGAAGCGGCTGAAGTCGGTGTGCCGCAGCGCCTCGGCCATCGCGTCCAGGTCCCCGGGCGGGACGAGCACGCCCGTCTCGCCGGAAAGAACGGTCTCCTGCGAACCACCCGCGTCGGCAGCAAGGACCGGGCGGCCGGCGGCCTGCGCCTCCACCGCAGCAATGCCGAACTCCTCCACGTTGGGCACGATCAGGGCGAGCGCTCGGGGCAGGAGCTCGGCGAGCTCGGCCTCCGAGGCCCGGCCCAGGAACTCGGCGGTCCCGGCGAAGCGCTCGCGGAGCTGCTCCAGCTCGGGCCCGGCACCGAGCACCTTCACGCGCTTGCCCGCCCGCTCTGCAGCGGCCAGGGCCAGCTCCACGCGCTTGTGCCGCACCAGCTCGGTGACGACGACGAAGAAGTCCTCAGGCTCGCGAATCGTGAAGCGCTCGACACCGACCGGAGGGTGCACGACGGTGGCATCGCGACCATAGATGTCGTTAATCCGGCGACGGGTGAGCTCCGAGTTCGCCACGTAATGGGTGACCCGCTCGGCGGCGCTGAGGTCCCATCGCCGAATCGCCGCGAGCGTGAGGACAAGCGCTCCCCGCAGCGGTCCCGGAGCCTCCTCGAGCGCGCGGTCGCGCTCGAACCAGGCGTAGCGGAACGGCGAGTGGCAGTAGCAGACGTGCACGGCAGCCGGTCCGGGACGCACGCCGTGGGCGAACGCGCTGCTGCTCGAGACCACGAGGTCGTGCCGGGCGACCGGAAGCCGCTCGACGGCTGGCGGGTAGAGCGGCAGGAGGCGGCGGAAGCCCGCCTGACCCACCGGTAGCCGGCGAAGTCCGGAGACCGTGACCGTCCTGCCCGCGAACTCCGCGCCGAAGGAATCGCGGTCGTAGAGCAGGGTGTAGATGGGCGCCCCCGGCCAGCAGGCGGCCATCTCGCAGAAGGTCCGCTCGGCGCCGCGCCTCACCAGCAGGTAGTCATGGACCAGGCCGACCGACCGCGGTTCGCTCATTCCCGCTTGCCGTTCATTCTTGTCCGGAGCGCGCGCCGAGCTCAGCGCGCCGGCGCCGATCGCCGCAGCGCCGGCAGCACCTCGCCCTCGACTGCGTCGAGCGCCTGGCGCATGCAGTCGTCCATGTCGATGTAGAGGTAGTTCGCCAGGCGGCCGGCGAAGAAGACGCGATCCGCGCCGATCTGCACGCGCAGGTAGTTCTGGTAGCGGTCGTTCAGGCCCCTGTTGCGCTCGGTCTCGATCGGGTAGTAGCGCGTCGGCGCATTCGTGAATTCGATGCCGAGCACGGTCCCGTCGCACTTCTGTCCCGAGGCGTGCTTGGTCTCGTGGATGCGGATGAAGGGGTATTCGAAGCCGGGGTAATTCACGACCATCGCCCCCTGCGCGTATTCGAGGTGGGGTACGTGGAAGCTCCGCACCTCGATTCCACGCCACTCGAGCTCGCCGAAGACCTGACCGGCGAAGACGTCGAGGGGGCAGGTGAGGACGATCACGTCCACGTCCACCTCGCGGGCGTGCGCATCCAGGTTCTCCATGGTCACGTCGACCCCGGTGCGCAGCTCCACGAGCTCATCCTCGAGCAGACCGTCGATCAGGTCCGTGTATCCGTTCGGCCCACCCGGCCAGCCCTGGTAGGGATCCGGGAAGAGATAGGGGTCGTTGTCCCAGCGCACGCTCACCCGCCGCGGCGCCCACTGTGCGGAGAGCTCGCGGGCCGGGCGTCCCCACTGCTTCTCGGTGTAAGGACGGATGTAGCGCTCGTAGAGAATCGGCCCCATCAGGTCGACGCACCACTCCTCGAAATTCGCCGCCTGTGCGCGCCGCTCGGCGTCGAGGCCCCTCCGCTCCTCCAACTCACTCAGGATCTCGTCGCTGCGCGATTGCGCTTCGATGTCCGAGAGGAGGATCGGCCAGTTCAGGACCTTGCCCTCCACCACGATGTCGACCCGGTGCCGGTAGTCGTTGAAAGGTGTCATCGTGTTCGCGAGTTCCCAGACCTCGCGGTCCTCGGTATGGAAGATGTGCGATCCGTGCGGCTCATAGAGCACGCCCTCCATCTGCTCCGACCGGATCAGGCCACCCGGGACTCGAGCGCGCTCGAGCAGCACCGATCCGACACCGTCCCGGGCGAGGCGGTGGGCGAGCGTGCAGCCGGTCAATCCGGCCCCCACGATCAGGACCCGGCTCATGCTCTGAACGCTACCGTCCATCCTCGGTGACCGTGCGGGTTGCGGTCCGCCACAATGGGCGTGTGAAGCGCAGCCTGAGGCGACCGCTGCTCCGAGTGCTCGGCCGGAGCGTCACCTGCGAGCTCTGCGGCCAGCCGCTCTTCCGCACGAGCCCGTTCGTCCGACGCGGGCGAGTCAAGCTCCCGGGGGCCGATGAGGCCCTGGTGCACGTGGACTTCGACTCCGCGAATGCCCTGGTCTTCCGGCACGTTCAGGCCGATCGCTGCCCCGCGCTGCGCGCCGAGCGGTGAATCAGCTCAACGCCGTCATCACGCATCGGCCGGCTGACGAGGCGGAGCAGGACCTGCGTGCGCTCCGTGAGCTGGCTCCGGGCTCGCGGTTCGTCGTCTGCTACACGGGCCCGCGCTCTGAGTTCGAGCGCCTCGAGGACGCGATCCTGCTGGAGGATGGCTGGCTGGCGGGCGCGCCGCGGTCGTATCAGTCCTACCACGGGGTCTTCGCGGCCCTGGCGGAGGAGCACTCCTTCGACGCGCTCTATCTCATCGAGTACGACCACCTAGTCCTCGACCCCGGATTCGAGGACGCATTGATCGACCTTGCCGAGCGGACCGGCGCAGACTTCATGGGGAAGAACTGCGTTCCCCGCAACGGGACCAATTGGCCCCACTACACGCGCTTTCGCCGCGACCCCGACCTCTTGGAGCACCTGCGCCGGATCTCGACCCGCGATGACCCGACGGTTCTTTTCGGGACGCTGGGCAGCGGGATGTGGCTGTCTCGGGATGCGTTCGACTCGTACCTCTCGCTCGAAGCCCATCCCCGCTGCTACGGCGAGCTCTACGTGCCGACCGTGCTCCATCACCTCGGCCACCGGTTGGTCGATGTCGACGCCTTCAGCGACCTCTACAGGCATGTGCGCTGGCAGCCCGAGTACGACCTGGCGGACGTCTCGGCTCTGAAGCGGAGCGGCACCACCTTCGTACACCCGGTGAAGTCGGCAACGATCAGACGCGCAGTGTCAAGAGCCCGCTGACGCCGCCTCAGCCGCCGTTCACCAGGGTCCTTCGAAAGAAATCCAGGATGCGCCCCAACACTCCCGGGCCCTGCGGCCCTGCGAACGGGTCATGGCCGCCGTCCCACCACATAAGCACACTCTCCTCCCCTGCGGCCGCTCGGAAGGCCTGCTGTGAGGCCCGAGGGATGACCTCGTCATGGAGTCCGTTGGCGATCAGCGCCGGACGAGGCGCGATGCGCGCGACCCAGGTTTGGAGCGCATAGGGGTCCAGCGCGCTGAGCTGACTCCGATCCACCGGGGTCCCTTGGGTGTCCGCCGGAAAGTCGACGGACTGCGCCCGGGATAAGATGGTCGCCCAGCCCGCTCCGCCCGAAAGCAGCACCGCGCTCTGGACCCGGGTATCCGAGCCCGCCAGCATCGCTCCAGTCAACGCCCCGAAGCTGAACCCGATGAACCCGAGCCGATGCGGATCGCATTCGGGCCGGCTCGCGAGAAGGTCAAGACCGCGTCGCAGGTCGATCGTCGTCTGACGAAGCATCGCGGCCATGGCGGGCGGGTCCTGGACGATGTGCTCGAGCGCGGCCGGTCCCTGTGAGCGGGCGCCGTGGTAGGGCGCGTCGATTGCAAGCAGACCGATGCCCTCGCCCGCGAGCGGCCCCACCAGGCCCGCTGCATCCTCCTTCGAGCGCGTCAACCCGTGCATGTAGATCACGCAGGGACCTGAGCGCTCGCCGGGAGGAAACGCCAGAAAGGCGGGCACGCGATCGTGAGCGCCGCTGTAGGTGCCCAATTCGACATGGTCGCCGGCGTAGTTCGGCTGCGCCGCGAACAGGGCGTCCAGCGGTGCCTTGTGGTCATAGCCGAACGGGCCTGTGCCGGCGTCATCGCCACGTCCCCCGCATCCGGCGACCGCGGCCGCCACCGAGACGCAGAGCAGTAGAGTGACGACGAGATGTCCGCCGACGGCCCGGTCGGCGCGGATGCTCGTCATGTGCGCTCGCCGACCACCTCTGCGCCGCCCTCGCCGGCCTCCTGGCCACGGGCCGGGAGGAGCCCGCGCCTGATCGCGAACGTCACCGCCATTGCCAAGACAGCGAACTCGGCGCAGACGACGGAGACCGCCATGCCGTCAATCCCTGCGAGGTGAACGAGCACTGGCGCAAGCGCGACGTTGAGGATGCCGCCGGCAAGCGTGATCTTCATGATGCGGGCGTCCTGTCGCTTCACCATCAGCCAGATTCCAGCCGCGTAGGACATCGTCGTGATCGGGAGGAGCGCTGACATCACCCGCAGGACCCCGGCCGCGTCCGCGAACTGCGCGCCGTACACCAACCGGATGATCAGGGGAGCGAGCACGAACATCAGCGCCGCCCCGATCAAGGCGATCGATAGCACGAGCCCCGCTCCGATGAGCAGTAGACGAAGGCCCCGCCGCGGATTGCCGGAGGACTCGAGAAAGGTGATGCGGGGATAGGCGGCTGTCGTGATCGGCTGGAGGAGTTGGATCGCGGCTCGGATGACCCGCTCGGCGGCACTGAAGTGCGCCACCTCGGCGCGCGTCCCGAGAAAGCCCAGGAGAACCACGTTCATGGCCGTGTAGAGGCTGAGCCCCGCGATCCCGGCGAACAGCGCGGCCCCCGCGCGGATCGCGGAGAGTGCCGGACGGACGGTGGGGCGCCGCAGGTCCACCCTCCGGAAGAGCATTCCGGTGGTGATCAGCGCGCCGACGACGGCAGATCCGGTGAACAGCGCCATCACAATCCAGGCGTCCCCCGAGTTCTGCACCAGCACGAAAGTGAGCGCCGCGGCCACCACGCGAACCCCCAGGGCGACCGAGGAGGGCATCCGCAGGCGCTCCACTCCGAGGAAGAACCAGAGCGGCGTGAAACCCGTGGCCACTGCCGCCAACCACGCCATGGCGATGAACTCCGGGCTGCCGCGGGTAGTGTTCGAGGTGAGATAGACGGCCGCGGCGATGACCAGGGCGACCGCCGAGAGCATGAGCCGGGCGCCCACGATCTGCGCGGTGAGGGCGCTGAGGCCGCCCGGGTCGTCGCGCTTCACCGCCGCCTCACGGCTCGCCCATTGGTCGAACCCCCAGCCGATCACCATGCCGAGCAGGAACGAGAGGCTCTGGGAGAACGCCACGAGGCCGAAGCCGTTGCTGCCCAGGACCCGCGAGACGTAGGGGAGCGTGACCAGCGGCACCACCAGGTTGCCGAGCTGCACGAGGTGCAGCGCCAGGGCGTTCTGCGAGACCGGGTGCCTCAGGGCCTCCAAGCCGCGCCGCAGCAGGCTCACGTCACTCCGTTCCGGGCCGTCAGCGCCTGAGCAGCTTGCCCAGTCGTCCGCGGCGGGCGGCCGGGACCGCGGCGCCGAGCCAGTCCTCGATGGCACGACCGGACGCATCGGCCTGCTCCTCGAGGATGGTCAGATGGTCGGCGGCGACTTCGACGGTGGCGTCCCGGTGAGGCCAGGTCGCACCGTTTGCCCCGGTGGCTCCCGTGAGGTGCTGCGCGGCCGTGACGAGGAGGGTCGGGGCGGCGGGGGCCGGAGGATGCCATTCGCGCAGCATTCCCAGGTAGGCGACCATCGCCGTCAGGGTCTCGTCGGTGAGCTCCGGCTGCGCCCGGCCGGCTTCGAGCATCCGCTCGAGGACCGGAACCGTCAGCCGGTGCATCGCCTCGGCGGCGTAGGTGTCGACTAGCACCACCGCGGCGGGCCCCACACCGTCGCGGGCGCACTGGTCCGCGGCGGCGTAGGCCAGCAGGCCCCCGGTCGAATAGCCGACCAGCACGAAGGGCCGCCCGGCGGCGTGGCGCTCGATTGCGACCGCCTGGGTCGCCGCCGCCGCCTCGATCGTGCTGGGCAGGAGGTCACCTTGCGCGTAACCTGGATTGGAGACGGCGGCGACCTCTCGCCGTCCCTCGAACCCCCGCGCGAAGCGGGTGAACTCGTGGGGGCCGGCGGTCGCGATCACCGACGGCAGACAGATGAGAATCGGCTCCTCCGAGCCCTCGGAGAGAGGGAGGACCGTCGGCGCTTGTGCCTCGGCGTGGCTGAGGCCGAACCTGGGGCGAAGCCTCGCCGCGGCCTCCACCAGGGCAACGCCGTCCTCGAGCCGGCCGAGCCGGTGCGCCCGCCGGAACATGGCCGACAGCGGCTGGTCGGCCCCGTGCGGTGCGGCGACGCCGCCACTGCCGCCGTTGCGAGCCGCGCCGTCGCCGGGATCCGCGGCGCCGCCGTTCGCCCCCGCGCCCGAGAGGCTCGCCTGGAGGTGGCTGATCAGTGCGGCCGGGGTCGGATGGTCGAAGACGAGCGTGGTCGGCAGATCCAGACCGGTGAGCGCCTGCAGCTGATTGCGAAGCTCGAGGGCGACGAGGGAATCGACGCCCAGCTCGACGAAAGAGATGTGAGGGTCGAGTTTCGCCGGCGAGTCGTACCCGAGCGATCCTGCAACCGCGGCGCGGATGGCATCGGGGAGGGATGTGCCGCGATCGACGATGGTCTCGGGCTCTTCGGGCTGAGGGGTCGAGGGCATAAGCTCGCTCAGAATCGGCTGGAGAGCGCCCGACCGGGCGCGGCGCCGCAGCCCCGCGGGGTCGAGCTGCATCGGGGCGAGCATTGGCTTGCCCGCGTTCCGCGCGGTGTCGACGAGGTCGAGCCCGAGCTCGTCAGGCATGGGGAGCAGGTCCACCGGACCGACCCGCTTCCCGTCCGCCGTGCTCAGGCTCTCTGTCAGGCCGGTGACCAGCTCCCAGAACCCGAATTCCAGCGAGAGCGCGGGCAACCCGTCGGCACGGCGGGCAAACGCCAAAGCGTCCAGGAAGGCATTCGCCGCGGCGTAGTTCGCCTGACCGGGATTGCCGAGCCTGGAGGCTGCCGACGAGAACAGAATGAACTCCGACAGCTTGAGGTCGCGCGTCAGCTCGTGGAGGTGGACGGCGCCGTCGAGCTTCGGCGCGAATACGTTGCGCAAACGCTCGCCGTCGAGCGCCGTGATGACACCGTCGTCGAGCGCGGCAGCGGCGTGGGCGACCGCGATCAGCGGCCGCTCCGGCGGGATCGACCCGATCACTCGCGCGAGCGCGTCTCGATCTGAGACGTCGCAAGCGGTGGCCTCCGGCTCACAGCCGAGCTCGCGGAGATCGGCGATCAGCTCCGCCGCGCCCGGCGCCTCGGCTCCACGGCGGCTGACCAGCACCAGGTTGCGCGCACCGTGCCGCTCGGCGAACCGTCGTGCCAGCAGGGCGCCAACGCCGGTGGTGCCGCCGGTGATGAGGACGGTGCCGTCTGCAAGAGACGAGGTGCCGGAGGGGTGCGCATCCCCGGCCGGGAAACCGCGGAACCTGGGGACCAGGAGCGCGCCGTTCCTGAGTGCGACCTCCGGTTCGCCCGAGGCGAGCGCGGCCGAGAGCTTGCCGGCCGAGAGCTCTCCGCCATCGGTGTCTATGAGGGCGAAGCGGTCGGGGTGCTCGGAATTGGCGGTGCGCACCAGGCCCGGCACCGGCGCTGCGGCAAGGTCGGGTTCCTGGCCGTCCGCTGTCGCGAGCGCTCTCCGGGTGGTGAGCACGAGACGGGAGCCCGCCAGCGGCTCGGCGGCGAGCCACGCCTTGATCAGCTCGAGAGCGCGAGCGGCGGTCGCGCGAGCGGCCTCGGGGAGCACCGTCTCCCCCCGAGGCTCGATCGCCGCGATCACATCCTCGGGAGCTGGGGAACCGGCGTCCACGGCTTCGAGGAGCGCGCGCAGGTCGGCGTAGCGCTCGATCGCCGGCTCGCCGGCGGTCACAGGCACGCCGTCGCCGAGGACGGCCGGCCGGCTCCCGGCCCGCTTCGCCGCCCCGGAGAGCGCCGTCCAGTCGACATCGAAGAGTTGATCGTCGCGCCGACCGACGGCCTCGCCGGCGTGCTGGTCCGGCGCGGCCGGCGCGGCAGCCAGCCAGTAGCGCTCGCGCTGGAAGGCATAGGTGGGCAGATCGGCGCGCCCCGCGCCCGCGAAAAGTGTCTCCCAGTCGACCCGGATTCCGCGGGTGTGTGCCTCGGTGAGCGAGACGAGGAATCGCCCCCAACCGCCCTCGTCGCGTCGCAGGGAGCCGATCGTCGCCACCGCGGCGCCGCCCTCGATCGAGTCGAGGGTCTGCGAGGCGGGCGAGAGCAGGATCGGATGAGGTCCGACCTCGATCAGGGCGTCGATGCCCGCCTGGGTCATCGCCCGGATCGCCGGCTCGAACAGCACCGTCCGGCGCAGGTTTCCGAACCAGTGCTCGGCATCCATCAGGACGGTGTCGGCGGGTTCGCCGGTGACGGTCGAGTAGAGAGGGATCTCGCTCGGGCGGGGCTCGATCCCGGCGAGAGCGTGGAGCAGCTCCTCGCGGGCCGCCTCGACGTGGGGAGAGTGACTCGCATAGCTCACCCTGATCCGGCCAGTCCGTACCCCGTCGGCCTCAAGGTCCACCTCGAGCTGATCGAGCGCCTCAGTGTCTCCCGACACGACCAACGAGCCGGGAGCGTTCAGGGCGGCCACCGTCACGCGTCCGTCGAGCTGGCTGGTGCGCCGCTCGAGCTCGGCGGGCGAAAGCGCCACGGCCATCATCCCGCCGGCTCCTTCGATCTCGGACAGGGCGCGGCTGCGGGCGGCCACGATCAGGGCCGCGTCCTCGAGCGAGAGCCCGCCGGCGACATGGGCGGCGGCGATCTCGCCCTGGGAGTGGCCGACCACCGCTGACGGCTCGACCCCGAAGGAGCGCCAGAGGCGCGCCAGCGAGACCATCACCGCGAAGAGCGCGGGCTGCACGACCTCGACGGGTCCGAGCTCGGGCGCGCCCGGCACACCGCGCAAGACGTCCTCCACCGAGAAGTCCAGGTGCGGGCTGAGCGCCGCGTCACACGCCTCCATGCTCTCGGCGAACACCGGCGAGGAATCCCACAGACCACGTGCCATCCCCTCCCACTGGCCGCCCTGACCCGGGAAGATGAAGGCAACGCGTCGCTCACCGCGGGCCAGACCCTCGATCACGCCCTCCTTCGGCTCGGCGACCGAGAGCGAGCGGAGCCTCGCGATCAGCTCGGCGCGATCCTCGGCGAGTACCGCAGCGCGATGGGGGAGCTGGGCGCGACCAAGGGCCAGCGTCGCCGCCACCGCTTCCAGCTCGAGCTCGGGCCGGCGCTCGAGATGCGAGGCGAGAGAATTCGCCTGGGCGCGGAGTGCCTGCTCGCTCGAGCCTGAGACCAGGAAGGGCCGAGATGGCGCCTCGATCACAGCGCCGCCATCCCCCGCCTCGAGGTCGTCCGCGCCGTCCCGCGCCGGAACGGGCGCCTCCTCCAGGATCACGTGCGCGTTGGTCCCGGAGATCCCGAACGAGGAGACGCCGGCGCGCCGGCGGCGCTCGCCGCCGGGCCAATCCACCTGCTCGCTGAGGAGCTTCACCTCGCCGTCGCCCCACTCGATGTAAGGAGAGGGGTCCTCTGCATAGAGCGTCCGCGGCAGGATCCCGTGCTGGAGCGCCATCACCATCTTGATCACGCCGGCCACCCCCGCGGCCGCCTGCGGGTGGCCGATGTTGCTCTTCACCGAGCCGAGCCAGACCGGCCGGTCGGTCCGGTCACGGCCGTAGGTCGCGATCAGCGCCCCCGCCTCGATCGGGTCGCCCAGCTCAGTACCGGTCCCGTGCCCCTCGACAGCGTCGACGTCGCCCGGCTCGATCCGCGCATCCGCCAGGGCCTGGCGGATCACGCGCTCCTGGGAGGGCCCGGAGGGCGCCGTCAGACCGTTCGACGCTCCATCCTGGTTGATCGCGCTTCCCCGCACCACCGCCAGCACGCGATGGGCTCCAGCCTGGGCGACGGAAAGCGGCGTCAACACCAGCATGCCCACGCCTTCGGAGAACCCGGTGCCGTTGGCACCGGCGCCATAGGCGCGGCAGCGCCCGTCCGGGGACAGGCCACCCTGCCGCGAGAAATCGACGAAGATGCCGGGGCTCGCCATGACGCTCGTCCCCCCCGCCAGCGCCAGGGTGCATTCGCCCTGGCGCAGCGCCTGAGCGGCCAGGTGGAGCGAGACCAGCGAGGACGAGCAGGCGGTGTCGACCGAGACCGCCGGCCCTTCAAGCCCGAGCGCATAGGCCACGCGGCCGGAGACGACGCTCAGGGACGTGCCGGTCAGCGAGTACCCCAGGGTGGCTTCGTTGCCCTCCTGCATGCGCGGCCCGTAGTCGTGGCCGTAGACGCCGGCGAAAACTCCGGTCAGGGTGCCGCCCAGGCTCAGCGGATCGATGTTCGCGTCCTCGAGCGCCTCCCAGGCGCACTCCAGCAACAGCCTCTGCTGCGGATCCATCGCGAGGGCCTCGCGCGGCGAGATCGAGAAATGCTCCGCGTCGAACTCGGTGGCGTCGTAGATGAACCCGCCATGGCGGACCTGGCGCGTGCCCGGCCGACCTTCCTGGGAATCGACGACCCGATCCAGGTCCCAGCCGCGGTCGGTGGGGAATTCGCCGATCGCGTCCTCACCCGCGGCCACCAAGCGCCAGAGATCCTCAGCGGACCGCACCCCGCCGGGAAAGCGGCAGGCTATCCCGATGATCGCAATCGGCTCGTC
>JBKPIV010000080.1:0-4097 GCA_046730395.1 Actinomycetota bacterium | reverse complement strand
TGATGGAGGGCACTCCCGCCCCACACGACGCGCCCCAGTCGAGAGGAGAGAACCCGCCCGACAGCCTGCGCCAGCTGATCGGCCGCTTCGACCCCGACGTGATGGACATCCCCGGCGGCGCGGCGCGAATCCGGCTCGCGGTCAAGGGGTGGGCGAAGTGGGACGCGCTGATCTCCGAGGACGGGGTGTGGCTCTCCCCTGCCGCCGAGGAAATCGAGTCCGACGCGCTGCTGACGGCCGACGAGGGGACCTGGAGGAGGATCGCCGAGGACGTGCGCGGTGGCATGGACGCCTTTCGGCGCGGTCGCCTCACGGTTCGCCGCAACCTCCACCTCGCCGTGGGCTTTCTCGCCGCGACCAGCGGCATGACGGAGCCCGGCAGGCTCAGGTTCGAAGCGGTTCGCACCCGCAACGGCAAGCTCTCGATCCTCGAGGCCGGCACCGGCGACCCGATCGTCTGCATTCACGGGCTCGGGGGCACGAAGGCATCGTTCCTCCCAACCGTCGCCGCGCTGGCGGACGGCTACCGGATCATCGCTCTCGACCTTCCCGGTTCTGGAGAGTCCGACAAACCCATCGCCGCCGCCTACGACGCGCCGTACTTCGCCGGCGCGGTGGTGGGCTTGCTTGACGCCCTCGAGATCGAGCGAGCTGACCTGATCGGCAACAGCATGGGCGGCCGCATCGCCATCGAGCTCGGGCTGCTCACTCCCGAGCGGGCGGGTCGGATCGCCCTCCTCAGCCCGGCGCTCGCCTGGCTTCGCGATCGGCGCTGGCGATGGCTCCTGCAGCTCCCCGTGCCGAGGCTGGGATTGATCCAGCCGACCCCAGGCTGGGCCGCGGAGCCGATCATCCGCAAGCTGGTCCCCGGAGGCGAGCACGGCTGGGCAGCGGCCGGCGTCGACGAGTTCCTGCGCTCCTACCTCACCCCTCGCGGGCGGGCCGCGTTCTATGAGGCGGCGCGCAACGTCTATATGGACGAGCCCCTAGGTGAGAACGGCTTCTGGACCCGCCTGGAGCAGCTCTCCCCGGAGACGCTGTTCGTCTGGGGACGTCGCGATTCGTTGGTGCCGATCGCGTTCATGAAGCACGTGGAGCGGACGCTGCCCGCCGCGCGGCACGTCGAGCTCGACTGCGGCCATGTGCCCCAACTAGAGCGCCCGCGCGAGACGCACGCGGCGATCCGGGACTTCCTCTCCGGATAGAGTCGCGGCGATGGAACGATCGGGTGACCTTCAGCCGGGCGCGCGGAAGTCGACTTGGCGAAACTGGGCGCTCGGCATCGCCGTCGTCGTCGCGATCATCTTCATCGCTCAGAACTCGCAGAGCGTGAAGGTCAAGTTCCTGTTCGTCGACACGACGACGCCCCTGATCTTCGCGCTTTTGATCGCGACCCTGCTCGGGGTCGTGATCGGCTATGTCCTGCCGCTCGTCCGCCGCCACCGTCGCGGCGACTGAGGCCCGACCTACGGCTCTATAGCTCCTCGACCTCGGCGGCGATGTCCGCCGCCGCCTGCTTGGCGTCGGAGAACAGCATCGAGGTGTTCGGCTCGTAGAAGAGGTCGTTGTCGATCCCCGCGAAGCCGGGGTTGAGGCTTCGCTTGATGACGATCACCTCGTGTGCTTCGTTGACCTCGATGATCGGCATCCCGGAGATCGGCGAGCTCGGATCGTTCTTCGCCGCCGGGTTGGTGACGTCATTTGCGCCGATCACGACCGCGACGTCGGTCTGCGGCATCTCGGGGTTGATCTCGTCCATCTCCTTCAGCTGCTCGTAGGGCACGTCCGCCTCGGCGAGCAGAACGTTCATGTGTCCGGGCATCCGCCCGGCGACGGGATGGATCGCGTACGCGACTCGCACGCCGTGCTTCTCGAGCTCGTTGGCCAGCTCCTTCACCGCGTGCTGGGCCTGGGCCACGGCCATGCCGTAGCCGGGGACGAAGACCACCGAGTCCGCGTAGGCCAGCTTGATGGCGGCGTCCTGGGCCCCGATCGAGGTCACCGGGCGCTCCTCCCTCTCCGCCGCGCCCGCGGCGATCGCCCCGAATCCCGAGAAGAGCAGGTTGCCGATCGAGCGGTTCATGGCCCTGGACATGGCGATCGTCAGGATCGTTCCTGACGAGCCAACGAGCGTGCCGGCGACGATCAGGGCGACGTTGTCGAGCGCGAATCCGGCGGCGGCCGCCGAGAGCCCGGTGAACGCGTTGAGCAGCGAGATCACGACGGGCATGTCGGCGCCGCCGATCGGCAACACGAAGAGATTGCCCAGGATCGCCGCCCCGATCAGGACGCCGATGAACAGCGCCTGCGAGGGGCTCGAGGCGTGGTCGGCCGCGAGCACGATGCAGCCGGCGAGGATCGCGGCCAGCAGCACGCCGTTGACGATGTGCTGCCCCGGGAAGCGGATCGGGCGCCCGGGAAGCAGCTCCTGGAGCTTCCCGAAGGCGATATTGGAGCCCCAGAAGGAAACCGAGCCGACCACCATCGAGAACAGGATCGGGATCAGGACATCGAGTGGGATGTCGCCGCCCAGCGACAGCTGATGGCGGAACTCCGACCAGGAGATCAGCGCCGCTGCCCCGCCGCCGACCCCGTTGTAGAGAGCGACCATCTGGGGCATCTGGGTCATCTGCACCCGCCGTGAGGCGACCACGCCGACAAGCGCGCCCAACCCGATCCCGAGCACGATCAGACCCCAGTTCCCGATCACGTCGAGCGAGAGCGTGATCGCAATCGCGATCGCCATTCCGGTGGCCGCGATGAGGTTGCCGCGTCGCGCCGTGGTCGGTTGAGTGCCCTGGCGGATGCCGAAGATGAAGAGCGAGAAGGCGACGATGTAACAGGCCTGGACGAAGTTCGAGTCCGGCGATAACGAAGCGAGGGGCAGCGTCATTCGTCTGGGTTCGCGTCGTCCTCGGGCCGCGCAGGCTTCGGCCTCCGCCGGAACATGCCCAGCATTCGGTCGGTGACCATGAAGCCACCGACGATGTTGATCGTCCCGAAGGCGATCGCGATCGTTCCAATCACCTTCGCGAGGCCCCCATCGGCGAACCCGATCACCAAGAGGCCGCCCAGCATCACGATGCCGTGGATGGCGTTGGTCTGCGACATCAGCGGCGTATGCAGCGTCGTCGGCACCTTCGAGATCACCTCGAAGCCGACGAAGGCGGCGAGCACGAAGATCGTAATCTCGGTGATCAGAGGCATCAGGCGCTCACCCCCGCCGCCTCGCGGGCGCGCTCGTTTCGGATCTCGCCCTCATGCGTTATGCAGGCGCCCGCCACGACCTCGTCGTCGAAGTCGATCTTGAGCTCGGCCTCGTCGGAGACCAGCAGGCCGAGCAGGTTCTCGATGTTCCTGGCGTAGAGCTGGGACGCGTGCGTCGCCATCTCGCTCGGCAGATTGAGTGGCGCGATCACCTTGACGTCGCCCTCGACCACCGTCTCCCCCGCCCTCGTCAGCTCGCAGTTGCCGCCCGAGTCGCCGGCGAGGTCGACGATCACCGCGCCCGGCTCCATGCCGCGGACGGCGTCGGCGGTGATCAACATCGGCGCCCGGCGGCCCGGCACCAGGGCGGTGGTGATGATCACGTCCTGCTTGCGGGCCGCGTCGGCGAGCGCCTCCCGCACCTTCTCGTTCTCCTCGTCGGTGAGCGGGCGCGCGTACCCGCCCTCGGCCTCCGCGTCGGGGATGAAGTCGAGCTCCAGCGGGCGTCCGCCGAGGCTCGCGATCTGCTCCCAGGCCGCGCGGCGGATGTCGAAGCCGGTGACGACGGCGCCGAGCCGCTTCGCGGTCGCGATCGCCTGCAACCCGGCGACGCCGGCCCCGAGCACCAGGACCTTCGCGGGCGCCACCGTCCCGGCCGCCGTGGTCATCATCGGGAAGAAGCGGCCGGCCTCGCGGGCGGCGAGCAGGGCGGCGGCGTAACCGGCGACGTTCGCCTGCGAGGAGAGCGCGTCCATCGCCTGCGCGCGCGTGATTCTCGGAATCGCCTCCATCGCGAAGCTCGTCACCCCCGCATCGGCGAGCGCCCGGTTGGTCTCGCCGGAGGTGAGCGGCGCCAGATGGCCGATCAGCACCTGGCCCGAGCCGAGGCG
>JBKPIV010000079.1:0-12855 GCA_046730395.1 Actinomycetota bacterium | reverse complement strand
TCGGCCGCCAGAAGTTGTAGTGGTACTTGTCGTTCCAGGCGTTGATGATCGCGTCCGCCGCCGACAGATCGAGCATCGCGAACAGACGTGCGCTGTCGCTGACGCCGAGCGAGAACTGGTCGACGAACCTGCGCGCGAGAGCGTTGTAGTTCGCGGCGGGGTTCGTCTGCCAGAACGCGGCAGCGTGAGTCTGGTCGGCGGTGCGGGTTGCGCTGTCGACCGCTCCAAGCGACTTGACCTCGTTGAAGTCGGCCGTCCACTCGTCACTCGTCAGTTCGTACGGGCCGGCGGTGCGGAACTGCGATGGGCTGTTCAAGACGAACGGCTTCGCGTAAGCGACCCACGGACTCGGGTCACACAGCGGGAGTCCCCCGGGCCCGGCGAGCGGCATCCACTCGCCGGCGGCGCCAGAGCCGAACGTGCACCCGATGACCGTGCGCCCGTCGTGCCCTTCCGCAAGCATCGCGGCGGCCGCCATGTTTCCCACCGCTTTGCCCTGTTCCTTGGCCTTGCCGTCCGGAATTGCCCCGAGCAACAGGTCATACGCCGTCTGCAGCGACGTGTGGTGCGTAGCTGAGAACAACGAGTCCAGCACGCGGAATGCCGCGGTCGCCGCTGCCGCGTCGACGGACGCCTTCGGAAAGCTCCGGTTGATCAGGTACGGCTTCCCGTGTCGGTCGACGGCGTTGACGGCTCCGTAGACGGCGCCCTGCACCATCGCCACGAACACGGCGCCGGCATTCGGTGCCGACGTGATCGGCGCCTGTCCATTCACCGTGGTGACGGCGATCTCGTTCCACTTCGTGACCTCGTTGCCCGCTTGCGCCACCGCCGGCACGGCCAGCGCGACGGCTGCTGCAAGCACCGCAAACCGTCCAAGTCCCTTCTTCATGGTGCCGCCCCCGATCGTTTCGATCGTGACGGGTATGGTGCTGTCAACTCGGGGAGTCAACGCGAATCCGGGGGTCGACTGGGGCATCGACCTGAGCACGCACCGTTCGGGCGTTCGCTTTCCTGCTAGGCGAATCACGGGGCCTCCTCTCGACGACCTGCGCGTCCTTCCATGCGACCAAAAGGTCTAGAGGTCCGGCGGTTTGCCGCAATACGCAATTCGGCGTATCCTCGACTGGTGAGAGAGCTGGGCGAGCGTGACGCCTCTGCGGCGCTTGCGTTTGTGAGCGAGCTGAGAGCGCTCGACGACCCGCTGCCCTTCCCGCCCCGCCTGCTCGCGAGGCTGCAGGAGCTGATCGCTTGCGACGCGGTGGGATACAGCGAGCTCGATCCGCTGCATCACGGCTCGATCCTTCAAGTCTGGCGATGGCCAGGTGGCATCGAGGAAGTGACCTGCGATTACGAGCTGGACGACTGGTGGGATCTCTGGTGGGCGGTTCGTGACACCCATCCCGTCTGCGGCCACCGGTGGGCGACCGGCGACTGGACGACAGCCCTCAAAGCCTCCGATTTCATGACCCTGCGCGAGTTCCGACGCACAGCGATCTACGACGCGTTCTACCGGGGCACGATCGACCATTGGCTGGACGTTGGACTGCCTGCTACGCCCACGAGGACCCGAGTCTTCATCTTCCTACGACACAGGCGACCGGACTTCGACGACCGCGACCGCCTGATCGCGGACCTACTTCAGCCGCACCTCAACGAACGCGCCGAGGCAGCAGAGACCGCACTGCTTGGAGCCGCCGCACTCGCATCAGTCGAAGAAGGCGCAGCCGACGAGGCGCGCGCTGTGGTTCTCTGCTCCCGCGAGGGCGTAATTGAGTACGCATCACCCACCTCACGCGCACTGCTCAAGCGCTTTCTCGATATCGAAAACGGTTGCGTCCCGGCAGCCGTCCTCCGCCGCAACACGATGTCATTGAACCAAGGTCATCTCCGACTGGATGTACGGATCGCACAAACCGCTGGTCTCTACATCCTGATGCTCAACCAGCACGACTCCCGGATCGAAAGGCTCACCCCGCGCGAACGGCAAATCCTCGACCAGGTCGCCCTCGGAAGGGAAAACGACGAAGTCGCGTTAGTCCTCGGCATCGCTCCCGCCACCGTGGCGAAACATCTCGAGCACATTTACCGGAAACTGGGAGTTCCGAACCGGACCGCAGCGGCGGCGTTACTCGACAGACAGATCTAGGCGTCGACACGGCTACCAGCACGTCGTCATACCTGACGAGCCTGCCGTCGCCGCGATCCTGTTCGCCTTCGAGCGCGATGAGCCGCTGTTCCTCGGCTCGGTGATGATCGACGGGACGATTCGTGATCGATCCCGGAAAGGGCTTTCAACTGCTCCCCCGCATGGACGACGGCATGAGGGCCACCAGCGTCCGCGAGTCCGTTCGCTACCTGGCCGACAACGACCGGCTGGAGGCCAGTGTCGAGGCCGGCCGGACACGGATCGGCCTTGGACTCCGTGCGCGGAAGCTGCTGGAGGAGGCGACCGTGCCGGACGTTACGTAACACGTGACAGCGCGGTACGCAGGAAGATCGTCTCGATCCGGCTGTGGTCGAGGTGACGCGCGGGGTCCGGGTCGAACGCGGCGCGCTCGGACGACGCGTGGTATGCGGCGTCGGCGGCCTCGAAGTCCTCGTGACCGATGATCCAGACGAAGCGGTCGCCGTCCTCGGTGACCCACCCGCCGACGACCTCGAAGCCGTGTGCGCGCCGGAGAGGGACGACCTGCTCCGCCCACTCGCGCGCGAACTCGTCGGCGCGGCCGGGGAGGAGGCCGTAGATCCGAAGCTGGTAGCGCATCACAGCCGAGCGTATATGTCGAGCAGCCCTCTGCCGCCGTTATAAGGCGTGGCTTCCGGCCAGGCCGCCCCGCTCGCGCCCCCAGCAGGCCGAGGGCGCAGGCGGCGAGGCAGAGGGCGACCACCGGACGTCGTCGTGGGCCAGCGCTGCATGACCCATCTCACCAAACAAACTATCCGCTTGACAACGTTGTCATGACAACGTTATCATCCTCCGCTCTGGCTCGATCAGTGGTGACCTCGAAGGAGCGTCCGATGGCAAGCATCACAACCGCCAAAGGCACCCAGGGCCACACGTCCGGCGACGACCATCCCCGCGTGATGGCGAACCACGCGGACGTCGACAAGTACATCGCATCTCTCCCGGAGAGGCTGCGCGCGATTGCCGAGGCCGCGCGGCAGGTGATCGACGCCGATCTCGAGGACGGCGAGGCGGCGATTTGCGGGGTCTACCCGACCTGGAGCTTGGGCGAGACGCCGGTCTGTTACCTGAAGGCTGCCTCGACCTACATCATCTTCGGGTTATGGTGCCCGTCGATCGACGATCCTTCCGGCCGCCTCGAGAGCTTTTGCCACGTGATGAGGCAGGTCAAGCTTCGACGCGAAGCTGATGTCGACAAGAACCTGTTCGCGAACTGGCTGCGCCAGGTTCGAGCGATTACAGCCGCGGGCTCGGCCTCGCCGCTTCGCTCCACGCCCGCAGGCCCGGGCGCAGCAGCCGTCTGTTAGGGCCGCGCCTGGTTTTGGTAAGCCAGGTCGGCGTCCTACGTCTTCTCGCAGGCGATCCCGTCCTTGTCGCGGTCGAGATCTCCGTTGTTACGACATAGCGAGGCGGTAGATCCGGGTGCTGCGCTTTGAACATCGTCACGGGCGTCCCGGCAGTCTTGTCGCGGGCACCGACCGTGCCGACTCCGTGCGGATACCGCTTGTTCAGGGTTCACGCCTCCGTTTCCGCCAAAGGATCGACCGTGTACTCCCATTCGCCGTCGAGGCGGAGCGGCGCGCGGCTGGTGACGAGGACGCCGAGCTGAGGACAGCACGCGACCAGCTCACCCACCTCCTCGGCCGCGGCCAGCAGGTGCTCGAGGTTGTCCAGCAGGAGCAGAAGCCGCCTGCTGCCGATCGTCGAGCGAAGCTCCAGCTTCGCCCCCAGCGCCTGCATGCAACCGGCATCACTGAATCTTCGACTGCAGGTGCGACCCGGCTCTGCCCGCGACCTGCGCGAGCGCCTGCGGCGCTGGCTAGGCGACGGCGGCGCCGACAAGCGCGAGGCTTTCTGCGTAGTCCTGGCGACTACGGAAGCCTTCGCCAACGCTGTCCAGCATCCTCAAGACCCAACCCCTCAGCTCATCGATGTCGAAGGCACGATCAGCGACAACTGCTCTTGAACCTTGCGTTCACTGCATTTTCGGGCTCGCCGTCTCTCTCGCTGCCCGAAGCACGTTCTCCTGCAGCCTCACGGCAGTGATGCGGCTGGCACAGCGCTGTCTCAGGCTTGCTCCGAGCCTTCCTCACCTTCGGACCACGGCACGGCGGTGTCGCGTCTGAAGATGAGCTCGTTCTCGACGTCGCCGGGCCAGACACCGATCTTGTTGCTGTCCGGATAGACGGAGACGGCCGGAACCCGCGCACTCGAGAACATCAGCGTCCGCGCCGGCAGGTCGCGTTCATTCGCCAAGGGAGACCGCAGGAGACCTTCATTGGGCTGGTCACGACGTGCGCTCGGAGCGCGGAGCGACCAGCAGCGCCTGGTTTCCTCGCCCGATGCGGCCGGCCTCGTCCCAGATGATGCTCTCGGCCACTCCGACGCCACTCCGATCGATCCGCGAGACGGCGTCCAGACACACCCACTCCCCGACCGGCTGGCGGAACAAATGGACGGTGAGCTCCGTGTTGATGAACAGGTACTCGAGGGGTGACGCGACGGAGCTGATTCCGTTGCCCGAGTCGGCAGCGATCAGTACTCGCGCAAGCGGCGACGGCTCCTCGCCGGCCACGAGGGGGATTCGCGACCGCATCCACACCGCGGCTGGGCCTGGCTCGGAGAAGGCGCCCCGGGCGACTCGCCACTCCATCGCCGTGAAGTAGCTCTCGCCATCCCAGGGCGGATCGAAGGTCGGCGCCAACCCGGACCGCAGAGGCGGTTCGAACGGTGGCGCCTCCTGCCCAGCGGCGGGAACCGGCTGATCTGAACGGCCGAAGCCCCACGCGTGGGCGATTGCGACCTCCCCGTGCTCGTCCAGCAGGGCCGCCTGGGCGAGCTGCACCCGCTTTCCGGGCCGAACGACACGGGCCTCGATCCGAAGGGGCGTAAGTCCGATTGGGCGCAGGATCTCCAGCGTGAAGCGAGCGATTTGCAATCGGCCGGTCGGATCGAGGTCCTCGATCGCCCGCGCGACCAGGGCCGCCGGCGGGCCTGCGTGTTGGGCCTCGGAGTCCCAGGGACCGCGGGTCCACGGCATCGGCGTGAACCACTCGCCGTCGGGCACGTAGAAGGCATCGCTCACGAGAACTCCGGTGAGGCAAGCCGAACGTCAATGGCTAGGCAGTCGGCTACTTCGTACTCGTCCGAGAAGCGCGCGTCTACGGGTCGTGTGAACAGCGGCCCGTCGGTGACCACCGTATGGAACTCGCCGTTCTCGCCGCAGGCATCGACTCCGAGAGCCTCGAGCTCGCTGAGCACGTCCCGGTCCAGGCGTCTGCCGAGAAACGACCGGTCGAGCACACCGGCGCGGACGAGAACGATGGTCGCCTCGAAGCCACGGTCGATCAGCTCTTCGACGAGCTGCCGGCGGTCCTGTTGCCAGAGCGGATGGTGCGCAACAACACCGGCGCGATCGCAGACCTGCATGCACCAGGTGCGGTGCGCCCAGATGTCAATGTCGCCGAAGACGCAGTCCCGATGGCCCGACGCCTCAAGCTGTTGAAGCGCGTCGACGAACGCATCGGTATACGCCTCCCAGCTCGCGCTGCGGGTGATCAGCGCCAACCCGAGTGCGTCCGCTTGGGCCTCGAACACCGCAAGCGACAGCCCGTGCGAGCGTGACCGCCGACCACTCTCGTCCAGCATCGTCAACAGCGTCGCGGGCCTGACGCCGCGTTCGATCGCGCGCTGCAGCGCAAGGGCGGAGTCCTTGCCTCCACTCCACGAGCACACGCCAGACCCGCTCACCGGCTACCACTATGCGCGAGACGCCCGCAGCCAGAGAACGGCGTGTCGCGGGATGGCCGTTGGCGCACGCGAAGAGGCGCCGATCCGACCGCGCCACAACCGCTCGCTGGGGATATAGGAGGTCGGCGGCGTCGATGCGCATGCAGCTCAGTGATCTCTCGGTGCAGTGCCTCCATTGACTTGGTGATCAGAACATGGGCTGGGGATCGGCGTGGCTGAGCCGGTTTCTCGGTGGCGGGGAGGTGACAACCGGTGGTGACAGCCAGCCGCGAGAGGCAAGCCCTGATCAGAGATTCGGACGTTCGGCGGAACCGGTGCAATCGCGATGCAGATTGATCGAGCACGGGCTGCACGCGCTCGGGCAGATGACGCTCGCCGCGGCACACCTTCGAACGGTGGCCGTGGCGCGTCCCGCGCGGCCGCACGGAACGCGGCCCTCGGGGGGCTGTGTCGGGTTGGGGCGAGAGGCCGAAGGGGATGGGAAGAAGCGGCCTCGCCCGCCGGTATGGAGAGGGAGCCGTCTGCTCCGCGGCGGCTCCCTCTCGGTGATGCGGCTGGATGCGGGTCTAGCAGGGGACGGAGCTCGCCGGGGGCTGCCTCGGCCCGGTCGAGGGATTTCCGTCCTTGAGCCAGCCGTAGAGCGCGTCGAAGCCGGACGCCTCGCACTTCCCGATCGTGGTCGTGCCGTTCAGCGTCGGGTACATCAGATCGTTCGGATCGTCGGAGTGGCCAAGGCCGACAAACGCGTGTCCCAGCTCGTGCAGGGTGATCTCGTAGACGGTCTTGTAGTCGTTGCTGAGCCCGAAGCTGGACCCGGAGATCTGCACCGTCGCGCCGTCGATGAACCCCTCGGCGCCGTAGGAGAGCTTCGTCTGTCCGGCGATCCTGCCCCCGCCCGGTTTGATCGTGATCGGGACGTTGGCGCTCCCTCCCGACGCCTCCTTGACGGCGAACGTACCCTTGCCGGCGTGGCTGGAGAGCCAGCTCGACCACGTCTGCGCGGCGTCGGTCGCCGCGTCAATCGCCGTCTGCGGGACGTTCGGCGACCCGCTCACGGAGTAGGTGAGCGTGATCGAGTCAGTGGTGTTCACCGCGTCCCCCCAGGGCGCGATCAGCGCGATCGAATAGCCGCCGCCATCACCACCGTGTCCGTGCGCCCACGGCGGCGGATCGGCCAACCCCGACGGTGCCACGACCAGCGGAAGCGCACACACAACCGACAGCAGCGCAAGCTTCAGCTTTCGCATCTGACCTCCCTCCTCTTCGCAGGTGCAGCGACGCACAGAGCGTAGTCAGAATCCGCTGCTCGCGCCTGTCAGGGGACGCCACGTGGAACTCCAGCGCGCGGAGAGACTCATCGCCGAGGTGGTGGGGCTTCGAGAACTGATCCGCCGAGTCGTACGGTCGGCGCCACCGGGGCCATCTCACCACTGGCTCGCCACTCGATGGGTAGACGCGCTTCAGCGCTTGCATTGAGCTGCGACCTCTGCTCGGGTTCTAGAGGTCGTTCGCCCGTGACTGTGTCATTGCCATACCGACCTCCCGAGAGATGCCTGCCTCTATGTTCGGAGGACTCCGTGCGGGAGGCTCAGCGTGCGCGGGGGTGGGGGATCGGCCAGGATGCTCAGCGCCTACCAGCGGAGTAGGAGGTCGCTGCGCAATCGGTGTACTGAAACGGCCTGGTGTGCGCGGGTCAGACGCAGGTCAGAGTTCCAGCAGCCTCTCTGAGCGGTGATATTCGCGCGTCACGGCTCTCGAAGCAGTCGGTTGAACCTTGGCTGCGTTTTCAGGATCGGGGCTGTACATCACCTTGAGAGATCCCCCGTACCCCCCGTGGTGGTCCAAAGCGACCTCAGCTGCATCGCCTGCATCCGCAGCATTTCGGGCCTCATTGTCTCTCTCGCTGCCGCCAACGGCTTGAACAAGCCAAAAATCTGCACCTACTCGGGCGATTGGCCGTGTTCAGGCTCAGTTCAACCTGCGTGGGGTTTGGGCATGTTCCTGCGCTCGTCCTGGGGTGGCTCAGGCGCAGGCCGCCTGTCCGTAGCGACGTGGCTTTCTCTCTCGCTGCGTTGCCGGAGCGCGAGAATGCTGATCCATGGTCGACGTCCGACCGCTCACCGAGAGCGACCGAGCCTGGTTTGTTCAGGTCGAGGCGGAGAGCTGGTCAACGCCTGTTGTTGCACGGCTTGGGGAACTCGTTGACCCGACCGAGCTGCCCGGCTTCATCGCGATCCTGGAAGGGCAGCGAGCCGGACTCGCCTCCTACGCGCTGCGCAGTGATGAGTGCGAGCTGGTGACAATCCGGAGCTTGCGCGAAGGTCGCGGCGTTGGACGAGCGCTACTCGATGCCGTCCGTGACGTCGCCGTTGAGGCCGGCTGCACACGGCTTTGGCTGATCACGACCAACGACAACCTCCGCGCTCTGGAGCTCTACCAGCGATGGGGCATGGAGATCGTCGCGTTCCATCGTCACGCGGTTACCGAGGCGCGTCGCCACCTCAAGCCGTCAATCCCGGATCGTGGCGCGCACGGAATACCGATCGCCCACGAACTCGAACTGGAACTGCATCTCAAGCCTCGCCGCGCCTTTGACAGCTCATCGTGGAACGACCTCTAAGAACGTGCAGCCTAGAGATGGCAGTCGCCATCGCTGCGGATCGCTGTTCATGTCTCTGTCGCTGCGAGAGCTGGTCTCGACACGCATCGCCCTTACACGCAAACTGGCCGCAGTGGCCCCTGGTCAACACATTTCGGGCTCGTCGTCTCTCTCGCTGCGCAACGTTCTGAGTCCCGCGTAGGAGTCCCGTTCGTCAGAGGGGTGCCACCCGACTCGGGCGGGGTCAGCCCATCAGGCCGTCCTGCTTGACGCGCGCTTGACGCGCGAGCCCTGAGCCCGCTCCTGGAGCGGCCTGGAGCTGAGACCACTTCTTGGGGGAGGATGTAGCCAAGCGTAGGCAAGCGGGGTGCCAGCCCCGGAGGAAGTGCGGCCACCTCCGGCAGGACTCGTTCACTTCGGGCGGGTAGCCCCCTCGTCCTGGCTGCCCGAGGCCGTTTCCGCCGCTCGTGCGCGGGCTGCGTGCATCCCCTGCGCCCTGCGCATGGCCCTGTTGACCTGCCTGTTCGCCCATGCCTCTGCGAAGGCCAGTTCGTCAGGGGTCATGTCCTCCAGGGCTTTGTCTTGCCGGTCCTCGCCGCTGCCCTGTTGTACGGGGAAACGGGTTAGCCAAGCCAGAAGCTGGGCTGCCGCCCGGGCGTTGCCCTGCTTGGCCTTGTCCCTGAGGCCGACGATCACGTCGTGCTCTTCGATGGGCACGGTGACGAAGGCTGCATTGCGGCTGGCAGGCATCAGTTGAGGGATGGACCGGCGACCGCCTGCTAGAGGCTTGATGCGAAATTCACGCGGGTCGGGGGCGGCGCGCCAACCGCGTGGACGGTCGCGGCTCATGCGTGATCGAAGGCCGGTGCGAAAGCTATTTCCGGGTGAAGCGGAAGGAGCGCCGTCCCGCCTCGTAGGTGCGATAGTCGGCCGCAGCCGCGTTCATGGTCGGCGAGACGAAGAGGAGTATGTACCCGCGACCGCGATGAACCGCGGTCGCGATGAACTTCCGATCATGCCTGTCCCCGAACGTGTCCACGCCGGGCCCGTATCCATCCCAGGGGACGTACGCGTAGGCCGCTGACCAGTGGCCGGTGAGCTCGAAGCCGAAACTGGCCGCCGCCCTGGACGTAGTCCTTCGGCGGACGCCGTCGGAATCAGCTTGCTACCTCGGAGTACAGCTCGGGTGCGACGGCCACGATCCGGCCCTCTGGCGAGATCAGCATCTGCTGGCGGATCGGTGCGTCGCCGTCGGCCCAGGTCGAGAAGCGGATCGTCGTCCCGAGCACGGACTGCCCGGCGGCCGAGATCGAGTAGTGAATGCGAATCCCTTTCGCACCCAGGAGGGTGTTGGTGCAGCCGGCGATTCCTCCGGCCGCCTCGAGCGTCGAGTGGTCGAGCAGCGCGCAGGCCTCTTCTGCCCGATCGAGGTCGAGTGCCGCGAGATAGCGAAGCGCGATCGAGCAGGCGCGAGCGTTCACCTGAGAGCGGCACGACACCGAGACGAAGTCAGGCCGCGACTCTGGTTTCGCGTCGAACACACCCGCCGCCCAGATTGTCGCGGCGGCCGATGCTACAGCGACTCCGAGTAGTGCTCTCACGACCTCCACCTCGCGCTCATGCCCCGAGCGTCTCGCGCCCGCGTAACGAACCCGTAACGACCGTGTTAGCGTCGGCGCACCGTGGAGTTCCGGATCCTCGGACCGCTCGAGGTGATCGAACGGGGCCGCCCGCTCCAGCTCGGGGGCGTGCGGCAGCGGACGCTGCTGGCCGTGTTACTGCTCAACGCGAACAGCGTCGTCTCGCAAGACCGGCTGCTTGACGAGCTTTGGGGAGAGCGCACGCCGGCAGCAGGCGCGACGGCGCTCCGGGTTCGGGTCTCGCAGCTGCGCAAGGCGCTCGGAACGAAGGAGGTCGTGGTAACGCGCAGGCCTGGGTACCTGCTCCGAGCCGAGCCGGACGAGCTGGATCTCCACCGCTTCGAGCGTCTCCTCGACGAGGCTCGCGAGGCGGGCCCTGAGGTTGCGGCCGAGAAGCTGCGGAGCGCGCTCGCGCTCTGGCGTGGTCCCGCGCTCGCCGACCTCACTTATGAGCCATTTGCCCGGTCGGCGGTCGAGCGCTTGGAGGAGCTTCGCCTTGTCGCGCTCGAGCGGCGGATCGAGGCCGACCTGGCACTCTCTCGCCAGACGGAGCTCGTCGCCGAGCTCCGCGAGCTGGTCCGGGAGCACCCGCTGCGGGAGCGCCTCCGCGCCCAACTGATGCTGGCTCTCTACCGGTCCGGCAGGCAGGCCGAGGCGCTCGACGCCTACCAGGCTGGGCGACGCGCGCTCGTCGACGAGCTAGGGATCGACCCGGGCCGCGCCCTCCAGAATCTCGAGCGCGCCATCTTGCAACAGGACCCGGCGCTCGAGCTCGAGGCCAGCGCTCCCCCTCCCGCCCGCTCCATCCTCGTCGCTCCTCGGGGCGAGGCCGGCGTCGGGCCTCTCCTCGCCCTCGCCGCGCCGCTCGCGCGGCGGCCGGTTCGCGATCTGATCCTCGTGTGCATCGTCAGCGGCCAGGAATTCACCCGAGCCAGCGAAAGCCTGGCCCGCCGGCGCGACGACTTGCTCTCCAGGGGCCTCACCGCCCGCGTCGCAGCGTTTACCTCCGCGGAGCCGGGCCGGGACATCGTTCGGCTCGCGTCAGAGCAGGACGTCGACCTCGTCTTGCTCGCGGGCGCCCCCGACCCCGAGGCCGGGATCGTCCTCGACAAGGCTCCCTGCGACGTCGGGCTGCTGGTCGGCGGCGAGCGGCTTCCCGCCGCGGGAGTGGTCCGGCCGATCGTCGTTCCGTTCACCGGAGCCGACCACGACTGGGCCGCAGTCGAGCTCGCGACCTGGCTCGCCCAGGCTCAGGAGGCTCCTCTTCGGCTCGTGGGTGCCGCTACCGCCAGAAAGGGGCGCGATGCGAGCCGCCTGCTCGCAAGCGCCTCGCTCATCATCCAGCGAATCGCCGGCATCGCAACAGCAACTGCCCTCGTCGAAGCTGGCGAAGAAGGGATCCTCCGAGCAGCGGAGGACGCAGGCCTGATCGTGTTCGGCCTGTCCGCCGGTTGGCGGGACAAGGGGTCGGGTGATGTTCGAACGGCCGTTGCCCAGCGGGCAGCTGCACCGACCCTGTTCGTCCGCAAGGGCCTTCGGCCCAGCGGCATTGCACCGGAGGCGAGCCTGACCCGGTTCACCTGGTCGCTCCGAACTTGATCAGCGCGGATGAACGTCGACCCAGACGCTGCCTTCGACGACGGCGATACCCGCAGGGTTCGGTCCGACGGGGATCGTCGCCACTACCCTGTCGGTTGCCGGGTCGATGCGAGAGACGGTGCCGTCCTCGAAGTTTACGACCCACACGGCGTTCTCCCCCTCGGCAATCGACAGCGGACTTATTCCGACCCCAACGATCCGATCGAGCCGGCGCGTTCGGGCGTTGATATGGAGTACGCGATCCCGGCCCGGATTGGTGAGCCAGACGCCGCGCGTGTCCGCGGCGAGGAAGCCGTAGTCGACAGTGACATGGGTCGCGGTGGGAGGAGCGCGCGGGTTCCGCAGATCGATCCGGACGAGGTTGTATGCGGAACGCTTCGGGTCGGGCGCGAGCGTCCACAACACCGGCCCGACCGCAGCGAAATCGAGCACGTACGTCTGGGGGCTGCCGATCGTCACCTCGCGGGCCGCCGTCGAGCCGGGGTCGATCCGGACCGCGTTCCCGACGTTTCCCGCCCACTGAACCCAGACCCCCTCGTCGCCGGCCCTCATGACGGTCGGCGGACCGGGCGGCGTGCCCGGCGGGAGAGGGATCGTTGCACTGGCAGCACCGGTCGACGGGTCGAACTGGCTGACGATGCCGTCCGAAGTGTCGAGGACCCAAAGGGAGCCGGCGCCGAAGGAAAGGGCGGCCGGATGGATGGTCTGGATCGTCTGTGCGACACGGTTCCGCTTCGGGTCGATGCGGAAGAGCCGGTTTTCGTTGGTGTTCGCGGCCCAGAGGGAGCCCCCGCCGGCCGCGAGGAGAAATCCGCCCACCGGCACCGCAATCGTGGCGGCGAGCTTGTTCGTCTTCGCGTCGATGCGCTGAATCGAGTCGGTGGTGACGGCCAGCGTCGGCTTGGTGCTGGGACCGTGCGGGCCCCCGCTCAGGAGGATCAACGGGACGGCCGTCGCAGCTGCAGCGGCTGCGAGTCCCGGGGGGGCGCGCCGGCGGCGTGGGCGGGCACCCCGCGGCGCCCGCCCCCGCGGGACCCCCCCGCCACACCCCGCGCCCACCCACCCGCCCCCCACCCACC
>JBKPIV010000078.1:0-6894 GCA_046730395.1 Actinomycetota bacterium | reverse complement strand
CCACCTTACGAGGTATTGCGCGAACCGCCGCCGGAATCCTGTAGGTGGGGATGATCCGGCGGCGGTCGTGCACTTGGATGTCCTTGACGAGCAGCCGGAGTAGCTCTTTGGCCTGTTCGGGGTTCTCGTCGGCGACGATCTGTTCGAGCTGGTCGGCGAGCCCTGCGAGGGCGGCTGCGTCGGGCGGTGTGTGGGCGTGTGTGGCGAGCTGGGGGTGAGGTCGGCTTCTCGTTCGCGGAGGGTTTCGAGGCGGTCGCGGTGGACGCGGATGCGGTCTTGGAAGAGGTCGGCGGCGAGTCGTCCGTTTTCGAAGCCTTCGAAGTAGCGTTCCAGCTTGCTCTCGACGCGGGCGATTTCCGTGCGGGTTGAGGCGAGCTGTTCTTCGAGTTCGGGCCGTTCGCTTTCGGTCGTCTCGGCGAGGTCGGCGAGTGCTTTTTCGATTAGGTGGCCGTCGCGGTAGAGGTCGGCGAGCTGGGTGAGGACGGCGGCTTCGAGGCGGTCTTTGGGGAGCCGGTCGCCGTTGCATTTGGCGGGGCCGTACTTGTAGCGGGTGGAGCAGGCGTAGTAGGTGTAGCGGCCGTTGCGTCCGTGCGCTGAGGTGCCGACGTAGGCGCGGCCGCAGTGGTGGCAGCGCACGAGCCCGGAGAGGAGGAAGTCGCTCGGGTTGCCGCGGCGAAGGGAGGCATCCTCGTTGCGGCGGCGGAGGATCTCTTGTGCCTTCTCGAAGGTGTCGTCGTCGACGATTGGTTCGTGCAGGCCGGGATGGGTGTCGCCGTTCCAGCGGACGAGGCCGCGGTACGCGGGGTTGGTGAGGATCAGTTGCAGCGCGTTCGGCGACCAGCCTGTCTTGCGGGGTGTGGGTGCGGCTTCGGCGTCGAGGGTGCGTGCGATGGCCGTAGTGCCGAGCTTGCCTTCGGCGTAGAGGTTGAAGATGCGTCGCACGACGGGCGCTTTGACCGGGTCGGGGATCAGCAGCTTCGTCTTCGGGTCGCGGGTGTAGCCGTAGGGGGTGCGGCCGCTCATCCATTTGCCTTCGCGGACGCGGCGTTCCAAGCCTGCGGTGACGCGGTCGACGATGGTGGCGTGTTCGAACTCGGCGAAGACGCCGAGCATCTGCAGCATCATCCGCCCGGCCGGGGAGCCGGTGTCGAACGGCTCGGTCGCCGACTTCAAGACGACGTCGAGCTGGTCGAGTTCCTCGCAGAGGCCGGCGAGTTGACGCACCTTTCTGCTCAGCCGGTCGACGCGGTAGACGAGCAGCAGGTCGATCCGTTTCTCGCGGGCGAGGTCGAGCGCTTGCTGCAGGCCGGGGCGGTCGAGGCTGGTGCCACTTGCTTGGTCTTCGTGGGCGGCGACGATCCGCCAGTCCTCCATCGCCTCGCAATATCGCTCGAGTCTCTCTCGTTGCGTTTTCAGCGAGGTGGGTTGGTGATCTTCGTCGGTTGAGATTCGCTGGTAGAGACAGACACGCATCACAGGCAGCTCCCCTCCTTGTCGGCGTGGTCGTCCATGAGGCCATCGATCCCGCCCGACGTCAAGTCGCGACCCAAGAGCCGTGCGCCGGGCCCGTACTCCAGTTCCGTTTGGTAGGCGGGATCCCAGGGGGCGAGCTCGGAGCCGCCGCAGAAGTGGCAGCGTGACGGTTGCGAGGGTTGTTGGTAGATGACGGTTCCGCGCCGTTCGGGTTCGGGCGGGTAGACGACCTCATCACAGTGACGGCAGATGCGCAGCAGGTCGCGGTCGACGATCCCGTACACGGCGGCGCGGCCATGCGCCAGCCTTGCCGCGAGCCCAGCCTCGCGCTTACGCCGCCGGGCTTCCCGCTCGCGCCGGTCGAGAAAGACAAGCCGCAGCCGCTTCTGCTCCCCGCGCGCCTGCTGATCACGTCGTGCCCACTCCTCAAGTGAGCCAAAGCTGTAGCTGCCAAGGAGACTCCCGTTGGCGAGCTGTTCGCGGTCGTGTCGCAGCGCTGGCCCCTCGCCATAGCGGCCGATCAGGTCGTCCACGCGTGCCCGCTGGTGTCGGCGGTAGACCTCGACCAGCGAAGCGACCGCCTCGCTGTCGGTCCAGGTCGGCGGTACCGGTTGCGGCGCGGGCTCCGCTTCCAGTGGGTCGTCGTCGAGCTGGCGGACGAGCGCGGCGAACGCGTCGCGTTCGATCTCGCTCATGCGCTCGGTCGAGCTGAGCAGGAGGTGAAGCGCGGTCTCGCCCTCCCCGCCGAACTGGGCAAGATGCTCACCCTGAAAGCGCAGGTGCTTCTCCTGCAGGTACTCCCGGAGCGCTTCCGGATTCGCACGCAGCCGCTGCCTCTGCTCGTCGCGTGCGCGCTGCTCGGCTTCGTGTTTCGCACGGCGCACGTCGTAGGCGGCGCGCGACTTGTTCAAGCAGCCGCCGAGGGTGAGGCCGCCGCCGGCGAGTGCGAGGTCGTCCCAGCAGGCCTCGGCGAGCGCGCGTTCGGGTTCGCGGGCGTACGCGCAAGCCGCACTCGCGAACCAGGCCAGGTGACCGCCTTCGCCCCAGTCGCCGTAGTAGCTGGAGCTGTAGCGGCGGTGCTTGTCGAGCAGCCCGTTTAACAGCTTCAGGAACGCGACCGCCCTGCTGTCGGTGGTGGTGAGGAAGAGCAGGCACGGGCAGAACAGGTGCGACTCGGTCCACGCCGCCTGCGCAGCATAGGCGGCATAGCCGGCCGCTTTCGTCTTCAGGCGGGCGTGGCTCATCGTCCCCATATCAAGCTCGACGAAGGCGAGCAGGCCCCGACCGTTGTCGTCGCGGAGATGGACGAAGGCGTCGGGTGCGAGCGCCCGCTCGCGCCCGTCCGCCCGGAACAGCTCCCGGGCATCGCCCTCCCGCTTGAAGGCGTGCAGGCGCAGACCAACGGTCGGCGCCTGCACCTGGAGGAGCACGTACAGCTCGGACAGGCGTTCGGCGTGATGCAGGAACAGCGGGTTCGGCTCCGCCCGCTCGCCGCCGCGCGGGACCGGCTCGCCGCGCACGAACGCATCCGAGGCACGCGTCGGCCAGTAGTGGAACGGAGCGGATCCCTTATCGCGATAGGGACGGCTGCGACCGACAAGACCCTGCCGGGTCAGGCGTTCTGTGCGGTAGCGAAGCGTTCGTGCGGGTGTGTCGGTGAGCAGCCGTTCGAGCTGGGTTTGCGTCAGCACGCGCTGCTCAGCGAGCAGCGTGAGCAGACGCCGATCCGTATCGGTCACGGTCGCGAGCGCGTCGCGCCGGCTCAGCCGGCCGGCGTGCCCGCGGCCACCGCGCATGTGGAACTCGATCAGGACTGAACCTCCATATACAGTCGGGCGCGCATCGCAGCGAGACGATCGGCGTCGTTGCCCGCGAAGCGGCAAACACTGGCTTGCCAGTCACAGTCGGACCGACTGGCAAAGACCCGAGCAGCGGTCATGCGGCCCTCCGCAGCGAGGCAGACGAACGCCGCCGCCGCAGCGCGGCAGCAAATAGCGCGGTCAGCAACTCGACCGCCTCTGCTTCTTGAACAGCGGTGAGCGGCTCGACCCTCACCGGGCCAAGCCTGATCTCACCGTCATCGATTGTCTTGGGGCGCAGCGGCACAACCTCGCCGCCGCCGTGCAGCGCGTCGGAATCTGGCATTTGGTTTGGACGCGCCGGCAGAGGAGCCAGAGGTCAACGCCCTACCCGTCCGGACGGATACGCCCGCGGTCAGGAACGCCGTCGAGGGAATCGTCCCTCTACATAAGTAATGCCCTTTTCGACCCCCGAAAGTGACAGCCCGATCGGCAACTCTTACTCACCCTTTACAGACGGCCGCTCCTGGTCGGCGCCGGGTCAGTCGCGTGTCGGTGTTGTGTCAGCCGTTTCGCCGCCTACGACGAGAGTTCATCCCGGCGCGACCACCAGGCCTCGGCTGCGGTCATTGCGCTCTCGGCGTCGTGGATGCCGTCGCCCACGAGCCCTGCTGTGGCAGCCCAGTGCAGGGGTACAAGGGCTAGAGCGCCGGGGAGCCATCGGTGCTCGTCGCGAGTCAGCGGTTCCGGAGCCGTGCTTTCGTAGGCGTCGAGCAGTCGTCGCGGCTCGAGCAATTCAACCGGCTGGCCCACGCCATCGGGGCCGCTCTGCGCGACGTGGTTCAGGCTGCCCGCGATGTCGTACAGCCGCTCCCGGACCCTCGCGAAATCCAGGTCGAAGATGGCCCATGAGCCGTCTGACAGTTCTCCCGCGTTGCCCAACTTGTAGTCCCCATGAA
The DNA here is from genome assembly GCA_046730395.1 of Actinomycetota bacterium. Lineage (GTDB taxonomy): Bacteria > Actinomycetota > Thermoleophilia > Solirubrobacterales > 70-9 > AC-56. Next base: position 2,663 of record JBKPIV010000078.1, on the reverse strand, counting down.
TCGGAGCGCATGGCAGTTCGACCTCCTTCCGGAGCTTGGAGAGCTCGCCAGTCAGTTGGCGCATCCGACGCACGACCGGCTCGCTGCGGGTTCCGAGCCTGCGGCGTGTGAAGCCGACCGAGTAACGCAGTTGGCCGAAGGTTCTATGGTCGTCGAGGGGTTCGGGCGGACTGGGCTCCCACACTGCTTTGAGCGCAGTGTGAACGCGTCCGAGCTCCTCGAATAGGCGGACGTAGGAGTCCTCGTCCGCCCGTGGCCGGACGTGATCGATGAACTCCTCAAGCTCAGCCCAACGATCAGCGACCCTCAGGACGTCGCAGCCGGAAATCGGAATCGGTTGAGCGACGCGGACTTGCGTCCGCTGCAGCCGCTCCCGCAAGCGCCGCAGTCCCGCTACCCGGCCGCGCCGGACCCAGGGCCTATGAACCCGGAGGACAACCGGCGGCTCAGCGTCTATCCGCAGGTTGAGGTTGAACGCACCGCCGATGTCTGCCCATCGGGCCCCGCACGCGACGCGGTCGATCAGGGCCGAGATGGCCGGATCATCTGGGCTGGCTCTAGGTCCAAACCAGCGCGGCAAGGCAGGGGGAGAGGTCGAGGCTTCGACTCCGGTCATGGCAATGGCCTACCAGCGCAACCCCACGAAGGGGCCGCCTGGCGAACGCATCCTCCTCGACGCGGGTCGATCGTGCCACGCATGAGCCGTTCATGGACGCTCGCGAACGCGCCCAACGCGCCCTCTTGCTCGACGATCAGCCGGACATGTCCGCCGCTCTTCGCCACCCGACACTCTCCAAACGCCCCGCTGCGCCAGCGTTCGGCTAGACACCCCGAGGAACCGCGCGGGTCGTCGTTAGGATCATCGTGTGGACGCCGAGGCGGCAGACGTTCCCACGGGCCAGATCTGGGTCGGCTCCATCGTGATCCGCTGTCGCCGTTTCGACGAGATGCTCGCCTTCTGGCGGTCCGCCCTCGGCTACGTCCCGCGAGAGCCGCCGGAGGACGGGTGGGTCGTACTAACCGATCCGAGCGGGAAAGGCCCAAACATCTCTCTCAACCAGGTCGAGCAACCGCCACCGCTCGGCGAAGTCAGCAGAGTGCATCTCGACCTTTACACTGACGATGGGGAACGAGAGGTCGAGCGGCTGCTCCGGTGCGGCGCGACCCGCTACAAGCGCGAGGTCGGCCGGGATGATGACTTCGTCGTTCTGATCGACCCCGACGGGAATCGATTCTGCGTCGTGACTAAGTCCTAGCAGAGGAGAGCACGACAAACCACCACGCATACGGCGGCTGTGAGTCGAGCACGCCTGCTTGGGCGAGTGTTCCGGAATGCACCCTGAGCGGAACCTGGACGAAGCACGAGCTCGAGAGTCGATGGGAAAGGGAGGTCGGATGATCACGCTCGATCACGTCGGGATCGCGGTAGCTGACTACCCGCGAAGCAAGGCGTTCTACGAGCAGGCGCTCGCGCCGCTCGGGCTGAAGCTCCTGATGGAGTTCTCCGAAGCTGCGGCCGGGTTCGGCAGAGACGACGGAGGACGACCGTCATTCTTCATTGAGGCGCACGGGGAGCCAGCGCGCGGGCGGCTTCACATCGCGCTGAGGGCTCAAACTCGCGCGGAGGTGGACGCGTTCCACGCGGCGGCGATCGCCGCAGGCGGGACGGACAACGGCGCACCCGGCCTGCGGTGGTACCACGCCGACTACTACGGCGCTTATGTTCTCGACCCCGATGGGAACAACATCGAGTCCGTTTGCCACGAGCCCGGCTAGAAGTGTCCGCGGGCCGCGCGCCTTCGACTGAGCGAGCATCCTTACGCCAGCATCAGAGGCGGCGCTGCGTACTCGAAGGCGCGTTCTGGCCGGTTCGCGCAATACTCGGTTCGGCCCATTCTTTAAAAGGCCTGGAAACAGTGACTTCCGCATCCGACTCGTCTGAGGCGGGCGGCTCAATACGCACTTCTGACACACCTTCAGCGCTACCGAGGCCGAAATCGTTCAGAAGTTAGAGGTTTCGCTCATCGACTGCCGAGTGACGCTGGAAGCGTGCGTGCCGGGGAGCACGACTTGGTCCTCGACTTCTGCCAGCTCAGCCCCGGGGGGCAGACGGAGGGCCAGCCAGCCAACGTGCGGGTTGGTCAGCCGGATTCCGTATCGAACCGCCGCCACAGGCCCCCTAAACCGCACGTACGCGACGCGCTGTCGGAGCCGCCCTCGTCGCTGCCGCAGGCGCGCTCGCGGCGATCTGGACGCTGATGCTCGGTTGAGCGGGGATGGAAGTTGATCTTCCTGGCGTCAGGATCGGTGAGGGTCTTGACCGCCCAGCGCTCGACGCCGCAGGCGGCGCTGGTAGGACGGGCTGACGCGCGCGGCTCGCATCCATCTGGTCGTCGCCGACCCGCGCCACCGCTCGCGGACGATGATCGTTGAGTTTCCGGCCCCAAACTGCACTCGCCACGCGCTCAAGCGCACGCAGATGCGCCGGGCTCGAGCCGCCCGCGTCAGCCCGTCCTACCAGCGCCTGCGGCGTCGAGCGCTGGGCGGTCAAGACCCTCACCGATCCTGACGCCAGGAAGACCAAAACGTTTCCAGATCGGCTCGGTGCGCCCCAGGCTCCGGCGCCGCAGACAAAGGGAGCGGCGCTTGGCGCGCCCCCCAGC
>JBKPIV010000077.1:0-33833 GCA_046730395.1 Actinomycetota bacterium | reverse complement strand
GACGACCACCCGGCGCGCGTGCCCGAGCTGCGAGACCTGGGTGTTCTCGAGCTTCAGGCCCATCTCCTCCGTGATCACCTCGCCGCCGGTGAGGATCGCGATGTCCTCGAGCATCCGCTTGCGGCGATCGCCGAAGCCGGGCGCCTTGACCGCCACTCCGGTGAAGGTGCCGCGGAGCTTGTTGACGACCAGCGTGGCGAGCGACTCGCCCTCGACGTCCTCGGCGACGATCAGCAGCGGCTTGCCGCCCTGCATCACCTGCTCGAGCACCGGGAGAAGATCGCGCACGGAGCCGATCTTCTGGTTCGCGATCAGCACGTAGGGGTCCTCGAGCACCGCCTCCATCCGATCCTGGTCGGTGATCATGTACGGCGAGATGTAGCCCTTGTCGAACTGCATCCCCTCGGTGAACTCGAGCTCCATGCCGAAGGTCTGGCCCTCCTCGACGTTCACGACGCCGTCCTTGCCGACCTTGTCGATCGCGTCGGCGATCACGTTGCCGATCTCGTCGTCGGCGGCCGAGATCGCCGCCACGCGGGCGATCTGCTCCTTGCCCGCGATCTCCTTGGACTGCTTCTCGCGCAGGTGCTCGGTGACCTGGTCGACGGCGCTCTCGATGCCGCGCCGCAGCGCCAGCGGGTTGGCGCCCGCGGCGACGTTCCTCTGTCCGTGGTGGACGATCGTCTGGGCGAGCAGCGTCGCCGTTGTGGTGCCGTCGCCGGCGACGTCGTTGGTCGCCGTGGCGACCTCGCGCACGAGCTGCGCGCCCTGGTTCGCGAATACGTCCTCGATCTCGATCTCGCGGGCGATCGTGACGCCGTCGTTGGTGATCGTCGGGGCGCCGAACTTCTTGTCGAGCACTACGTAGCGCCCCTTCGGCCCAAGGGTCACCTTGACCGCGTTGGCGACAGCGTCCACGCCGGACTGCAGCGCAGCCCGCGCCTCCGCGTCGTACTTGAGCTCCTTGTGAGCCATGTTTTGGCTTCCTCCTTGTGTTCTAAGTCGTTGTCGCTAGAGGACCTTGGCGAGGACGTCCGACTCGCGCAGCACGAGCAGGTCCTCGCCATCGACCTTGATCTCGGTGCCGCCGTACTTGGAGTAGAGGACCTCGTCCCCCTCCGAGACGTCGAGCGGTCGGCGCTCGCCGTCCTCGACGGGGCCGTCGCCAACCGCGATCACCTTCCCCTTCTGGGGCTTTTCCTTGGCGGTGTCCGGAAGGACGAGGCCGCTCGCGGTGGTCTCCTCCTCCTCGATCGCCTGCACGATCAGCCGATCGGCAAGGGGCTTTAGCTTCATCCGTCTAATACCTCCGTCTGCCTGGATGGATCCAAGTGTGGTCTCGAGTTTTCAGCCGTCGAGTGCTGTCCCCTGGCACTCTACATAGGAGAGTGCCAAAGTGCATTCGGGAGTGTAGCCGACCCCGGGCGGGCTGTCAAGGATCTCAGTCCCGGCGACTTAGATCAGCCCTGGACCGAGCCATGGGGTAGGAACGCGGGGTTGACCGGGTCGCCGCGTCCTCCCTACCGGTCCGCTCAGTCCGCCGCCAGCAGCCGGCAGCCCAGCAGGCGCGCCATCCCCTCGCCGCCGTTCCGCATCACCCAGTCGTGGTTCCAGGCGAAGATCGGTCGGGCCATGGGCGCCAGCAGGTTCATCCACGGCCGCGTCGTGGCCACGTTCCACTCGTAGACGACCGCGGTCACCGGGGACGGGCCGTTCTCCTCGAACAGGCGCCAGCGCCCGACGCCGGCGAGCTCGCCCTCGGCGCGACCCTCGATCAGGTGGGGCTTCTCGACCCGCGTGGTGGTCAGGTCGAAGTCGAGGTTGTAGGGAAGCCTCGAGCGCCACCGGTACCGTCCGATCCGGCCGACGCCGGCCGCGTCGCCGTCTGCGAGCTTCTGCGCTGCGACCACGCCCGGCCACCACTCGGGCCAGCGCTCGGATTCCCAGATCGCCTCCCAAACCCGGTCCCGCGGGGCCTCGAGGCACCAGGTGGTGAGGAGGCTGTAAGCGGGCACGTGGTGAAGCGGGTGCGGAGCCGCCCTCAGTTGCGGGAAGGCGGCTCGCCGTTGCCTAGGTGCGTCGGAGCTGATTCGACGATCCGCGAGAAACGGATCACCGTGACCGTGTCCTCGTGGGTGATCTCGCGACCGTAGATCTGGCGCAGGAACCCGGTGATCTCATCAAGCCGCCGGAACTCGGGGTTGTCGTGCTCGATATCCCGAGGCGAGAGGTCCCGCACCCGCTTCACCTCGACATCGTCGATCACGGCGGAGAAGATCTTCTCCCGGGGACTGTGCTGGTAGCCCACGGTGATCCAGACGACCTGCCCGCGCTGATACTTGCGCGATTTGTCGCCGAGCCGGATCGTGGCCGTCTTCCGACCTCGCTTCAGCTGATCGACGAACGCGGGTGAGAAGAAGTTGAGCGCCAGCAAGCCGCCGGTCATCGATCACGATTTGATTCGGGACTCGCGCGAAGCGAGGCTCCGTTCATGGGTGCTCCCCCGCCGTAAGTGGCGTCGCGGGCTGGCTCTCACCCGCCAAGCGCGGCGGAACTTGCGGCGGGGAGGACTAAGCTCGGCGCTCACGGGCGCAGCCTAAGCGATTCGCCAAGGCCCTGCTACTCGGGAAATCCCTCGCCCCCGATCAGCGGAACGAAGCGGCAGGGGCCAATCACACGGCGCTCGAGGCCCCCGTCAGTCTCGGGGTCGAGGCGCTCCGCCACCCGCCAGAACACGGTCAACATGTCAGCCGTCCGCGATGCGATCGGGACCACCAGGCGGCCGCCGACGGCGAGCTGGGCGAGCAGTGTCGCAGGGGGTGAGGGGGCGGTCGCGTGCACAGCGATCGCCTCGAAGGGCGCCCGATCGGGGTACCCGGCGGTGCCGTCGCCGACGATCACCGCGACGTTTCGAACACCGAGCTCGGCCAGCGTCTTGCGCGCCTGGTCGGCGAGGGGCTCGACCCGCTCGATCGTGATCACCTCACGCGCGAGGCGCGCCAGCACCGCGGTCGAATACCCGGATCCGGTCCCGATCTCGAGCACGGTCTCGGAGCCCTCGAGGGACACGCCCTCGGCGATCGCGGCGACGATCCAGGGCTGTGAGATCGTCTGCCCGTAGCCGATCGGGAGCGCCGAGTCGGCATAGGCGCGCCGGCGCTCGGGCTCGGGGACGAACCGCTCCCTGGGGACGGCCTCCATGGCCTGGAGCACCCGCTCGTCCGGGATCCCGCGACGGCGAAGCTGGTGCTCGACCATCGCCATGCGCTCCGCCGTCAGTTCCTCGGCGGAGGGAGGGCGGCGCATCAGAATATGTAGGCCCGCAGTCGCCGCGGCTCGACCACGGTCACGCGCCCGCGTCCCACACGAACCACCCCGGCCCGCTCCAGGGTGGCCAGGAACCGGCTGACGCTCTCCCGCGAGGTGCCCGCCAGCTGCGCCAGGTCGGCCTGAGTCATCCGCACCGTAACCCCTTGACGGCCCTCGCCAGCCGACTCCTCGGCGATCAGCTGCGTGAGCACGCCGGCGACCCGACTGGGCACCGTCTGAAACGACTGGCGGGCGACGCGCTCGTTGGTCTCGCGAAGGCGGCGGGTGAGCGCGGCGATCAGCTTCACGGAGATCTCCGGATGGTCGGCGAGCAGGCGCCGGACGTCGGCGGCGGGGAGCGCCAGCAGCTCGGACTCGGTGAGCGTCTCGACGCTCGCGGAGCGGGCCTCGCCGTCGAGCATCGCCAGCTCGCCGAAGATGTCGCCGGGCCCGAGCGTGGCAAGGGCGATCGCGCGCCCGTCCGAGTGCTCGCGGGTCACGCGCAGATCCCCCGACCGGACCAGGTAGCAGGCGTCCGAGTGGTCGCCCTCGTGAAAGACGCGAACCCCGGATGGGAACGAGCGTGGAACCGCGACGCGCGAGATCCGCTCCAGCTCGCCTCGGGAAAGCTCCGAGAAGAGCGGCACGCGCGAGAGCAGCTCGATCGGATCGGCGGCGCTCATGGTCTGTCCGACACGAATCCGGCGCTCATGCGTCCTCCCACGCCGTCGATTATCGCGCTCCGCCGTCCACCTGGCAGCCCGGACACCAATAAGTCATGCGGTTGGCGTCGCTCTGGCCTCGGGAACGGATCCACGTCCCGCACCGGGGACACGGACGGCCCGCGCGGCGGTAGATCATTCGCGGGATCCGCTCTCCCTCGACTGTCGCCGCCATCAGCGCTCGCGTCTCGGCCAACACCCGGACGAGCTCGGCGTCCGCGAGGTCGTCGAGCCGCCGCCAGGGGCTCAGCCCGGCGGCATGGCATCCCTCGTTCTTGTAGACGTTCCCGATCCATGCGATCACGCGCTGGTCGAGGAGTGCGTCGCCCAGCTCCCGGGAACCGTCGGCGGCGCGCAGCCCCGCGAGCCCATGCTCGCTCGCGAACTCCCCGGCGAGGATGTCCGGGCCGAGCTCTTTGAGGAGCGGATCGGAGCGCAGCTCGGTCTCGGTGCGAATCGCAAGCGCCGAGCCGCCGAACTGGACCGCGACCCGAGCTCGTGTCGAGATGACGAGCCACGCCTCGCGGCTGGGCCCGCGCCAGCGCTCGGCGGGGGCGAAGACGCGCCACGAGCCACGCATCCCGAGTCGGCTGTGCAGCGCCACGCCTTCATCGAGGTGGAGCAACAGGTGCTTGCCTCGCGCCTCCGCCCCCTCAACCCGCCTTCCTTCGAGCTCGGCGAGGCGCCGACGTTGCAGGCGAAGCGGGCTCCGCGGCGCGGGGGCCTCGGCCCGCACCACGCGCTGTCCCGCCAGCGGGACCTCCAGTCGCTTCGCGAGGCGGTGAACGGTGTCGCCCTCGGCCATCCGGCGGGCGTGTCAGGCGGAGGCGACGAGGCGCCGCGGCTGCCGCGAGAACCCGGCCGCGATCAGCATCTGCTCGTGGCCGGAGCCGATCACCGGCTCGCCATCGAGGCGCTCGATTGCGAGCCTCGGCAAGACGCCGTCGTGGGCCGCGTCGGCGAGCTCCCCGATCGCCTCGGCCAGCTCCTCTCCCTCGAGCTCCGCCAGGCGCAGGATTCCGCGCCCGCCGCGCTCGACGAAGAGCAGCGGCTCCCCGTCGCGAAGCAGGACGTAGGCGCCGGGCGAGCGGCTTGGCCGGCGTCCGCCCGGGGCATCGCCCTGGCGCTTCGGCCAGGGAATTCCGGCGCCGTACGGGTTCGCGGGATCCGTGCTCGCGAGCAGAAGGTAGCCACCCTCCGCCGGCGGCAGCGAGCGGAGGCGCTCCACCGCTCCGGGCAGTGCGAACTGCGCGCCTCCGAGGCCCTCCACGAAGTAGCCGCGCCTTGCCGTGCCGAGCATCTCGAGGTTCGACATCTCGCCGTAGACGCTCGAGAAGCCGCCCGGAACGCTCTCGGCGAGCACCGTCTCGCGGGTGACGATCCCGTAGCGCTCGAGCATCAACTCCGCCTGTGCGCGGAGCCTTGGCCCCGCCGGCGGCGCATTCTCGAAGAGCGGCGCGGTGAGCGACCACCGACCCTGGACCGCCTGGCCTGCGGCGGAGCGGCGAGCGGCGAAGCGGCGGCCCCGGCGCTCGCCGCCCGGGATGCTTCGCAGGCGCGGCGCGCGGAGAGGGGCGAAGGCGTCGTTCGTGACCTCGCCCGCCCAGGCCAGATCCCAAAGCGCGGAGTGAACCTCCTCGCGCGGGAAGTCGAGGTCGCCGACCAGGTCGAGCCAGAAGCTCGCGCGCCGGGCCAGGAGCTCGCGGATCGCGTCGTGCACCTCCCCCGATGGCGGCTCGAGCTTCGCGCTCGCCGGGGGCGGCCCGGCGAGCCGCACGTCCTCACGGAAGTAGAGGGCGATCTTGCCGCCGCTCCGTCCGAGCGCGCCAGCTCCGATCCACACCAGCTCGCCGCCGGTGCACAGCTCGTCGATCCAAGCGGGGCTATAGGCGCCGAGGCGACGCGGCAGCACGTCCCGCTCCCAAACCTCCGGGGTCAGCGCCACGCCCTGTAGCGGGACCAGCGCCTCGCGAAGCCGATCCGGACCGGCCCCCGCGGGGCGGAATGCGTCGACGTTCTGCCAGCTCGGCAGGAAGCGGGCAAGCTCGCGCTGATCGACCGCCTCGGCCTCGGCCCTCAGGTGGGCGAGGCTGGCCCGCCGTAGCCTGCGGAGGACGTCCGGATCGCACCATTCGCGCTCGCTCCCACCCGGAAGAAGCTCACCCCTGACGAGCTCGCCGGCGCGCTCGAGCTCCCGAAGCGCCGGCGAGGGATCGACGCCGTAGCGCGCGGTCACCTTGGCGGTCGGGAAGGGCCCGTGGGTGCGAGCGTAGCGGCGCATTAAGGTCACCATCGGCTCGGCCACCTCGGTCCCGAACGGCTCCGGAAGGCCCGGCGGCGGCGGAACCCCGAGCGCATCCCGGTAGAGCCCGCCGTCCTCGGCGGCGATCCAGCGTTCCTCGCCCAGGATGCGAACCCGCGCGGCACGGCGCTCGCGCTCGAGCTTCTCGAGCATCGACGCCGCCGAGTAACCCTCGGCGACCCGCTCCTCGCACTCGGTCGGGGTCAGATCCCCGAGCCGCCGCAGGACCTGCTGGAGCGCGTCGCGATCCTTGGCCCTCGCCGGCTCCGCGCGGTGCTGGAGCGAGGCCTCGACCTCCGCCAGCGCCTCGGGGTCGATCAGCTCCCGAAGCTCCTCCTGGCCGAGGAGCTCACGAAGGAGCTCGCGGTCCAGGGAGAGCGCCGCGGCGCGCCGCTCGGCGTTCGGGGTGTCCCCCTCGTACATGTAGGTGGCGACGTAGTCGAAGAGGAGGGAGGAGGCGAAGGGCGATGCGGTCGGCGTCTCCACCTCCACCAGCGAGATCCGCCGGGTGGCAAGGTCCCGAAGCAGCGCCTCCAGGCTGGGCAGGTCGAGCACGTCCCGCAGGCACTCGCGGTAGGTCTCGAGCACGATCGGAAAGCGGGGGAAGTCCTTCGCCACCTCGAGCAGGCTCTGGGCCTTGAGCCGTTGCTGCCAGAGCGGCGTGCGCTTGCCCGGATAGGCGCGCGGGATCAGGAGGGCACGTGCGGCGTTCTCGCGAAAGCGGGCGCCGAAGAGCGCGGAGCCGCCGAGCTCGCGCACGACGAGATCCTCGATCTCGTCGGGCTCGAGCAGCACGAGGTCGGCCGGCGGGGGCTCGTCAGCGTCGGGCAGGTGAACGACGATTCCGTCATCGGACCAGATCGCGTCCGCCTCGAGGTCATGCTCGTCGCGGATCCGGGCGGACAGCGCCAGGCCCCAGGCGGCGTGAACGCGTCCTCCCCAGGGGGACAGCACGCACAGGCGCCAGTCGCCGATCTCGTCGCGGAATCGCTCCACGACCACGCTCTCGTCGGACGGCACGACCCGCGTCGCCCCCTGCTGCTCGCGCAGGTAGGCGACCAGGTTCTCCGCCGCGCGGCGGTCGAGGTCGTACGCGGCGGCGAGCTGGCCTGGGTCGGCGCTCACCGCCTCGCGGGCGAAGGCGCCGATCGCACGGCCGAGCTCGGCGGGGCGACCCACGCCGTCCCCCTTCCAGAACGGCACGGCGCCCGGCACGCCCGGCGCCGGGGTGACGATCACGCGGTCCCGGGTGATCTCCTCGATGCGCCAGGTGGTCGCCCCGAGCAGGAAGGTCTGGCCCGGGCGGGCCTCGTAGACCATCTCCTCGTCGAGCTCGCCGACGCGGCGGCCGTCGGGGAGGTGCACGCCATAGAGGCCTCTGTCCGGGATCGTGCCCGCGTTGGTGACCGCGAGCTGGCGCGCCCCCGTGCGCCCGCGCACGGTTCCGGTGGCCCGGTCCCAGACGAGGCGCGGCCGAAGCTCCGCGAATCGATCCGACGGATAACGCCCGTCGAGCATGTCGAGCACGTTCTCGAGCTGCTCGCGGGAGAGCTCCGAGAAGGGCTCGGCGCCCGTCACCAGGCGCTCGACGTCATCCACCTCCCATTCGTCGTCGGCGACCATCGAGACGAGGTGTTGGGCGAGCACGTCGAGGGGATTCCGCGGGATCACCGTCTCCTCGATCTCCCCCTCGCGCATTCGGCGGGCGACCACGGCACACTCGAGGAGGTCGGCCCGGAACTTCGGGAAGATGCGGCCGACCGAGATCTCGTCGAGGGTGTGGCCGGCGCGCCCGATCCGCTGCAGCCCGCGGGTGACCGACTTCGGGGACTCCACCTGGATCACCAGGTCGACCGCGCCCATGTCGATCCCCAGCTCAAGCGATGAAGTTGCCACGAGGCAGGGAAGCTGCCCCGACTTCAGGAGCTCCTCCACCACCTGGCGCTCCTCGTGGGCGAGCGAGCCGTGGTGGGCCCTCGCGATTTCGATCGGCGGCCCGCCGTTCGCGCTCGCCGCTCGCCCCTTCCCATCGCCCGCGTGCTCGGTCGCCGGAAGCTCCTGCCAGTCCTCCTCGTTCGCGAGCTCGTTGAGACGCTTCGCGAGCCGCTCGGCGCCCCGGCGGTTGTTGACGAAGATGATCGTCGAGGTGTGCTCGCGCACGAGCTTCAGCAGCTCCGGGTAGATCGCCGGCCAGATCGAGCGCGTGGTCGGGGCGGCCTCGAAGTTGGCGTCCGGCGCCGGGAACCCGGAGTCGCCTCCGTCGCGCCGCTTCTCGATCGAGGCGTCAGGATCGGTCATGTCCTCGACCGGCACGACGATCTCGAGATCCAGCTCCTTGCGCTTACCGGCGTCGGCGATCTCGCATCCGCGCCGCGGCCCGACGAGGAACGACGCGATCCGGTCCAGCGGACGCTGGGTCGCGGAGAGGCCGATCCGCTGCGGGTCCTGCCCCTCGTTCTCGGCGACGAGGTGGGAGAGGCGCTCCAGCGTCAGCGCCAGGTGGGCGCCGCGCTTCGACTGGGCGACGGCGTGAATCTCGTCGACGATCACCGCCTCCGTCCCGGTCAAGATCTCGCGTGCGCCCGAGCTCATCATCAGGTAGAGCGACTCCGGCGTCGTGATCAGGATGTCGGGGGGCCTCCGGCGCATGGCCTGGCGCTCCCGCTGGGGCGTATCGCCGGTCCGCAGTCCGACCGAAATCTCCACGCCCACGCCCTTGAGGGGCGCGCGCAGGTTGCGCTCGATGTCGTACGAGAGCGCCTTCAGGGGCGAGACGTAGACGATCCGGATGCCCTCTCCGAGGCGCTCGGGCTCGCCTGCGAGCCGGTCGATCCCCCACAGGAACGCCGCGAGCGTCTTGCCCGACCCCGTCGGTGCGCAGATCAGGGTGTTCGCGCCCGCCGTGATCTTCGGCCAGCCGAGCGCCTGCGCGGGCGTGGGCGCCTCGAACGAAGCCTCGAACCACCGCCGAACGGGATCAGAGAAAGGATCGAGCGGTGATCCGGCAGTAGCTCTTCGGTCGGTTGCCAACCCTCCGATCTTACGGATCGTTCGAGCGTTTGTTCGTGCGCCTCTCGTGCAAACCTAGGGGCATGGCGGCGGGAGCGGACCGGCGGAGGATGGGTCGATGGTGCACGCCGATGCTCGTGCTCGCCATCGCGCTTGCCGCCTGCGGAGGAGGCGGCGGGGAAAGCTCCGTGGCCACCCACTCCCAGCGGCCGGCGGCAAAGCCGAGGCCCCACATCCCGCGCGACCAGAACCTGACAGCCAACTGCCCGCGCATCTACCGGCGTGCGACGGCGCTCATCCGCGAGGTCGCGCCGGCGGCGCTCGGGAACCTCGATCGCGATCAGGTGCGGTCGCTGAACTTCTCGGGGTGCGCCCTGGGCTCGAGGGGGGCGACCCCGCGGGTGAACGTCCACGTCACCCTCGACACCGCACCCGAGGTCCTGAGGCGCTATGACAACCGGATCACCGAGTCGCAGCAGTTCAGCTCGCGGGACAAGAAGCTGTTCCCGATGCCCGTGGGCGGGGTCGGCGACCTCCAGGTCGGCGGCGGCGGCGCCAACTGGCTCGCGACCTTCAACCAGCTCCTCTCGGTGCGTGGCCAGCACCTGCTGGCGATCGACTTCTTCGTGCGCGGGGTGCCGCTCGAGGAGCGCAAGCGGCTCGCGAAGCGGCTCGCCCTCACCATCTGGGGACTGCTCGGCGTCCCGCGGCACGCCTCGATCCGCGGTTAGCCTCTTAGCCCAGCGCCATCCCGTACTGCCGCTCGTAGTAGGCGCGGTACTCGCCGGAGCGAATCGGCCGCCACCAGGACTCGTTGTCGCGGTACCAGCGGACCGTCCGCTCGAGCCCCTCGCGGAAGGCCGTCGTCGGCTCCCACCCGAGCGCTCGAACCCGGTCGGAGGAGAGCGAGTAGCGGCGGTCGTGGCCGGGACGATCCGTCACGTGCTGGATCAGGGATTCGTCGCGCCCCGTGAGCTCGAGGATCGCCTTGACGACCTCGACGTTCGCGAGCTCGTCGGGGCCGCCGACGTTGTACGCCTCCCCGGCCTGGCCGCGCTCCAGCACCAGGTCGATCGCGGCGCAGAAGTCGTCGACGAAGATCCAGTTGCGGACCTGCATCCCGTCGCCGTAGACGGGGAGCGGATCCCCGGCGAGGGCGTTCAGGATGCACAGCGGGATCAGCTTCTCGGGGTGCTGGCGGGGCCCGTAGTTGTTGGAGCCGCGGACGATCAGCGCGTCGGCGCCGTGCGTATGGCGGTAGGCGCCCACGATCAGATCGCCGCCGGCCTTTGACGCCGAGTACGGCGAGGAGGGTCGGAGGGGCGATTCCTCGCTGAACGAGCCCGCATCGATCGAGCCGTACACCTCGTCGGTGGAGACCTGGAGGTGCCGGATGCCCGCCGCCCGCGCCGCCTCGACGAGGACGAAGGCGCCGAAGACGTCGGTCCGGATGAACTCACCGGGGGAGTGGATCGAGCGGTCGACGTGCGACTCGGCGGCGAAGTTCACGATCGCATCGCAGCCCTCGACCGCCTCGGCGACGAAGTCCGCGTCGGCGATGTCCCCCGTCACGATCTCGATTCGCTCGCCCGGCAGCCCCTCCAGGTTCTCGCGCCGCCCCGCGTACGTGAGCCTGTCGAGCACCCGGATCGAGTCGCCCGGATGCGCCTCGAGCCGTCGGCGCGCGTAGGCGGAGCCGATGAAGCCGGCCCCGCCCGCGACCAGGAGCCTCACGCGGCCCCGCTCCTCGAGACGCCAGCTCCGCTCCCGATCCGCTCGCGCGCCCTCAGGTACGCGGCGAGGCCCTCGCGCCAATGCGGAAGCTCGATCGGGTTGGCGCGCTCGCTTCGGAGCGGGGAATAGGCCGGCCGCGGCGCCCGATGCTCCAGCATCTCGCTAGACGCCGCCATCACCCTGCACTCGATCGCGGACTGGTCGAAGATCTCCTGCGCGAAGTCGTACCAGGAGCATCTGCCGCCGCCGGCGATGTGGTGGATCCCGTACTCGTGGCCCTCGATCAGCACCGAGAGCGCGGCCGCCAGGTGGCGAGCGTACGTCGGGGACCCGACCCGGTCCGACGCCACCAGCACCTCCGGCTGCTCGCGACCGAGCCGCAGCATCATCTCGACGAAGTTCTCGCTCCCGAGGCCGTAGAGCCAGGACGAGCGCACGACGAAGTGGCGCGGGTTGGTCACCGCCACCGAGGTCTCGCCCGCCTGCTTCGAGCGGCCCTGGGCCGACAGGGGCGCCGGCAGATCCGACTCCACGTAGGCCTCCCGGGTCGAGCCGTCGAAGACCAGGTCGCTCGACGGATACACGACCTTGGCTCCGATGCTGGCGGCGGCCCCGGCGACCACGGCCGCGCCCGCGTCGTTTACCCGCATCGCGGCGGCCTCGTCCTCCTCGGCGGCGTCGATGTCGCTGAAGGCGGCGCAGTTGATCACCGCGTCGGGCTCGTACTCGACGATCGCGGCGTCGACGGCGGCCGGGTCGGTGACGTCGAGGGCCGGACGCGCCAGCGCGACCACGTCGTGGCCGCGCCGATGGCAGGCGGCCGTCGCCTCGCGTCCGAGCATCCCCGCCGCGCCGGTGACGAGCACCCTCACCGGCCGATCCCCGGGCGACGCCTCACGGAATCTTGATCTCCGCGTTGTCGCCGACGATCATCCGCAGCGTCTTCGGCAGCCCGTCCCCTCGCGAGAGCTTGACGTTGCGCCCGAGGAGGCTCGCCTCCATCCGCGACCCGAGGTCGGACACGCTCGAGCCGGCGAGGAGGATCGAGTGCTCCACCTCGGCCCGCGTCACGACGACGCCCGCATCGACCGAGGTGTAGGGGCCGATATAGGAGTCGGTGATCCGCGCCCCCCGCCCGATCACCGCCGGCCCGCGGACCACGGAGCGCTCCAGGCGGGCGCCGGGCTCGAGGATCACGCGGCCCTCGACCTTCGAGTCAACGACCTCCCCCTCGACGCGTCGCTCGATGTCCTCCAGCACCAGCCGGTTCGCCTCGAGCATGTCGTCGAGCTGCCCGGTGTCCTTCCACCACCCGGTCACGGTGCGGCTCTCCACCCGCTTGCCGCCGTCGATCAGCTGCTGGATGGCGTCGGTGATCTCGAGCTCGCCTCGCCGCGAGGGCTCGATCGCCTTGGCGGCGTCGAAGATCGCCGGACCGAACATGTAGACCCCCACCAGCGCCAGGTCGCTCGGCGGGTCGGCGGGCTTCTCCACCAGGCGCACCACGCGGTCGCCCGCGAGCTCGGCGACCCCGTAATTGGAGGGGTCGGGGACCGCGGTGAGGAGGATCAACGCGTCGGGCTCGGAGGATCTGAACGCGGCGACGAGGTCGACGATCCCGTCGCGCAGCAGGTTGTCTCCGAGGTACATCACGAATGGGCCGTCCAGCAGATAGTCCTCGGCGGTGAGGACGGCGTGCGCCAGCCCGAGCGGCTCCGCCTGCGGGATGTAGGTGATCGAGCAACCGAACCGCTTACCGTCGCCGGCGGCCGCCGTGATCTCATTCGCCGTGCCCGGCGAGATCACGATGCCGATCTCGTCGAGCCCCGCCTCCACCAGGGCCTCGATCCCGTAAAAGAGCACCGGCTTGTTCGCCACCGGGACGAGCTGCTTTGCCGACGTGTAGGTGATGGGGCGCAGGCGCGTGCCGGCGCCCCCGGCGAGAATCAGGCCCCTCAACTTCTCCATTCGCGCGGCAAGGCTACCTAGTGGGGTCAGGCGGCCCGCGACTCGAAGATTCGCTGCACCTCGTCAGGATCCGCCGGCTCGACCAGGCTCTCGCGCAGCAGCTCGTCGAGGTCGGGAAGGCCGTTCCCGCGGAACAGCGAAAGCGCTCGCGAGACGTCGTACTCGGTCCGGCGGAACGACGCGTCCGGGCCGAGGAGCAGCCAGAACGCGGCGGCGTCGCCCTCGTACGGCATCCCCACGGCGCCCGCGTTCAGCACCATTCGCTCATCGAGGCGGTGCTCGAATTGGCGATGGGTATGCCCGCACACGACCGTGGACTCGCGAACGCCGGACAGCATCGGCCGCAGCCGATCGTTGGAGGTGATCGAGGTGATGATCTCCTCGTCGCTTCGAGGCGAGCCGTGGCAGAAAAGCGTCGGGCCGAGCCCCTCGATGTCGAGCGTGACGGTGGCCTCGAAGGCGGCGAGGAAGTCTCGGCCCTCGGTGGAGAGCCGCCCGGCGGCCCAGCTCGCCGCCCGCTCGACCGGATCGGTGACCGGTTGCGAGGGCGCGGCGGGCGGGGAGTCGTAGGCGGCAACGGTCTGGCGGTCGCCGTTTCCCATCACGAACCGGGCACTCGGAAGCCCCCTCAGCATCCCGAGCGTCTCCTCGGGCATCGGCCCCGGCAGCACGTCGCCGCCCACGAGGACGACGTCGACGTCCTCGGACGGAAGCTCGTCGAGGACCGCCTCCAGGGCGGGGGCGTTGCCGTGGATGTCGTAGAGGGCGGCGACTCGCACGTT
Source organism: Actinomycetota bacterium (assembly GCA_046730395.1). Classification (GTDB taxonomy): domain Bacteria; phylum Actinomycetota; class Thermoleophilia; order Solirubrobacterales; family 70-9; genus AC-56. The sequence continues at coordinate 20,007 of JBKPIV010000077.1, read as the reverse complement.
CAGTAGGTGCCACCGAGCTTGCGGTGGTCCCAGCTGGCGATCCGCCTCGCCTCGAAGCGGATCGCGACCCGTTTTGCCGCCTGCGCGCGAAGCACGTCCGCGGCGTCGCCCTGGATCGAGCCCGCGTCGCTGTAGCGGATCGTCAGCTCCTTGCCCAGCTCGTACACGTCGTCCAGCTCGCGGTGGATCTCCGCCTCGGCCTCGATCTCCACCCCGCGAAGCTCGACGTACTCGTGGCCGGTCTCGACCAAGAGGGTGGCGCGAGGGTCGCGCTCCAGGTTGCGGACCTTCTGCGACTTGGCGTACGTGTAGATCCAGACGTCCCGATCGCGAAGCACGTACCAGAGAGGCATCGAGTGTGGCCAGCCCCGTGGGCCCAGCGACGAGACGACGACGATGCGCGCCTGCTCGAGCAGCTCCCGCTGCTCGGTCGCCGACAGCGTGATCTCGTCGCGGCGGCTCATGGCTCGAGGGTCAGCACCCGCCACGGCCCCTCACCCGACATCGGTTGCGTCCTGCCTCTGAGCCAGCGCGACTGCAGGTCGTCGTAGTGCCGGCTTCCGGGGTGACCCGACTGGCCGGTGAACGCCTGCCAGCGGGAGCTATCGGGATCATTGGGATCCGCGACCATCCGCCAGCTGGGCGCCCAGATCGCCGTGAACGGGTCGTTCGGGTCCCACCCGACCTGGGCGACGGTCTCCTGCCCTCCGCCCACCTCCAGCCGCCGGTTGAAGATCCGCGCGAACAGCGGATTGGCGGCGCCCAGGGCGTGCGGGAAGTCGAGTGGATGCACCCGCCCCCACCGCCAGTCCTCCGGATTCGGCCCGAACCGAGCCTCGAGGTCGTCGAGGGCGGCCCGCAGCGCATCCAACGCGAGTTCGTTCCAGGGACGATGCACGAGCTCGTCGTCACCCTCGTCCCACAGCGCCAGGGCGTGGGATTGCCAGCGCCACGGCGAGGTGACGTGGGCGACGAAGCCGTTGTCCGCCCGATCGAGCCACCGCTCGGCCAGGTCGCGGTCGGCGATCGCCTCGCGGGCGATCTCGCTGGCGAGCCGCAGCGTGAACGCCTGGTACACGGTCGCGGCAACCGAGTCGGGGCTCATCCGGCCGTCCCAGGAGCGAAGCCGCTCGACGGCCGCGATCTCGCGCTGGTCGCGAGGGCGGAGCCGTGCGAGGCGGTGAACCGTCTCGAGCCCCGGCAGCGACAACATGTCGGTCTGCATCTCCTCGAAGCTCTCGAGGTTGTGGCGTCGCTGGACGGCGATCATCAGCTCGATGCGACGGGCCCGGTAGCCGTCGAGGTACTCGCTCGTGATGTGGTGGGGGTATCCATCGGGCTCGATGCGATTGTTGGCGGTGATCAGGAACCCGGCGTCAGGATCGGCCGTCTCCGGGAGCTCCTCGTAGCGCACCCAGCCCTCCCACTCGTGCTCGCCGGTCCAGCCGGGCTTGGGCAGGTCCGGGCAATTCCCGCGGCGGAGCGGCAGCCGCCCAATCGCCTTGTAGCCGATCGAGCCGTGGCGATCCGCCCAGATCAGGTTCGAGGCCGGATGCGCGTGCTCCGAGAGCGCCCGGACGAGCTCCGGGCCGCTCGCGAAGTCGAGCACCGAGAGCGTGGCGCGCGTGATCCCGGGAAAGTCGAGGGCCCCGAAGCGCAAGGCCAGGGGCTCCGCCTCGTCGGCCGCCAGGGCCTCGTTGACGATCGGCCCGTGGTGCGTCTGGCGCACAACTACGGTGGCCGGGCCGGAGCGCCCCCTGACGTGAATCTCCTCATCGATCACCTCGAGCGGCCGGCGCTCGCCCTCGAACTCGTAGGTATCGCCGTCGACTCGCTCGATGAACAGGTCCATAACGTCGGCCATCACGTTCGTGAACGACCAGGCGACGTCGTTGTTTTGACCCATGATCACCCCCGGGAGGCCCGGTAGCGACGCGCCCCGGCAGAACCGCCCGGCCCTGTAGAGCGCGACCTGATAGGTGATGCCCGGCATGCTCGGGGGTAGGTGGGGATCCCCAGCGATCAGGGGCCCTTCGGTGGCCGAGCGCTCGCCGCTCACCGCCCAGTTGTTCGACCCGGTGGCCTCTACCGCCAAGCCCAACGTGTCCCGAACGGCGCCGATCTGCTCCGCCAGCTCCAGCCCGTCCCCGTCCCACGGCCGCCCCGGCTCGAGCACCACAGGGTTGCCCCGCGGATAGGTCGGATCGAGCCGCGCGGTGAGCTCGGGACCCAACTCGCGGATCATCTCGGCCCGCAGCAGCTCGCGCTCCCAGTTGGTCGAGAGGCCGAACGAGAGGAGCTTCGTCATCAGCAGCTGGTCGGCGGGGCGGAAGGGCTCGAACCCCAGCCGCAGGATCTGGAACTCGGCCGGGAGCGGCCGGTCCGCGGCCGCCGCGTTGACGCCGGCGCAAAACGCCTCCAGCTCCGAACGTAAGTACGGATCCAGAGCTTGCTCCTCACGCTCAGCGGCCCGCCGCAGCCCCAGGGTTCGCATGAGGCGATCCGTGCGCAGGCTGACCCGGCCGGCGATCTCCGACAGCCTTCCGGACCCGATCCGGCGGTAGAGGTCGATCTGCCACAGACGATCCTGGCCGTGGCAGAAGCCCTGCGCGAACCAGAGATCGTGGGCCGTGGCGGCCCGGATGTGAGGGACCCCCCAGCGATCACGCCGTACCTCGACCGTGCCGTCGAGCCCCTCCATCCTCAGACTGCCCTTCGTCCGTGGCAGCGGCCTGCGAAAGAGCTGGTACCAAAGGCCCGCGCCGACGCTCGCTCCAAGTCCCCAAAACGCGGCTCCCGCGAGTAGGAAGCGCCGTGCCGCTCCGCCAGCCGTCACCACCGGCAACTCTAGAGAGCCCCGCTGGTGACGGCTCAATCGCGGAGGTCGTCGGGCACCTTGCCCTCGTCTTCGAGCTTTTCGAGATGCGCCTCCATCGCGATCGCCGCCATCGGCCGCATCTGCGCTGGGACGTCGTCCCACACGAGGTCCAAAAGGCGGGCCCTGGAGCGCTCTCCCGCCTCGAGCGCCGCCAGCAGCCTTTGCTCGCGCTCGAGCCGGTGCTCGAGGTACTCCTCGATCTTCGCTCGCGGGTCCGTGACGTATGGCCCGTGCCCGGGGCAGATCAACTCCAAATCGAGCCCGCGAATCCGGCGCAGGGAGTCGAGGTAGGCGACCAGTGACCCACCGCCAGGCGGGACGATGCTCGAGCCCTCGCCGAGGATCAGGTCCCCGGTGAAGCAGACGCGATCGGCCACGAAGCACACGTGATCGGCGGCGTGGCCGGGAGTGGGGATCGCTTCGAACGGTCCCTGGACGACCGCCGCGTCCAGCAGCGCCGCGCCGTCCGCGTGGTCACCGTGCGAGTGGGTCAGGAGCACCCCCGCCAGGCCGCCTCGCTCCTCCGCCGCCGACCGGACCGCCGCCAGGTGGCGTTCGTCGGCGGGCCCGGGGTCGATTACGAACGCCGGGTCCTCGCCGACCACGTAGGTGTTGGTGCCCTCGAGCGTCATCAGTCCAGGATTGGGAGCGACGATGCGAAGGATCTCTGGGTGCCCCGGAGGCGAGTCGATGCTAAACCTCGGCCACGAGCTCGTAGTCGCTCGGCGTGAACTCCGCGACGTGTTCCCGCATGGCGGTTGACTCTATGCGGCGCCGGCGGCGGGCGTCAATCCGCCAGCCCGCCGGCGAGGTGCGACGCCTTAGCATCGCTCAGACGGCAGCCTCCGCCAGGACCTTGGCGCAACCCGCATGAGCGACCGCTGGGCAACGTTTGACTGCTACGGGACCCTCATCGACTGGGAGGGCGGGCTTCGCGAGGCGTTCTCGGGCCTGTGGCCCGCGGCGGACCGCGACCGGCTGCTGCGGCTCCATCAGCTGGTTGAGCCCCACGTCGAGGAGCACGGCGCGCTTTCCTACCGCGAGGTGCTCGCCCGTTGCCTGGCGGCCGTGGCCGCCATTGACGGGCTCGAGGTCCCAGGCGGGCGCGAGGGCGCCCTCGCCGACTCGCTTCCGCGCTGGCCCCCGTTTCCAGAGGTGCCCGCGGCGCTTGCCGAGCTGCGGGAGCGCGGCTGGAGGCTGGCGATCCTCTCAAACACCGACCCGGATCTCCTCGCCTCCTCGGTCGAGGCGCTCGGCGTTCCCTTCGACGTCCTCATCACCGCCGAGGAGGCGGGCTCGTACAAGCCCGCGGCGGGTCACTGGAAGCGCTTCTTCGAGGTGACCGACGGCGACCGGGAGCGCCACGTGCACGTCGCGGCCAGCCTCTTCCACGACATCGAGCCCGCCGCTCGCCTCGGACTGCGGGCGGTCTGGATCAACCGGCTGGGGGAGTCGAGCGGCGTCCCCCGCGCCTCGGAGCTCCCGGATCTGGCCGGCCTACCCGGCGTGCTCGACGGCCTCGCCTAGGGGCCGCCGCCGTCTACCGCTTCGCGCCGACCGCCTCGTGCACCGCCTCGCGCGCGTCCTGAGGCTCGAGGACCACCAGCTCGCCCACCCCCTTCAGGATCTCGCGGACGAGCCAGTCCACGGACCCGTAGGGCAGCTCGATCACGACCGCGCCGTCCGCGAGCTCTTCGACGACGGTGCGTTCCTCGCGCAGCCAGCGGGCTCGCTCGGGCGAGACCCAGACGCGGGCGACCCCGGCGCTTCCCACCTCGCCGTGGACGAGCCACTCCTGCGCGGCGAGCCGCTCCTCGACGCCCTCACGCGGCTCGAATGAGCGCTTGGTCAGCCTCGCCTCCTTCATCCGGTCGAGCCGGAAGTGACGGGTGTCCTCGCGGCGGAGGTCGTAACAGCCGAGGTACCACCCCTCGGGGCCGCTCACCAGCTGGTACGGCTCGACCTCGCGCTTGACGAACTCATCCTCGTTCTCCTTGTAGTAGTGGAGCTCGAGCACGCGGTGGCGCTCGATCGCATCGTTCACGGACCGCACCACCTGGGAGTCGTCGCGGCCGGGGGCGATCTCGAGCCCCTCCTGCGAGGGATCGTGGCCGAGGGCCGCGACGATCTTCTCGCGGGCCGTCGAGAGCCCCGCCTGCGGCAGGTGATCGCCGAACAGATCGATGGCCGCCACCAGCGCCTTCGCCTCGAGCGGCAGGAGGCGGGCGGGGCGGGCAAAGTTCTCGCCGTAGGTGTCGGGATCCACCTCGATCTCGTCGCCGACGATCTCCGCGTAGAGCACGTAGGTGCCGCCGCCGAAGTTGACGACGTTGAGGACGTCCAGGTCCTCGCGAAGCTCGTCATCGCTGACGTTGAGCTCCGCTGCCACGGTGGACACGGCGAGCCGGCTGTCGTCACGCGCGGCACCGATCAGGAGCCCGGCGAGCGTCACCAGTCGCGCGAAGCGCTCGGGACGGATCACGGACTCCGAGCGTCCGTTCGCCGAGCGCGGCCGGCCGTTCCCCTCGGCGATCGGCCGGGCGACCGTCTTCGCCGGCGTGAAGTCGCCCTGGTGGCGGTCCCGCAGGAGCTGCAGCCGCTCGGAGGCACGCGCGGCGAGGTCCGCGGGCTCGAGCAGAACGGCGTTGTCGCGCCACCCCAGCACCCAGGAGATCAGCTGGGAGCCGGAGGCGTACTCGGTCTCGTAGATCGCGCCGCGCCCCGGGGCGCCGTCGTCCTTTCGCGCCCTGCGCAGGCTGCCGTAGCCGCCGAAGTCGCGCTCTACGAGCCACGCGATCCGCTCCCGGACGAACACCTTCGCCGTGCCCGCGATCTCGCCCATCTGCCAGTCGGCCCGGGAGGCGTAGTCGCGGCGGTCGAAGTCCTCGGGGGGCGCGAAATCGTGCTCCGCCTTGGTCGCGTAAGAGACCTTGCCGCGAATTCGCGAGAGCCGGAAGACCCGGACGTCGGTGCGCTCGTGGGAGTAGCCGATCAGGTAGAACTGGCCGTTGCGAAAGACGAGGTGGTAGGGATCGACCTTCCGGTCGGAGACCTCGTCGCGCTGCATCGAGTAGTAGCTGAACTCGATCGTCTTGCGGCGCGAGATCGCCGTCTCGATCTTCGCCAGGCGCTGTGACATCTCGCGACCGCCGCCCGATGGCGCAAGCTTCACGTCGATCGAGGTCGAGTCCCCCTCGGTGAGCGGGCTCGGCCGGCCCCACGAGACCTGCTGGAGCGCCAGCCTCAGGGGCTCCGCGTAAGCGAACTCGCCGTCCAGCAGCCCGAGCGCCGTTCGCAGCGCCGCGAGCTCCCCGTCGGTGAACTCGATCGGCGGCAGGTAGTAGTTCTCCGGAGGGAGCGCGTAGAGCTCCGCCTCGAAGAATCCCTCGGCGGGCTTCTCAACCTGCAGCGAGATCCCGAGGCTCTCGAGCTCGGCGCGATCGGCGTAGAAGCGGCGCGCGAAGGCGTCGTCGTTCATCGAGCTGTACCCCTCCACCTCCCGCTTGATCTCGAGGGCCGACACCGGGCGTCCGTTGGCCATCAGGAAGGAGATGAGGGAGAGCTGGCGGATCAGCTTCTCCGTGTCCTTGGCCACGAGGCGAGAGAATAGAGGGGCGCCCGCGAGGCCCGCTGAGGGTCCCTGTCCATTGGCCGCAATTTGGGTTGCTCGTGGAGCTAACCGAGTTCGTCCTGGCACATCTTCCCGGTGCACCGGCCCGAGTGCTCGAGGTTGGATGCGGCCGTGGAGAGCTGGCGAGGGCGCTCGCATCACAAGGCCACGAGGTAACGGCGATCGACCCCCAGGCGCCTCCCGGCGAGATCTTCCGGAGCGTTTCCCTGGAGGACTTCGCCGACCCGGGGCCCTTCGAGGCTGTGCTCGCCAGCCGTTCCCTCCACCACGTCGACGATCTCGCGAACGCGCTCGACAAGATCCGCGCGCTGCTCGTGCCGGCCGGGCTCGTGATCGTGAACGAGCACGCATGGGACCGGCTCGATGAACCCACTGCTCGCTGGTACCTCTCCCGGCATCCGAAACCCGCCGGTTCACTGGAGGCGTTCATGCGCGAGTGGGGTCGTGCCCATGCCGACCTGCACGGCTATCAGGCGATGCGCTCGGAGCTGGACCGGCGCTTCGTGGAACGGTTCTTCGACTGGGTTCCCTATCTCCACGGGGAGCTCGACGGCGCGGACGTGCAAGCCGAGGAACGAAGGCTGATCGACGCGGGCGCGATCCGGGCCACGGGCTTCCGCTACGTCGGCGAGCGACGCTAGGCGGCGCGCTCGCGGAAGTAGGCCGCGGAGTCGATGCCGCGGTCGAAGCGGGACCACGCCTCGCCGTCGGGCAACCCGCGCTCGATGCGATCGAAGCTGCCGAGCTTGCCCCCGAGGTTGTCGATCGCGTGGACGAGGGTCGCTTCACGCGTCGCGGGCGTCACCGGCGAGCCGTTCTCGAGCGTGCCGTGATGCGAGAGCACGATGTGGAAGATCGCCTGCGCGAGGGCGGGATCGAAGCCCTCGATCCGCTCCACCTCGCGGCGGACGAGGTAGTAGCCGAGCGGGATCTCCCCCTGCAGGCGGCCGGCGTCCGTGAGGTCGATCGACAGCGGGTCGTCGTTGTACGCCATCGTCTTGCCGATGTCGTGCAGGACGGCGCCGGCCACCGCGATGTCGCGATCGACGCCCGGGAACGCGGATGCCGCAGCGCTGACCGCCTGCGCCACGGAGACCGTGTGGTCGAGCAGCCCGTGACGGTAGGCCTGGTGGTAGTACTTCGCCGCCGGAGCCTCCCGAAAGCGCGCCCAAACGGCGGAGTCGGGAGCAAAGAAGCGCCCGAGAAGCATCCGAAGCTGAGGATTCTGGATCGTCGCGAGGAGCTCGCGAAGCCGGTCCTCGAGCACCTCCACGGGAACCTCGGGGCCCTCGACCAACTCCTCGTGCTCGACCTCCTGCGGGGTGGCCGCTCGAATCTCGTCGACCTTGATCTGCGGGCCATATTGCTCGTGCACCGCGTAGCGCCCGCTGACGTGGGCGATGGTGCCCGGCTCGGCGGCGGCGAAGGCATCCTCGACCCGGCCCCAGACGACGGCCGGAACCGTGCCCGTCCGGTCCGCGAGCACGAGGCGCAAATACTCGTCGCCCTTCCGCGTCGGGCGCCGATCGCGCTCTCGGACGACGAACGCCGCGGCAACCGCTTGGCCGTCGACGAGGTCGCGCACGCGGAGCCGAGGGCTCCGGCCAGAGCCGTTCCCGTTCGCGGAGACGCCCGCGAGGGCGGGCGGATCGGTGAATGAAGTCTGTTCGCTCACGCGTTCCTCACAGTAGAGCCGGCGGCGGACGCCGACTCTCCCCCGCCGCCGGGCCACGGGGCGCTCGCCGAGCCAGCGGACCACGGCTCGAGACGGCAGGCTCAGCTCGTCTCCGCGCTCTAGGCGTGCTTGGGCCGGTCGCGGGGCTCGATCGCGAGGGTCTCATCGCGCTCCACCCCGGCCTCGAGCTCCCGCCCTCTCTCGAGCTCGGCGTTCAACACGACCCCGAGAAGGACGGCGACGTTCGAGATCCACAGCCAGACGAGGAACACGACCACGCCCGCGAGGCTGCCGTAGGTCTTGTTGTAGGAGCCGAAGTTGGCGACGTAGAGGGCGAAGCCCGCGGAGGCGGCGATCCAGACCAGCACCGCGATCACCCCGCCGGGCGTGATCCAGCGAAAGCCGGCGTGGCGAACGTTCGGCGCCACGTAGTAGAGGATCGCGAGCATCGCCATCACGACCACGACGATCACCGGCCACTTGGCGATGCCCCACACGGTGATCGCCGTGTGCCCGAGGCCGAAGACGTCTCCCACCCGCTCGGCGAGCGGGCCGCTGACCACGACGGCGATCGCGCTGAGCGCCACCAGCAAGAGCAGGAAGAGCGTGATCGCGAGCTGGAGGGGCCGGAGCTTCCAGAACGGTCTGCCCTCTTCCACCTCGTAGACGACGTTCGTCGCCCTCGTGAACGCACCGATGTAGCCGGACGCCGACCAGAGCGCCGCGAGGAGGCCGAGCACGAACGCGACCCCGGCGGTCCCGGGGCTGCCCGAGATCTGCTTGATCGCCCCGGTGAGGATGTCCTGGGCGGGGCCGGGGCCCAACGCGTTCACGTTGTCGAGCAGTGACTGGGTGGCGGAGTCCCCGGCGAGGCCGACGATCGAGACGAGCACGATCAACGCCGGGAAGATCGACAGGACGCCGTAGTACGTGAGGGCCGCCGCCGAATCGGTCAGGTTCAGCGCGCGGAACTTCCCAACCGTGCGCCGCAGCACGCCCAGCCACGCGCGCGGGTTGAGCTCAGTCGGCTTGCGGGGCTCCTCCATGTCCGGAGGAACCGGTTCCCGATCCGGATTGGGTCAAACGAGCATCTGCGATCGGCCCGACGTGGCGCGAGCGGGACGGCCGCGACACGATCGTCGTGGCCAGCTCGGTGGCGGCCGCGAGCGCCTCCGGCCAGTCCTGGCCGCCCGCCAATGCGGCGACCAGGCCGGCGTTGAACGCGTCCCCGGCGCCGGTCGAGTCGGTGACCTCCACGCTCTGCGCGGAGACCGCCAGCTCGCGCCCGTGGGGACCGACGGCAATGCACCCGCGCGCCCCGAGCTTCACGACCACCCAGCCCCCGGAGACGCCCTGAAGCTGCCGCGCCGCCTCCTCGATCGACCGGGCCCCGTCGCACAGCACGCGGGCCTCCGCCTCGTTGGGGAGAAAGACGTCCACGTGGGCGAGGACCTGGCGAAGCTCGTCCCTCGTGGATGCCGTCCACCCGTGAGGATCCCAGGCGGTGTCGAAGAAGGTGGTGGCGCCCGCCGCCTTAGCCTGGCTCAAGAGCCTCCTGGCGGCATCACCCTGGAGGGCGGGAGCACAGAAGTAGTCGCAGAACAGCAGGTTGTCGACACGGAGCGCGTCCTCGCCGATCATCGACAGGCTCCAATCCGCGTTGACGCCGAGGAAGGTCAGGAAGGTCCGGTCGCGGCCCGGCCCCTCGAGCGCAACCGTGAGGCCGGTTTGCCCGCCCCCTACCCTCCTGATCTCGCGGTCGAGCCCCGCGGGCGCCAGCTGCTCGAGCATCCAGTCGCCGAAGCGGTCGTCGCCGACGCAGCCGATCAACCGCACCGGCATGCCGGCCTCGGCGAGCCCGAACGCCACGTTCGCCCCCGCCCCTCCAGCGCGAACGCTCATCCCCTCGACGAACCGGGCGGTGCCCGGTGGCGGGAGGTCGTCGACCCGGGTGACGAGGATGTCCACCTGGACGCATCCGATGACCGTCACCGAGGCGCTGCTCACGCCAGCTTCGTGTCCGGTTGCTGGCGCCGCAGCTGCCCGATCGTCACGCCGCGCACCTCCGCCAGGTGGGAGACCAGGAGTTGCACCGGCAAGATCTCGAGGATCGGCGCGGCAAGCCCGGCAAGCTTGGGTACGACCATCGCGGTGAGCCCGGCGGCGTCGGTTTGCCGGTCGCTCACGATGACCACGCTCGCCCCATAGGAGACGAGCGACCTCGCCAGCCTGAGCTCCCTGCCGGAGCCGAAGAGAATGCAGCCCAGGCCCCCGCCCACTGCCTCCACCGGACCGTGGAGGTATTGGCGCGTCTCGTTGCCGGTGGCGGGGATGAGGAGCGCCTCGCGGGCAAGCAGCGCGGTCTCGCCAGCCGACGCGACCGAGTCTCCGCTGCCGATCGCGTCCAGGGCGTAGATCCGCTCGAGGGATTCGGCCGCTGCCCGTGATAGAGGGTCGCAGGCGTCAAGGGTCTCTGCCACGAGCTCCGGAAGCCGGGACCACGGCGAGCGCGGCGCCGCGTCGGTCACCGCCTCGCACAGGAGCCCGAGCGCCTGCAGTGTGCCGGTATAGGAGAGCGTCGCCACCGGCGTGTCCCGAAGGGACCCCAGCGGGAGCCATAGGTCCGCCGCCTCGGCGAGCGGAGCGTCCGCGCGGGCGCTGACCCCGGCGATGAAGGCGCCGGCGAGCTGCTCCACGGCGGCCACCGTCTCGGCGCTGGCGCCCGATTGGGAGACCACCACGTATGCGTCGCCGAGGTTCGCCGCCCTGGCGTCCCCGAGCTCCGATGGATGAACCGCGAAGGCGCGGCGCCCGGCACGCCGCAGCGCGCGGACGGCGGGGGCGAGCGCGTGCCAGCTTGCGCCCATCCCCGTGAGCACGACGACGCCGCTGCGCAGCGGGCCGAGGTCGGATCCGGCGAGGGCGTCGCGGGCCGCGCTTGCCGCCGTCTCCAGGTTCTCGGCCTGGCCGAAGACCGCCTCGCGGAAGCCGCGCGGCTCCTCGCGCGACGTCATCCCCGCTGTCGCCGGGCCCGCCACCTCACCCCTTCACGGCGCCGGAGGAGAGCCCGCTGACGATGTAGCGCTGGAACACCAGGGCGATCAGCACCGGCGGCAGCGCGGCGAGGATGCCGCCAGCCGCCTGCAGCCCGAAGTCGGTCGTGAAGCGGCCGGCGAACTCCGCGATCGCCACCGGGGCGGTCTTCGAGGCCGTGGTCGAGGTGAAGATCAGGGCATAGAGGAACTCGTCCCAGGCGACCAGGAAGGCGAACAGCATCGTGGCCAAGAGGCCCGGTCGCGCCAGGGGCAAGATCACCCGGAACAGGGCCCCCACCCGCGTGCACCCGTCGACCCGCGCGGCGTCCTCCAGCTCGTGGGGGATCGTGCGAAAGAAGTTCCCCATGATCCAGATCACGAACGGGGTGGTGAAGGTGCAGTAGACGATCACCAGCCCGATCCGCGTGTCGAGCAGGCTGAGGTTGACCATGATCAGGTACAGCGGGATCACCAGCGCGATCGGCGGCACCATGTAGGTGGAGAGGAAGACCAGCAGCATCGGGCGCTGGGCACGGAAGTTCAGGCGGGCGAGCGCGTAGGCGCCGTAGATCCCCACCGTGACCGAGATCGCCACCGCGGAGCTGGCGACGATGATGCTGTTGAGCAGGGCGCTGCGGAAGTTCGCGAACGGGTTGTCGCCGTGCGCGGTGAAGATCTCGTGGTAGCGCTCGAAGGAGATGTGGTTGGGGATCCAGTCCAGGGGCACGCCGAGCAGCTCCTTTTGCGACGAGATGCTGGCGATCAGCATCCATGCGAAGGGCGCCAGAAAGATCAGGCTCACGAACACGGCCGCGACGTGGATGAAGATGCGGTATCGGCGCGAGGGTCGCATCAGCTCACCAGCCCATCGCGGTGTCCTCGCTTCGGATCGCCCGCATATAGACGATCGCGAAGGCGGCGATGAACACCACGATCAGATAGGCGAGCGCGGCTCCGTAGCCGAACAGCTCGTTCGAGAACGCCTGCTGGTAGGTGTAGAGGGCGACGCTCTGCGTCCCGTTCGCCGGGCCGCCGCGCGTCATCACATAGATGATGTCGAACACCTTGAACGCCTCGATCGTGCGCAGGACGAGGACCACGACGATCGCCGGCTTCAGCATCGGCAGGGTGATCCGCACGAACGCCTGCCAGGCGCTCACCCCGTCCACCTTCGCCGCCTCGTAGAGCTCGCGCGGGATCGTCGTCAGGCCGGCGAGCAGGAGGAAGGCGACCAGCGAGGTGTTCTTCCACACGTCGGCGAAGATCACCGCGTTCAGGGCGAAGGTCTGCGAGTTGAGCCAGGCGTGGTAATGGTCCTGGAGGCCGACCTGGGTCAGGATCGCGTTCAGGACCCCGTACTGGGCGTTGAAGATGTAGCGCCAGAGGGCGCCGTTGACGATCGTCGGCAGCGCCCACGGCAGGACGACGATCGAGCGAAAGAGCCAGCGCGCCTTCAGTGGCGCCGCGAGCAGCAGCGCGATCCCGAGGCCGAGGACCAGCTCGAGGCCGGTCGAGACGATGGTGAAGTACGCGGTCCGCCTGACCGCGGACCAGAAGTCGGGGTTCCCGAGCGCCTGCGTGTAGTTGTCGAACCCGACGAACGGGTAGCTCCCCGGGAACGGCGAGTTGACGTCGTAGAACGACGTGTAGAGCGTGCGCAGGATCGGATAGATGACGATCCCGAAGACGACGATGACGCTGGGGATGAGGAGGATCGCCGCGAACCGAAGCTCGCGCGTTCGAGCCCGCCAGCTGAGCCGGCGGGGGCCGCCCACCGGCCCCCCCGGGGCGGCGGTCTCAGCTGTGCTGGCCATCCCGACCCGGGGGGATTTGGGTCAGGCGTTGGCGTTCGAGTCGAAGAAGTCGGCGGCGCTGTTGAGCGCGTCCTGCACGCTCGACTTGCCGAGCAGCGCGTTCTGGATCTCGACCTGGAGCTTCGCCGAGCAGGCGTTGTAGTTGGGGACCTGTGGGCGGAGGATCATGTCGGGGAGCTGGGTCTTCGCGACGTCGACCAGGTCCTTGCCGGCCTGCTTGATCACCGCCGGGTCACTGTAGGAGGCGGCCCAGATCGGCAGCGAGACGGTCGCGTAGGAGTTCTGCTGCGACGCGCTGGAGATGTACTTGATGTACGCCCAGGCCTCGGCCGGGTGCTTGGCCGTGCGGGAGATCATCACCGGCTGTCCGCCGTTGCAGCCCGGCGCCTTGCCGCTCGGTCCGGCAGGCGTGTGGGCGATCACGGTCTGCCCCGCGACCTTGCTCTGCTTCGGGTCGTTCGCGGTCGCGAGCTGGAACGTCCAGTTGAGGTTGGCGGCGTTCTGGCCCTCGGTGAACGACTTCAGGACGTCGTCCTCGAGCGACGACGTGGACGCGGGGTTGGCGAGGCCGTCGTCAAGCAGCATCTTCATGAACTCGAGCGCCTTGACCCCGCCGCCCGTGTTGAAGACGGCCTTTCCCGACGAGTCGAGGAACTTGCCGTCGTAGGCGCCGAGGAATTGAGCGTAGTCGCAGATCACCGCCTCGGCCTGGCCCCAGGAGCCGATCCACGGGTACTGGACGGCGCCCGACTTCTTGATCTTCTTGAGCGCGGCGACCATCCCGTCGAGGGTCTTGAAGTCGGACCCCGAGACCCCCGCCTTGGTGCACATCTGCTGGTTGTAGTAGAGGTACTTCGTGTCGAGGATCCACGGCTGGCCGTAGTACTTGTCCTGGTACTTGGCCATCACGATCGCGCCCGGGAAGATCTTGTCGACCGGCAGGCTGTTGACGTCGTTGGTGATGTCCTGAACGATGCCCTTCGAGCCGAACTCGGCCGGCCAGATGCAGTCTGCGAGCACGACGTCATAGGTGCCGGCGGGCGCCGCCGCGACGATCTTGTCGTGGAGGGCCTCGTAGGGAACCAGGGTGTTCTTGACCGTGATGTTCGAGTACTTCTGCTCGAACGCCTTGGTCATCCCGGCGAGGTCCTGCGGGCTGTAGCCCGCCTGCTGCATGAAGAGGTTGTTGAGCGTCACCGGCTCCTTGCTGAGCGCGGTCGTCGTGTTGCTACTGCTCGACCCGCCGCACGCGGCGAGGTAGAAGGCAGCGCCGGCAGCCGCGCTGACGCTGATGAAGTCACGGCGGCTGATCGGCCGGCTGTCTTTGCCCTCGCGCGCCTCGCGCGCGCGCCACGACTCGCCCCGAACGTCCGGATCCTCTCCCATGCGCCTCTCCTTACCTGGACCTTAATCGATCCCGAAACGACGGTCCGGATCGCCCTGAAGGCCAACCGTCCCTCAGGCGCGGGCCAGCCGTTTAGTACGGGCACTTAACGAACTCGGGCGGGACCGTACACCGCTGCATATGCGAAGTCAAGCGCGGATTTCGTAAACCCCTTGATGTATATTCGGCCGGTGGCGGCGCGAGGCGCGCAGAGGGGATCGGGGGCCTCGACGCTGGGGTGGAGCCCGCGCCCTAACCTCCTCCGCGAGCTCGGCGAACAGGAGGTCCTCGAGACCATCTTCCGCGAGGGGCCGATCACCCGCCCCGAGATCGCGGCCCGCATGAACCTCTCGAAGCCGACGGTCTCGGCGGCCGTGCGCCGGCTCGAGCAGGCGGACCTCGTCCACGCGGCCGGCCCCCGCGAGGGCCGCCGCGGCCGCAAGCCGATGTCGTACGTCGTCAGCAACAGGGCCGGCTTCGTGGTCGGGCTCGACATCGGGGGAACCAACGTCCGGGTGGCGGCGGCCGACATGTACGGGGAGATCGTCTGCGAGCAAAAGCAGGCAACCGCCAAGGAGCGCGCCCGGGCCGCAAGCGCCCAGATGATCGAGCTCGTGGACGGGGCCATCCACAAGGCCCGGGCCATGCACGGGGAGCCCCTGGCGCTAGGGATCTCGACGCCGGGGGTCGTCGACCAGTCGACGGGTCAGGTGATCTCGCTGGCCTACAACGTCAGCCCCGATGGCGGCTTCGACCCCGCCGCAGCGATCGGGCGCCGCTTCGACTTCCCGGTGCTGGTCGAGAACAACATCAACCTCGCCTCCGTCGGCGAGGCGTGGAACGGCCTCGCGCGCGGCATCTCCACCTTCGCCTTCATGTCGATCGGCGCCGGGGTGGGCATGGGAATCTCGATCGACAACGAGCTCGTGCGCGGCGCGCACGGGGCGGCGGGAGAGGTCTGCTATCTGCCCACCGGCAGGGACCCCTTCGACCGGCGCCATCGTCTTCACGGCGCGCTCGAGGACGCCGTCGGCGAGGCGGGAATCATGGCCTCGCTGGGCGAGCACGACTGGGACGGCAGCGCGCCGACCTCCGCCCGCGAGGTCTTCGAGCTCGCCGAAGAGGGCAACGAGGCCGCCAACGCGATCGTCGAGCGGGTCGCCAGGCACATCGGGGTCGCGATCGCCACCGTCTGCGCGATCATCGATCCGGAGCTGGTCGTGCTGGGCGGCGGGATCGGGAGCAACGCCGCGCTCCTGAGCCCGGTGCGCTCGACCGTCGCGGAGCTCGCGCCGATCCCGGCCCGGATCGAGACCAGCCTCCTGGGCGACGAGGCATCGCTTCACGGCGCGATCGCGATCGCCCTTCGCCAGGCTCGAGAGCAGTTCTTCTCCCAGCGCCCCCGGGCCGCGGGGCGGGCGTAAGGTACCGGCGGGAGCAGAGCTGGTGGCCGAGATCGTCTTCAGCGGGGTCACGAAGCGCTTCGGCGAGACGGTCGCCGTTCACGACTTCGACCTCGAGATCCGCGACGGCGAGTTCATGATCCTCGTCGGCCCCTCGGGCTGCGGCAAGACGACCGTCCTGCGGATGCTCGCCGGGCTCGAGGAGATCACCGAGGGCCAGATCGCCATCGACGGGGAGGTCGTCAACGAGCGCACCCCCAAGGACCGCGACATCGCGATGGTCTTCCAGAGCTACGCCCTCTACCCCCACATGTCGGTGTTCAAGAACATGGCGTTCGCGCTCAAGCGCGGACACCTGCCGAAGGAGGAGATCCGCGAGAGGGTCGAGCGCGCCGCGGGCGTCATGGGCATCTCCGAGCTCCTCGACCGCAAGCCCGCGACGCTCTCCGGGGGCCAGCGCCAGCGGGTCGCGATGGGCCGGGCGATCGTCCGTGACCCCAAGGCCTACCTGATGGACGAGCCGCTCTCGAACCTGGACGCGAAGCTCCGCATCCAGATGCGCGCGGAGCTCACCCGCATCCAGCGGCGCCTCAACACGACCACGGTCTACGTCACCCACGACCAGATCGAGGCGATGACGCTGGGCGATCGGGTCGCCGTGATGCGCGCCGGGCTCCTTCACCAGGTCGGCACGCCAAACGAGCTCTACCAGCGGCCTAGGAACCTCTTCGTCGCCGGCTTCATCGGCGCCCCCGCGATGAACTTCCTCGTGGCCGAGGTGGAGAACGAGAGCCTGCAGACCCCGATCACGGCGATCCCGCTCGATGACTCCTTGCGGGCCCGGCTCGACGGCCTGCGGGCCGGACGCAAGGTGATCATCGGCATCCGCCCGGAGGATCTGGAGGACGCGGCGCTCGTCCAGGAGAGACGTAAGGGCCACACCTTCGAGGCTGTCCTCGACGTTATCGAGGAAACGGGCTCGGACATCTTCGCCCACCTCTCCTACGAGGCCTCCGAGGACGGTGGAACGATCCTCTCATCTCCGGACGAAACCGCACCTGAATCCGATGCGGCGGAGGCTCCGTCATTCGTGGTCCGGTTGAACGCAGCGAGCGCGCTGCGGGAGGGTCAGCCGGGGAGGCTCTGGCTCAACACCTCGGCGCTTCACCTCTTCGACCCGGAGAGCGGTCTGAGGATCGCCGCACCCGAGACCGAGGCCGAGACGAAGCCAGCGTGGGTGGCGGCGCGACCGGCCTAATGGAGGACCTCCCGGACCTCGATCTGAGCGGCCGGGTCGCGTTGGTCACGGGCGCCGCGCGCGGGCTTGGGCGAACCACCTCGCTCGCGCTGGCGAAGGCGGGCGCGAACGTCGCGCTCGGATTGCGCGACAAGGCCACGGGGTTCGATCTGGCAGAGGAGATCGAGGGCATGGGGCGGCGGGCGCTCCCGTTGCAGATGGACGTGACCGAGCTCGACCAGGTCTTCGCCGCCGTCGACGAGGCGGTCCGCGATCTCGGCCGCCTCGACGTCCTGGTCAACAACGCGGGACTCGGCCCGGAGAATCCCGCCGAAGCGGTCCGCGAGGAGGACTTCGATCTCACCGTCGCCGTGAACCTCAAGGGCACCTTCTTCGCCAGCCAGGCGGCCGGGCGGGTGATGATTCGCCAGGGCGGCGGGCGCATCGTCAATCTCAGCTCGCAGGCCGGCTTCGTCGCCCTCCCTGAGGAGTCGGTCTACTGCATGACCAAGGCGGGCGTCTCGCACCTCACCAAGTGCCTCGCGATCGAATGGGGCAAGCACGCCATTACGGTGAACGCCGTGGCCCCCACCTTCATCGCCACCCCCGGGACGAAGGAGGCGTTGGAGGATCCGGCGTTCCGGGCGGACGTGCTCGAGCGGATCGCGGGGCTGCACCGGATCGGGGAGCCGATGGAGGTCGCGGGCGTGGTGGTGTTCCTCGCCTCCAACGCGGCCTCGCTGATCACGGGCGAGACGATCCTCATCGACGGCGGCTGGACTGCCCGCTGAGCGCAGCCGCCGTTGGTAGCGTCGCACGATGCTGCAGGCGGCGCTGAACGGCGACCTTTCGAAGGCGACCCACCCGGCCGTGCCCGTGTCGACCGAGGAGCTGGTCCGCGACGCCGTCGCCTGCGCCGCCGCCGGGGCGGGCGCTATCCACATGCACCCGAGGGACCCCGAGGGAAGCGAGCGCCTCGACCCACGGTCGTCGACGAGGTCGTCGCCGCGGTCAGGGAGGCCTGCGCACTGCCGGTGGGCGTCTCGACCGGCGCCTGGATCGAGCCCGAGCTCGAGCGGCGCCTCGAGCTCGTGCGCGGCTGGAGCGCGCCCGACTACGCCTCGGTCAACCTGTCCGAGGACGGCTCGCGGCGCGTCATGGAGGCCCTGCTCGAGGCCGGGGTCGGCATCGAGGCCGGCGTGTGGAGCGTCGACGATGCCCGGTTGCTCGGGGAGTTTGGATTGGGCGCCCGGGTGACCCGGATCCTGGTCGAGCCGGTCGCGGTGAGCGCCGCCGACGCCGTCGCGCTCGTCGACGACATCCACGCCGAGCTCGACAGAGCCGGGCTCACCGCCCCGCGGCTGCAGCACGGCGACGGGGAGGCCGCCTGGGTGCTGATCGAGGACGCGGTCCGCAGAGGCATCGACACGCGCGTCGGCCTCGAGGACACGCAGTACGAGCCGAGCGGCGAGCGGACCGCGGGCAACGAGGCGCTGGTTCGCACGGCCCGAGAGTTGGGCGCGGGCGGTCGCTGAGAGCGCGGCTCCCGCCCGCGCGGCGGCTCAGGCCGCCACCTCCCGGACCTCGGTGAGCCGGAGCTGGTTGCCCGACGGGTCGCGGAACGCCGAGTCGATCCCGTAGGGACGCTCCTCCGGCTGCTCTGTGAACTCGACGCCGCGGCCCTTGAGCTCCTCGTAAGCAGCCTGGCAGTCGTCGGTCGTGAGGAAGATCGTCCCCGCGAAGCCCTTCGCCATCAGGGCCTTCACCTGCTCGGCCGTCGCGGCGTCCATCACCGGCGGCCCCGGGATGGCCATCAGCACGATCGCGACATCGGACTGTCCCGCGGGCCCGACGGTGAGCCAACGGAAGTCGCCCAGCTCGGGGACGGTCACGTCGGTGCGCACCTCCATGCCGACCTTCTGGGTGTAGAAGGCGAGCGCCTCGTCCTGGTCGTGCACCCACAACTGGGCGTTTGCGATGCGGAACATTCTGTCCTCCTGGTTCGAGGAAGCGGTCGCGGGCGATCCTAGGGCTGCGCCGCGCTTCTGTCTTCTCGAGACGTGCTGTTTTGCGGCCGGGCGTAGGCGCGCAACACGCACGTCGGGATCAGCGCGTGCTGCGCCGCGGGCGGGAACGCTCCGCGGTAGGCCGCCGGCGGCACGCCGTAGGCGCGCTTGAAGCTCGTCGTGAACGAGCCCACGCTCGCGAGCCCCACGGAGACAGCGATGTCGGCCACCGAGCGGTCGGTGCTCCGCAGCAGGGCCGCGGCGCGCTCGAGGCGCCGGGTAAGCAGGTATGCATGCGGCGACTCGCCGAACGCCCGGCGGAATTCGCGGCTGAAGTGGGCGCGCGACAGGCCAGCGGCGCCGGCCAGGTCATCCACGCTCAGCGACTCGAAGTACCGGGCGTCGGCCAGGTCCTTGGCGCGGAGCAGGTGGCGGGCGGGCGGAACGAAGGCCATGCGCGGGAGCGGGATGGGGAAGCGTCTCCTCTCTTACTCATAGACGAAGAGACGTCGCCGGACTCATCGGCACTCCTCGCCCCCCGCTGGCAGCAGTCGTTCAGCACCGAGCGCGGTGGTCGAGCCGGCGTCAGCGTGCGCTGAGGGCGCGCGGAGCCAAGCAGATCGAGGACGCAGGGAGCGACGCGTGCCAGAGGCACGCGAGCGACCGAGGACGACGAGATGCGAAGGCACCGCGCGTCATTCGGCGAGCGGTGATGCTGGCTCGCCCACCGCGGATGGCGAGGGGCAGAATCGAACTGGAGGCGAGCCAGGATGGCGAGCCGTCGGAGGCAGTCGTTCAGCCCCGAGCCGGGATGGCGAGGGGCAGAATCGAACTGGAGGCGAGCCAGGATGGCGAGCCGTCGGAGGCAGTCGTTCAGCCCCGAGCCGGGATGGCGAGGGGCAGAATCGAACTGCCGACACCACGATTTTCAGTCGTGTGCTCTA
>JBKPIV010000076.1:0-9990 GCA_046730395.1 Actinomycetota bacterium | reverse complement strand
CCTTCACCATCACGGTGAACCCGGCGACGGTGGCGAGGCCGATGAGCGCAGTCAGAAGGTGTTTCTTGTGCCGCACGAAGCGGAGATCGGCCTCCACGGGTGCGCGCCTCACCCCCGCCCGGGGGAGATGCGGCCGCGAGCTACGATCGCGAGCGAGCGAGCGAAGAGGAGACGAAGAGATGGAATGTGACGTTGCCGTCCTCGGCGGCGGCCCCGGTGGCTACACGGCCGCCATTCGCGCGGCGCAGCTCGGCGCCCGAAGCATTTGCATCGACCGTGAGCCCGAGCTCGGCGGCACCTGCCTTCGCGTCGGCTGCATCCCGACCAAAGCCTGGGTGCAGACCGCGTTCGCGCTGAAGGAAGCCGAGGAGACCTTCGCGAAGCTCGGCGTCCAGACGAGCCCGCCGACCCTTGATTTCGCCGCCGCCAATGCGTGGAAGGCCGGCGTGGTCAACCAGATGACCCAGGGCGTCGCGAGCCTCTTCAAGGCCAACGGCGTCGAGTGGGTCAAGGGCTCAGGCCGCTTCAAGGACGCGAGCACGATCGCGGTCGACGGCGGCGAGGACGTCACGTTCAAGCAGGCAGTCATCGCCACCGGCTCGTATCCGCTTCGACCGCCGATCGACGGTCTCGCTTCTCCGCGCTGCGTCGACTCGACGGGGCTCCTGGGGCAGACCGAGGTCCCGCGCCGACTCGTCGTGCTCGGTGGCGGCATCATCGGCTGCGAGTTCGCCTCGATCCTCCGCCGCTTCGGCTCCGAGGTGACGATCATCGAGATGCTCCCGCAGCTGATCCCGCAGGAGGACGCTGACGCGGCGAACCTGCTGGCGAAGCAGTTCCAGAGGCGTGGGATCACGGCCCACCTCGAGACGACGTGCACCGGCGTCGAGGACCGGGACGGAGCGCTCATCGTCCATTACGGCGACAACGACGCGATCGAGGCCGACCTGATGCTCGTCGCTACGGGTCGCGGTCCGGCCGTCGAGAACCTCGGGCTGGAGGAGATCGGGGTTGAACTCGACAGGCGCACCGGTATCGCAGCCGACGAGCACCGCCGGACGACCCAGCCGCATATCTATGCGGTCGGCGACTGTGCGGGGTACTGGCAGCTCGCCCACACCGCTTTCCGCGAGGGCGAGGTCGCCGCCGAGAACGCGCTCGGCCACGACGTGATCGTCGACAACCGTGGCGTGCCGCGGCCGATCTACACCGACCCGGAGATCGCCGGCGTCGGCCTGACCGAGGCGGAGGCGCGCGAGCAGCACGGGGACGACGTCGCCACTGGCATGTTCCCGTGGGTTGCGAACGCCCGTGCCGTGATGCAGAACGAGACCGTCGGCTGGGTGAAGTCGATCCACGAGACTCGCTACGGCGAGCTGCTCGGCCTCGTAATGGTCGGACCGCACGTGACCGACCTGATCGAGGCGGGCGTGGTGGCGCTCGACGCCGAGGCTACCGTCGAGACGGTCGCGGACGGGATGGCGGCCCACCCGACGCTCTCGGAGGCGATCAAGGAAGCCGGGCTCGTCGCGCTCGGCCGCGCGATTCATCTGCCGAACAAACGCAGGGCGCCCGCGCGAGCCTGAGCCACGTGCCTTCCGGACAGGGCCAAAGCGCCCCGTATCCGCGCTGAGAGACGGTACGTTTTACTCCCATGGAGGCCTCCCGCGTAGCGACGCCTGCACTACGGACGTCCTTGAAGCGGGTCAGGACCCCGGCGAAGGAATCGGCCGACCCCGCGTTCGAGCTGCTCTACCGCCGGCACGCGCGCGAGGTCTACCAGTACGCCCTGGCGTTGGTAACGAACCCCTCCGATGCCGAGGACGTCACTCAGACGACCTTCCTCAACGCCTACCGCGCGCTCCAGCGCGGCGAGCGTCCTCACCGGCCCCACAACTGGCTGATCGCGATTGCGCACAACGTCTGCCGGATGCGCTGGCGCCAGGCAAACAGTCGCCCGAGCGAGGTCGCCCTCGAGGACGCACCTGAACCGGTCGCACCGAGCGACGAGAAGCCCGACCTCGACCAGGTGCTGCGGGCGCTCGCGACCCTCTCGTTCAACCAGCGCGCCGCCCTCGTGATGCGCGAGCTCGAGGGACGCAGCTACCAGGAGATCGCCGGCGTGCTCGACCTCTCGGTGAGCGCTGTCGAGGCGCTCCTCTTTCGCGCTCGGCAGCGACTCCGCCTCCACAAGAGCTCGCTTGGTGTCCTCACGACGGTTCCGTTGCCCGGATCGCTCTCGCTCTCGTCGCTGCTCGGAGCCGGAGGAGGGGGCGCCGCAGCCGGAGGAGCGGCGCTCGGCGCGGACGTCCTCCTCAAAGCCGCGGCAGTCGTTGCGGCGGGTGCCCTCACGGCCGGCGTCGGATACCAGAGCGTCCGGGCCGTTGCCCAGTCAAACCGCCCGGCGAGCGCTCCCGCGGGCCTGGCGCAGGAGCTTTCGGCGGCCGCCGCAGCCCAAGGCCCCGGCGCGGCGCAGCAACGCACCGCCCGCAGCCGCGCAGATCGGAGCGCCGCGGCGAAACCGGGCACAGCCGGAACTCAGCCGACAGAGCCGACGGCCAACGCCCCCGGCTCCCCGGCGCCCGCGCTCGGCTCCTTGCGGTCAGCACCGGGAGCCACCGGCGCCGCCCCGCTGGCCACGGTCCAAAACACTGCGACGACGGCCTCCGCCCCCCTGACGAAGCTCGTGGCCCCGGTCACGCAGGTGGCGGCGCCCGTAACGCAGCTCGTGGCCCCGGTCACGCAGGTGATAGCCCCCGTCACGCAGGTTGTAGCCCCCGTCGCGGCGCCGGTCACACAGGCCACGTCGCCCGTCACCAAGCTCCTCCCACCGCTGCCACCGACCCTACCGCCGCCTACGCAAACCGTGACGACACCGACCCTCCCACCGCCGCCGATCCACAAATAACCCTTTGGCGCGGTGCAAGAGTTGCCGCTATCAGGCATCGTTTCAGGCGTGACGCCAATTCTGGCGCAAAAGCCCCGTGCCGACCGAGCGTTCGAGCGGCTCTACCGCAAGCACGCCGGCGACGTCTACCGCTACGCCCTCGTCGTTCTCCGGAACCAGGCCGACGCCGAGGACGTCACCCAAACAACCTTCCTCAACGCCTACCGCGCCTACGAGCGCGGCGAGCGCCCGCGGTCGCCGCAGAACTGGCTGATCGCGATCGCGCACAATGTCTGCCGTCAGCGCTTCCGCCAGAGCCAGCGGCGGCCGACCGAGGTCGCATTCGAGGACGACCTCGCCGACACCGTCGTCGACGACGACCGGATCAGCGCAGACGACATCCGCCGCGCTATGGGCCACCTCGCGTTCAACCAGCGCTCGGCGCTCGTCATGCGGGAGCTCGAGGGCCGCAGCTACCAGGAGATCGCCGAGATCCTCGAGGTCTCCACGAGCGCGGTCGAGACACTGATCTTCCGCGCCCGCCGCGCGTTGCGCGAGCAGCTGGAAGAGGGTTTCACCTGCAACGAGGCGGAGCTCGCAATCTCGAAGCAGCTCGACGGGCGCCTACCTCGCAAGGAGCGAGGAGCCCTGCGCGCCCACCTGCGCGAGTGCGAGGACTGCGCCCGCTTCGCCCGCAGCCAGCGGGCCCAGCGCGGCGCGCTCAAGTCGCTCGCGGTGATCCCGCTCCCGCAGTCGCTCGCCTCGCTCTTCGGCGGCGGTGGCGGCGCGGCGGTGGGCAGCGGCCTCGCGGTCAAGGCCGCTGCGGTCGGCGCGGGTGCGCTGCTTGCGAGCGGGGCCGGCTACGAGGGCGTCAAGCACGGCATCTGGCATCCGCCCTCGACCCGCGCGGCGGCGCAGACGAAGGCTCCCCAACACGTCGCGGCGACGCCCGCCGCGACCTGGTCCGCACCGGCACAGCTCCGCGGGATCGACCAGCAGCCCTACCGCCCACGAGCCATCAAGGCCCGGAGCGCGATCCACGCGCAGACGAAGAACGCGACCCCGGCGTTCGTCCGTCCCTCGATTCCGCCCGGCCTGGCCAAGGCGAAGGCCACGCCCGCCAAGGAGGTCAGTCCACTGCCGCCCTCACGCGCCCGTGGACAGGTGGACCGCAAGCTGCATCCGGCTACACCGGCGCCGCGGGCGAAGAAGAAAACGACGAGGCCGTCACACCAGCACCGGACGCCGCCGCCCAAGCGGCACGAGCCGCCGCCGACACGAGGGCAGAAGGACAAGACGCCACCTCCTCCTCCGCCCGTCCCGTCCGCGGCGGTTGATGGCAAGGCGAACGGCAAGACCAAGCCCTAGCTGCTACAACACCGGGCGTGAGCATCATCAACCGCCGTAACGCGGTCCTCGGCTGGGGCGTCTGGCAGGTGAGCAAGCGCACCGCGAAGATGAAGGCGAGGCGCGTCAAGCCGTCGTCGGGCGAAGGCAGCCGGCAGAAGAAATCGCTGATCGCTGTCAGCGTCGCCGGCGCGGTCGGGGCGCTGACCTTCTGGCGCAAGAAGAAGAGCAGCGGCAGCGAAAACCCGGCCTAGCCGAGCCCAGGTCGCCTCGACCTCCGTAGCCACGCCGAGATGTGATCGGCGACCGGCTTTCAGCTGCTCGGGATCAGACTAGACCGGCGCCTCAGCGCGGTTTAACGTGGTCGAAACGCGCCGAGGGAGGCCGAATGCGCATTGAGTCGTCCGTCACTTCGATCACGTGGATCCCCTCGGAGGCGATCTCCGGGATGCCAAAGCTGCCGTTCGAGCTGGGCATCGCCCACTACGACGAGCCGCCGCCGGACCGGATCGTCGACCTCGAGGCGATGCACGAGCACGACCTGTTTCGCGAGGCCAACGAGCTCGCCGCCTGGATCGAGGTCGACGACGACGGCACCATCACGGGCCACGGCTATTCCGGCCACGGCCGCATCGGCGTCACCCGCCTGAAGCTCGGGCGCCGGGAGCTCGCCTTTGCGTCCGTCCAATACCCGTTGCTTCAGAGCAAGCCCGAGGTCGGCGACGGCTGGGTCAGGTTCGTACAGTCCGCCGGCGGGCACGTGGGCCTGCCCGCTCCGCGCCGGGTGAGCGGCAAGCCGTTCATGCGCATCAAGTCGGCCTTGGCGTGGACGACGCTCCAGCTCACGATCCATGCCGACGGCAGCTCCGAGCACACAGTCGCAGGTGCGAGCCCCTTTCCGCGGCACTGGATCTACGACCTGCACGGAAACCTGGTGGAGAAGTCGGGCACGATCGACTTCGAGCGCTGGTACCGCGACTCGCACGGGCCGAACACGCCGTGGGGCAAGGAGGACTCTCCGGCGCTCGTCGGCGCTGTCGAGTCGGAGCTGGAGCGCGAGCTGTCGGCCTCGCTCATGCGCGACGGTGCGAAGCTCAAGCGGCGCCGGCTCGAGGCGGGAGAGGCCCTCGTGCATCAGGGCGAGGAGGGACGCGAGCTCTTCCTACTGCTGGACGGGCTGCTCGACGTCGAGGTCGACGGCGACGAGGTCGCCGAGATCGGCCCGGGCGCGCTGATCGGCGAGCGAGCGCTCCTCGAGGGCGGCAAGCGGACGGCGACGCTGTGGGCGACGACCCCGGCGCGGGTGGTCGTGATCCCGCCGGAGGCGATCGCCGAGTCCGCTCTGCCGAAGCTCGCGGCCGCCCACCGGCGCGAGCAGGGCTAACCTTGCCTCGGCGAGGGCACGTCCCGCCGGCGTGGTGTAGGAGATCTTTAAGGAGGAGCGATGAGCACGAAAGTTGGAGACCGCGTCGTGGTCGAGGCCGAGCGGACTTCGCAGGTGGCGCGGCACGGGGTGATCGAGGAGATCCTGCGGGAACAGCCGCTTCGCTGCCGCGTCCACTGGGACGACGGCCACGAGAGCATCCTCAGCCCCGCAGCCGGAGCCAGGCGCGCCGAGTCGAAGGGG
Source organism: Actinomycetota bacterium (assembly GCA_046730395.1). Classification (GTDB taxonomy): domain Bacteria; phylum Actinomycetota; class Thermoleophilia; order Solirubrobacterales; family 70-9; genus AC-56. Next base: position 4,129 of record JBKPIV010000076.1, on the reverse strand, counting down.
CGCATGGCCTCGGTGCGGACGCGCTTAACTAGACGGCCGCCCGCGACCGGCGCGGGCGGCCGTAGGCGGGGATAAGACTCGCCGGCGCTAACTGTGGACGAGCTCCGTCTCGCGCTCGTCGGCCTCGTCCGGCTCAGGCTCGGCCGCAGTGGGCTCGGTCGTGGAGATGAAGCGGAGCCGCTCGGCCTCCAGCTCGGCCTCGCGCCGCTCGCGCTCCCACTGCTCACGCTCGTACTTCGACCAGCACATGCTGACCCTCCTTTCGCGTGCGCGAGAACACGGTAGCGCGCCGCCGAGCGACCGTCGATCCGAACGGCCTGGCTCACCGTAGGACGTGGCAACCGGCAAAGGCGAGGCGTATCGTTTCGCGCTGGGACCAGCGACAAGCTCCGTGCGCGAAGGGAGGTCTGTTCGTGTATCCCGCCAGGTTCGAGTACTTCGCTCCGGCGACGCTCGGCGAGGCGCTCGAGATCCTCGAGCGCAAGGACGGCGAGGCTAAGATCCTCGCCGGCGGCCAGAGCCTGATCCCACTGATGAAGCTCAGGTTCGCCGCCCCGCGAGCGCTCGTGGACATCAACGCGGTGGAAGGGTTGGACACGCTCGCGGAGGAGGACGGAGGCCTGCGCATCGGCGCGCTCGTGAGGCACAAGAGCTGCGAGCGCTCCGAACTCCTGCGCGGACGCTTCGGGGCTCTCGGTGCCGCCGCGCCGCTGATCTCGGATCCGATCGTGCGCAACCTCGGAACGGTCTGCGGCTCGCTCGCGCACGCCGACCCACAGGGCGACTGGGGTTCCGTGATGCTCGCGGTCGGCGCCGACGTCGTGGTGCGCGGTTCCGGGGGGACGCGGACGATTCCGATCGAGGAATTCTTCCAGGGGCCGTTCACCACCGCCGTCGAGCCCACCGAGGTGATCACTGAGGTGCGGGTTCGCGATCCGGGCCCGGACTCGGCGGGCACGTATCTGAAGCTCGAGCGCAAGGTGGGCGATTTCGCCACGGTCGGCGCGGCGGTTCACGTCTCGTTCGCGAACGGCACGGTCGGGCGCGCCGGAATCGCGCTCACCGGGGTCGGCTCCTCGAGCCTGAAGGCGACCTCCGCCGAGGAGTCGCTCGCAGGCCGGGAGCTCGACGAGGACGCGATCCGGGACGCCGCACGACTCGCCGCAGAGGCGGCTGAGCCACGCGATGACGTTCGCGGCAGCGCCGAGTACAAGCGAAGCGTGGTTCGGGTATTCGTGGAGCGCGGACTACGGGCCGCAGGAGAACGGAGGACCCATGACTGAGACGGCCGTCCAGCCGGCGACTGCCGGAATCACGCTCGCAGCAACCATCACCGTCAACGGCGAGCCTCGCGCGGTAGAGATCGAGCCGCGGCTCCTGCTCGTCCACTTCCTGCGGCAGACGCTCGGGCTGACCGGCACGCACCTCGGCTGCGACACGACGAGCTGCGGGGCCTGCACCGTTCTGCTCGACGGCGTCCCCGTCAAATCGTGCACCGTGTTCGCGGTTCAGGCGGACGGGCGGGAGATCACGACGGTCGAAGGCCTGCTCGAAGGCGCCGAGCTGCACCCGATCCAGGAGGCCTTCCGGGAGGAGCACGGGCTCCAGTGCGGGTTCTGCACCCCCGGGATGATGCTCACCGCCACGGCGCTCCTGAAGGAGAACCCGGACCCGACCAACGAGGAGATTCGCTGGGCGCTGTCCGGGAACATCTGCCGCTGCACCGGCTACCAGAACATCGTCAACGCGGTGCATCACGCTGCAGCCACGCTCTCGGGCGAGGGGAGGTAGAGATGGCGACCACGGAGGTCCGCGGGCTTGGGCACTCGGTCAAGCGCAAGGAGGACGAGCGCTTCATCCGCGGCAAGGGCACCTACATCGACGACGTCGTGCTCCCCGCGATGCTGCACATGGAGCTCCTGCGCAGCCCGTTCGCGCACGCGCGCCTCGTCACGATCGACACCTCGCGTGCGGAGGCGCTCCCCGGCGTCGTCGCGGTCGTCACCGGCGAGCTCATGGCCAAGCACAACCTCGCCTGGATGCCAACGCTGTCGGGCGACACGCAGGCGGTACTCGTTACCGACAAGGTGCGCTTCCAGGGCCAAGAGGTCGCGGCGGTCATCGCCGAGTCCGCCTACATCGCCAAGGACGCCCTCGAGCTGATCGAAGTCGATTACGAGCCCCTGCCGGCCGTGACGAATCCCCAGCAGGCCCTCCAGCAGGACGCGCCCGTAATCCGCGACGACAAGGACGATCAGGACTCCAACCACATCTACCACTGGGAGACGGGCGACAAGGAGGCCACCGACCGCGCCTTCGCCGAAGCCGACACGGTCGTCGCGCTCGACACCCACTATCCACGCTGCCACCCGGCGCCACTCGAGTGCTGCGGTTGTGTCGCCGACGTCAACCCGGCGACCGGCAAGGCCACAATCTATATGACCTCACAGGCCCCGCACGCGCACAGGACGCTGTTCGCGCTCGTGGCCGGCCTCCCCGAGCAGAACATCCGGATCGTCTCGCCCGACATCGGCGGCGGCTTCGGCAACAAGGTGCCGATCTACCCGGGCTACGTGGTCGCGACAGCGGCATCGCTCCTGCTCGGCCGGCCGGTGAAGTGGATCGAGGACCGGACCGGGAACCTGATCTCGACCGGCTTCGCCCGGGATTACCACATGCACGGCGAGCTCGCCGTCACGGACGGCAGGATCGTTGGACTCCGTGCCTCGCTGGAGGCGGATGAAGGCGCGTTCTACGCCGACGCGCAGCCGTCGAAGCTCAGAATCGGGCTCTTCCACGTCGTCACCGGCTCGTACGACATCCCCACCGCGCACGTCCAGGGCGACGGCGCCTACACGAACAAGGCTCCGGGTGGGGTCGCCTACCGCTGCTCCTTCCGGGTCACCGAGGCCTCCTACCTGATCGAGCGCCTGGTCGACGTCGCCGCGCACGAGCTCGGGGTCGACCCGGCGGAGTTCCGGGTGCAGAACTTCATCAAGCCGGACCAGTTCCCGTACGAGTCGGCGACCGGCTTCGTCTACGACTCGGGTGACTACGAGAAGGCTCTCCGGCTCGCGCTCGAGAAGCTCGGCTACGAGGACCTGCGCAAGGAGCAGGCCGAGGCCCGGGAGCAGGGCAAGCTGATCGGGATCGGGCTCGCCTCGTTCACCGAGGTGGTCGGCGCGGGCCACGGCAAGGAGTACGACATCGCCGGTCTCCGGATGTTCGACTCGGCGGAGCTGCGCGTCCATCCCACCGGCAAGGCCATCCTCAAGCTCGGCGTCAAGTCGCAAGGCCAGGGGCACGAGACGACCTTCGCCCAGATCGTCGCCGAGGAGCTCGGAATCCCCTACGAAGACATCGAGGTCCAGGAGGGCGACACCGACAACACTCCCTACGGCCTCGGCACGTACGCGAGCCGTTCGACCCCGGTCGCCGGAGCCGCAACCGCGGTGATCGCACGCAAGCTGCGCGACAAGGCGCGGACGATCGCCGCCCATCTGCTCGAGGCGGCCGAGGACGACCTCGAGTGGGAACGCGACCACTTCTCCGTCAAGGGAGCGCCCGATCGCGCCAAGACGATCCAGGACGTGGCGTTCGCCGCCTACACCGACCTGCCCGAGGGGCTGGAGGCGGGCCTCGAGGGGGTCCACTACTACGACCCGCCGAACATGACCTTCCCGTTCGGCAGCTACGCCGTCGTGGTCGAGGTCGACCGCGGCACCGGCGCGTGGAAGGTCCAGCGCGTCGTAGCCGTGGACGACTGCGGCGTGCGGATCAACCCGATGATCGTCGAGGGTCAGATCATGGGCGGCCTCACCGAGGGCTACGGCATTGCTGCGATGGAGCTGATCACGTTCGACGAGGAGGGCAACTGCATCGGCTCCAACTTCACGGACTACCTGCTCCCGACCTCCTGGGAGACGCCTTCGTTTGAGCTCGGCGAGACGGTCACGCCCTCACCGCACCACCCGATCGGCGCAAAGGGTGTCGGCGAGTCGGCGACCGTCGGGTCGCCCGCCGCGTACGTCAATGCCGTCGTCGACGCGCTCGCTCACGCGGGCGTTCGGAACCTCGAGATGCCGGTGACCTCGGACAAGGTCTGGCAGGCGCTGCAGGAGGCCGGCCT
>JBKPIV010000075.1:0-8854 GCA_046730395.1 Actinomycetota bacterium | reverse complement strand
GGTCGCGCTATCGGGCGTGGATCTCATCCAGTCGCCGGCCAGCGCCCCGCTCCGCCGCGTCCGGCGTAACTCGGCTTAAATGGACCCGAGCGTCTTCGGCGTGAGAGGAGAACCTCACGCCGCCGGAAATGCCGGACATGCCCTCCGAGCGCACCGAATCCTCCCCGTTAGGCGCGGTTGGCTCAGCAGATGAACGGGCAGCCACGGGCAAGGCGGCGCGCCAGAAGGCTGCTCGCTCTAGTCACGGGGAATGGGAGCCGGGAGCCGACCGCCGCGATCCGGTGGAGGTGCTCGAGGACCAGGCGAAGAGCCGGATCCCAGAGCTTGTTCCGATCCGGTACGGGCGGATGCTGGCCTCGCCCTTCGCCTTCTTTCGCGGCGGGGCGGCGATCATGGCCATGGACCTGGCGAACACCCCCCAGTCCGGTTTCCGGGTCCAGCTCTGCGGCGACGCCCATCTCTCGAACTTCGGTGTCTTCGCCGCCCCCGATCGCCGCCTGGTGTGGGACGTCAACGACTTCGACGAGACCCTGCCGGGGCCTTGGGAATGGGATGTCAAACGGCTCGCGGCGAGCTTCGCGATCGCTGGGCGCGACCGCGACTTCACTCCGAAGGAGACTCGCGCCGCCGTTCTGAGCGCGGCGCGGGAGTACCGCGAGGCGATGCGGAAGTTCACCGAGATGCGGAACCTCGACGTCTGGTATGCGCGCCTCGACGTCGACCAACTGCTCGCCGAGCTGGCCAAGGTGGCCGACCGCAGGGAATTGAGGGTGGCGAGGAGGACCGCGGCTAAGGCCGCCAAGAAGGACAGCCTCAGGGCCTTCGATCGCCTCGTCCGGGTGGTTGATGAGGAGCCGCAAATCGTCAGCGATCCGCCGCTCGTGGTCCCGGTGCGGGAGCTCCTCTCCGAGGCTCAGCGGCACGGCCTCGAGGAGCGGATCCTGGAGCTGCTCCGCGGGTACCGCGAGAGCCTCACGGGGGACCGCCGCCACCTCTTCGACAGCTACCGATTCGTCGACTTAGCGCGCAAAGTGGTCGGGGTCGGAAGCGTCGGAACGCGCGCCTGGGCGGTGCTGATGATGGGCCGCGACGGGCAAGACCCCCTCCTCATGCAAGCCAAGGAGGCGGAGGCCTCGGTGCTCGAACCCTACGCCGGAAGGAGCAAGTACGGTAACCACGGCAAGCGGGTGGTCGAGGGCCAGTGGCTGATGCAGGCGGCAAGCGACATCCTCCTCGGCTGGCTTCCGGCGCTCGAGTACGACGGCCAGGAGCGCGACTTCTACGTGCGCCAGCTCTGGGACGGAAAGGGCTCGATAGACGTTGACACCCTGTCGCCGGAAGGGCTGGCGATCTACGGGCGGGTCTGCGGCTGGACCCTGGCCCGAGCCCACGCACGGTCCGGCGACCGGATCGCGATCGGCGCCTACCTCGGCAGGGGCGAGGCCTTCGATCGGGCGATCGCCGAATTCTCAGAGCGCTACGCGGACCAGAACGAACTCGACTACCGGGCGCTCGCCGCCGCGGCCAAGTCGGGGCGGATCGAGGCCGAGACCGACCTCGTTTAGCCGGCCCCTGTGCGAGCCTGATCCAACCAGAGCCGCGCGGAGCCGCCCGCTGATCGTCGTCCGTCGGGACGGCCGGACACGCCGCCCATGGTGGCTCCGACAAGGGTCGTTGTGATGGGAGCAGAAGCCACCCTCGTCCGTGGCGGGCGCGTCACCTCGGCGACGGGACGGTTGGGCGTCAGGGCGATCCGGGTCGCGCGGCTATCGCTTTGCTCGACTGCGTTTGGCCACTCGGCCCCTAGCCCGCCAGCCTCGGCGGCGGCTCCTCAACCTTGAGGACCTTCCACACCCGGCGATAGAGGGCGCAGCGGTTTGCGACCGTATTGCCGCCGGCCTTACCGGCGCAAAGGTCCTTCCCCCGCCGGTTGGCGTCGGGGTTGCTGCCTTCACCATCGAGAGGTGATCGGCCAGCCTGGCTGCGAGCAGGTCGTGCCTCTTCCCTGGTAGGCACTCTCGCCGCCTCAGCGGCCGCCGACGAACCTACGTTACTGCCGCGCGCAGTGACTAGGCTGCCGAGCCACGTCACCGGCAACGAGGCCACTCGATCTCGACCATGACGATTCGCTCCATCCAAGTCTCGGCCGCGATCGCGCTCGGGCTCGGCGGGCTGGCGGTGATCGCCGCGCAGTCATCGGCCGCAGCTCGCCCCACCTGCATGGGAAAGAGGGCGACGATCGTCGGTACCAAGCGCGCCAACCACATCGTTGGCACCCCCCACGCCGACGTGATCGTCGGCCTGGGCGGCGATGACGAGATCGAGGGCGGCGGCGGCAACGACACGATCTGCGGCAACGGCGGTGACGATGCCCTCGGCGGCGCGCGCGGCGACGACTTCCTGGTCGGTGGCCGCGGCCACGACCTCCTCAAGGGCTCGAAGGGCGACGACATCCTGGTCGGCGACCTTGCCGTGAGCGGCGCGGGAACCGCGAGAGGCGGAGCCCGGGACAAGCTCAACGGGGAGGCGGGCCGCGACCTCGTGATCGGCGACAGCTACGCGCCTCACGGGAGGGCGATCGGCGGCGGCAACGACATCTTGAACGGTGGTCCCAGGCACGACTCGATCGTCGGCGACAGCTACACGGTGAGCGGCACCGCGATCGGCGGTGGGAGGGACCGGCTCCACGGCCTCGCCGGGCCCGACTACCTATATGGCGATTCGTTCGCGGCCAGCCCCTCGGGGGCGGTGGGGGGAGGCGGACGCGACCTCCTCACCGGGGCCGCCGGCGACGATCACCTCGATGGCGGGCCAAGGCGCGACCTCTGCGCGGGCGGCCACGGCCGCGACCGGGGTCGCCACTGCGAGATTCGCCTCGGCCTTGAGCTTCACTGGGGAATCTAGGATCGCGCTCCAACGCCTTGAGGATGCGAGGGGAACGATCGCCGGTCGTTCGCCGGGCTTGAGGATCCCATTCACCTCCTCTTTCCTCGCCCTTGCCGTCTTGCTTCGAGTCAGCCCCCAGCGAGCGGCCGTCTTCGGCAGCCGCTCGGGGCTGGGATTCGCGAGCTGCGTGTCGCGATCGGCGGCGGGCTTGAGGACGCCCCCTCCTGGGCACGAGCGAGAGCCCGACCACCGGCTCCGAGCCAAGCGCCAGGAGGTGGCGCAGCTGAGCGAAAGTGGACGCGGAACCGCGCGCTCTCGCCTGAAGTCCCGATCGCGTGCCGATCGCGCGGCGGCCGGATCAGGCGGATCTCGCAGGGGCGGCCAGACCGCTGGCGACGCCCGCGGATTACCCCTGGATTGCACTCGTGGCGAAGGCGCCACGGCGCGACTGAAACGGTATGCGAGACCATGCAAAAGTCTCGAAAACCGTTACACGTCGTAAAGGCGTGTCGAGGGTTCGAATCCCTCCCCCTCCGCTCTCAACGGAAAGAGCCTGCACACCGAACCTTTCTTGGACCTAGAGGCGGGCGAAAGGCCGGGCGGCGCCCGCGGAGCTGACCGAAAATGGACGCGGAACCGCGGCGCTGTCGCCTGAAGTCCCGATCGCACGCCGATCGCGCGGCTGGATCACGGACGGTCTCGCGGCGGCGGCCAGACTGCTGGCGACGCATCAAACGCCGCTCTCGAGCAGCTCCTTCAGTCGCGGCAGTCGTTGCGATACAGCCCTACTCGTGCTCCTCCACGACCGCCTTGAGCCTCTGCAGCGACCGCGCCCAGCGCCCCTTGACGTCGCGCGACGCAAGCGGCGCGGCAAGCTTCGCTACGCCCTTCAACGTGAAGTCGTCGTCGACCTGCACATGTGTCCCAGTGGCGGACGGGCTGAGGCTGTAGCGCGCGCGGCGGGAGAAGGTCTTCCCCTCTTGTTCCTCCACGAGCGAGCTCGGCGCCTCCGAGCGGGTGATCCGCGCCCTCACCTCTTCCTTCATGCGGGTCCGATACAGCCGCTCATCAGTTGCCCCGGCCGCTGGGTACTCCGGCGAGCGCTGCCGGCTCTCGAGGTAGCCCTCGAGCCAGCGCTCGGGGGTTGAGATCGCCTGCCAGACCTCCTCGGGCGATCGCTTGATCTCGATGCTCTCGCTGAACTGCGGCATGGGCCCTCCTTTCGCTCCGAGGGTGACATTACGCCCCGCGACCAGCTGGTCAAGGCCGAGCTGGGACGCCTAGGCGAGCCGATCCCGATGGCGGTCGACCTCGGCCCTTCCGGCCATAATTTCGATGCGTGGATCGAGGTCACGCCGCGGTCGATACGCTCGGGACAAAGGGCATCGCGCCGAATCGGCGTTTCAAGGCGCTCATCGGCGTGGAGGGCGCAGAGGCCGAGCGGGTGAGCCGATTCGCGACTCTCGGAGGTGGCGGCCCGATGCGCGCATGAGCCGGGGCAACGAGATCAAGCGGGTCGCGGTGGTCGGGGGCGGCGTCATGGGCGCCGGAATCGCGGAGGTCTGCGCGCGCGCCGGGCTCGATGTCACGGTGGTCGAGGTAGACGAGGGGCGCGCGGGGCGAGCGCGCGACGCGATCGCGCGATCGCTTCGACGGGCGGTCGCGACCGGAAAGGCCGACGCCGCCGAGGTCGAGGCCGCCAAGGGGCGGATCGAGCTGAGCGCCGACCTCGGCGATGCCGCCGGCGCCGACGTCGCGATCGAGGCGATCACCGAGGACGAGGAGGCAAAGCGGGAGCTCTTCGCGCGGCTCGACGAGCTGCTCCCGGAGGCGAGCTTTCTGGCCACGAACACCTCGTCGGTGCCGATCATGAAGCTGGCAGCGGCCACCGGCCGTCCGGACCGCATCCTTGGCCTTCACTTCTTCAACCCGGTTCCCGTCCTGCCCCTGGTGGAGGTGGTGCGCTCGATCATGACTGGGGAGGAGACGCTGGCCACAGCGCGTTCGTTCGTCACCGCTCGGCTCGGCAAGCAGACGATCGACTCCGAGGACCGCGCCGGGTTCGTGGTCAACGCGCTGCTCGTCCCCTACCTGCTGGCGGCGATCCGGATGTATGAGTCCGGATTCGCGTCCAAGGAGGACATCGACCAGGGAATGGTCCTCGGGTGCGCACACCCGATGGGCCCCCTCGCGCTGGCCGATCTGGTCGGGCTCGACGTGCTCGAGGCGGTCGCGGAGTCGCTGCACCAGGAGTTCCGCGATCAAGCGACGGTCCCCCCGCCCCTGCTTCGCCGCATGGTCGAGGCCGGGCTGCTCGGGCGCAAGACAGGCCGGGGGTTCTACGAGTACGAGCGAATGTGATACGAAACGTATGGCGACTCGTCCTAGGGCTTTAGCGCGATTTGTTGCGCACCCAGCGCACCCATGGTCGGTGCGGGTGAGCCGGCGAGAGGCAGTGCCGGGAAGGAACGGCGACAGACCGTCCGGATGCGCACTCGAGGTGCTCGTACGCCACCAGCGTCAGGAAGTCGACGAAATCGTCCCCCAGGGCCACGCGCTCGAACAGCTCGCTGGACAGCCCGGGCCGCCCCTGCTCGTAAAACCAGCGGTCGTCCGCGACCTCGCGGCGAATCCGCTCGAGCTCGGAGTCCTCGAGGTGGCGCACGAGATCGTCGGTGACGCGGCGTCCTCTAGGCCGAGGTTCCGCGCTTCGTTCACCAATTGTGCGAGCACGTCGATGGCACCACCGAGGTGGAAGAAGAACTCCTGTACGAGTTGCTGGCGGTAGTGGGGATCGGCACCACGAAGATCGCCGCCGTTGAGTCCGATGAGCTGCTCCTTTCTGGTACGGGCAAAGGCGAGCCGCTCGAGAACCTCCTCGGCGGTCAGCGGCTGGTGCGCCATCGGGCCGAGACAATTACCAGCTCGGGGCGTCGTCATCGACGGAGTGCACGATCTGGCATCCGCGCTTCGCTCGTGTCGCTGAGACGCTCACCATCGCGAGCTAACAGGCTGCGAGAGCCTGGTCGCGCGGCCCGGGCTGCACGTTCGGGGCACCGTGCCAACGCTTGTCGCTCTCCGCGAAACCCGCCTGGCTCAGGGCTGGCGGGCCTGCTGTAGCCACCCCGGCGGCCGCCGTCCCGCGCCCTTCGCCGCTCCTGGCTCGGACGCCAACTGCAACCATCAATGCCGTGATCGAGGTCACCCATTTCACCGACCCGGGTTGCCCGTGGGCCTACTCCGCCTGGCCGGCCCACACGACCCTGAGGTGGCGCTACGGCGACCAGCTGCGCTGGACGCTCGTGATGATCGGGCTCACGGAGGACGCCGCGCAGTACGCCGCGCGCGGCTACACGCCGACGCGATCGGCGATTAGCTATGGGCGCTTTCGCCGCTTCGGAATGCCCTTTCAGATCACGCCGAAGGCGCGGCTGAGCGCCACCTCTCCGGCCTGCCGCGCGATCGTGGCCGCGCGATTGTCCGCTCCCGGCCTCGAGGATGCGGCGCTGCGGGCGCTGCAGCTCGCACAGTTCACGACGACCGGCACCCTGGACGCCGCGGAAACGCTGCGCTCGGCGCTCGGGGGCGTCCAGGGCCTCGACGCCGAGGCCATCGTCGGACGCATCGACGACCCCGAGGTCGTGGCCGTCTACGAGAGCGACCGCGAGCGTGCGCGCGCGGCGGCCGGATCCCCCACCGAGTTCCAGGGTCGGGCGGCGGACACCGACGGCGCGGTGCGCTACACGGCGCCGTCGCTGATCTTCGACGGGCCCGACGGGCAAAGGCTGGAGGCCGGTGGCTTTCAGCCGCTCGAGGCCTACGACGTCGCGATCGCCAACCTGGATCCCACTCTCGAGCGCCGGCCACCCGCCGAGGACCCGGTCGAGGTGCTCCGCGGGTTCTCCTACGCCCTGACGACAGCCGAGGTGGCTGCCGTGATGACCGAGCACCTCGGCGTACCTGACCCGGACGGCGTCGAGGCCGCGCTCATCACGGCCACCGGCGAGGGACGCGCCGAGCGCCAGCCGGCGGGCGACGGCTCGCTGTGGGCGCCCGCGGGTCCTGAGCGCCGCGCGTAGGCGGCCCGGACTGTACGCCGGGCGACCATCCGCATTGACTCGCCCCGACCCTCATCCGCTCAAGCTGATCTTGCACGGCCGCTCGGCCACGACGCGGTCACTCGACCCGACGGCCCACCGGAACCTGCGGATCAGGTCCCGTATCCGGACCCTCCTTCACTTGCGAGGCGAGTATCTGGACCGGGATGCCGATCCGCGCCGGTTCGGGCTCACTCACAAATCGAACCCCTTCGAGCTGGAACACCTGTCCGCGCTACCGTGTGTGTTTCTGCAGTCGCGACAAGGAGGCTCAGCATGTGCTGGTCGAAGAACGAGCGCGAGCAATGGGAGCGCGAGCGCCGCGAGCGGGAGCAAGAGCGCGAGGCGGAGCGCCTCCGCTGGGTTTCCTCGACCCAGCCCGAGCCCAACGAGCCTGAGCGGAAGCTCGAGCCCGAGGAGCCCGACCGCGAGCTCGTCCGCAGCTAGCGCGGACTCCTAGGGTCCGCGCGAGCGGCGCCGCCGCGCGCCCCCGGGTGGGCAAGCGGCCGCTCGGCAACCGTCTCGTAACCGGTCTCAGAGACGAAGCTCGCGTACTGCGCGTTGGTCACCGGATGACGGTCGATCCAGAAGCCGTCGACGCGAACCTGGTGAACGGGGGCCTCCTCCGGATAGAAGTCCTCTGAGCCCATCCGAAACTCGCCGCCGGGGATCCACCCCATGTCCTCGCGTGGTGGCTCCGCCTGAGGCGGTGCGACATTCACCTTCTGGGTTGCGTCCATTGAGGTTTGATGCTGGCTGGCCCTAGATGTAGCCACAGACACCTGACGACGTCCGAGGAGAGCATTCTCGCTCATCGGAGCCATGGCAACCAATCAGGACAGAGCGGTCCGGTCTGGGTGTCGAGGCTGGTTGAAAACGGGCCCTCCCCAGACGGGGTAGCCCGCCCGCGGAGCTGAGCCCGTAGGGCAAAGCGGAGCGGGCGCCGCGATCCGCTTGGCCTGCGACCGGGCCGCGAACGACTGATTGGGTGTCGGGCGTATGCCGCTGCGCGCAGCGAGCGGGCTCACAATTGGTCGAGCGGTTCGGCCTGATACGCGTCGGCGGAGAACGACCAGGGCCGAGCGTCTCGCTCTGCGGGACGAGCGGAGGGATGGCTCCCAGTCGCTCCGGAGTGAGTCGTCGCTCGGCCCTTACCTTGAGGTCGCTCAGCTCCTCCCGAAGTGCGAGCGGCAGATCAACCTCGCGCATGCCAGCGTCGGTCTTGGCGGCGCACACCACAACCGTCCCGGTGGCCAGCCTCACATCGGGCCATTCGAGCGCGCATGCTTCGCCGTTCCGCAGGCCGGCACCCGCGAGCGTTGCCAGGATCGGCCGCAGGCGTCCGGCCGCGTCGAGCAGCGCCGGGAGCTGCTCTGGCTCGATCGTCGGGCGCCTCGGCCTCGTGCGCTTCAGGCGATCAACGTCGTCGAGCGGATTCGACTCTAGGTAGCCGTACCGCCTCGCCACCTTGAGGATCGACCCGAGCAGCCCGAGCATCTTGTTGATCTGGTTCGGCCCGATCACCCCCTCGCGCAGCTTCGCCGCCTTGAAGCCGTCGATGGCTTCGGCGGTGATCGCCGAGAGCGGATAGTCAGCGAAGTGGACGAGCAGGTGATTCGAGAGCTGCCAGCGATAGCTCGCGACGGTTTTGGGCCGCAGCTCCGGCTCTCGATTTATATGTATATACGTACGCGCACACAGAGCGCCCCCCTTCCCCGCCCCCGTCGGCTGGCGCCGCCAGGCTTCGGGAATGGTTTGGGTTTTCGGCATCGCAGAGGTGAGCCACGCACGAATGAACGAGTGATAAAGGCAGAGGCCCATGTCGTCTGCCTATTACCTTTGGCCTTGGCCTCGAGCATCCGGCTCTGCCA
>JBKPIV010000074.1:0-5200 GCA_046730395.1 Actinomycetota bacterium | reverse complement strand
GTCCGCAGCGCGGTAAACGCTCGCTCGCCGATCGTCCACATACCCCCATCACTGATGGCAGCGGCGGCGCGTGGGCTTGGCCTGCTCGTTCGCGATGTGGTACTCACGCCGGATGAGATCAGAGGTCTCATGGCCGGGCTGCTCGTGTCGCACGACCCCCCTCTCGGACGGATCGCGTTCAGCGAGTGGCTTGACGAACACAAGACGGCCGTCGGTCGCTCCTACGCCAACGAGCTGCACCGCCACTTCGCCACCAACGTCGCCCCGTGAACCCTCGAGCCACCTCGTTGAGCGCCGCGCTGCTGTGCCTCGCAACGGCCCTAACGGCTTGTGGCGGCCGCAACTCATCCGCCCGCAGCGGCTCATCGGCCTTCGCGACGAACGTGAAGCGGCCGATCGCCGGCGCCCGGTAGGGCGACGCGAGCTGGCTGGTGTGAGATAGTCGGCAGATGAGCGCTTCCGAGCAGTCCGCCACCCGCCTCATAACCGTCGCCGAGCTCGGAGAATCACAGGTCGCCGTGTTGAAGCAGACAGCGCACGGTGCGCTGGCCGTAGGTATCAGCGCCGGCAAGCCGTTTGCGGTCTCTAACCGCTGCCGCCACCTCTTCGCCTCGCTGGGCGAGGGGCAGGTGACCGAGGATGGATGCCTTGAGTGCCCTTGGCACGCCTCGCGCTATGACGTCGGCAGCGGCAAGATGGTGCGCGGCCCTCAGGGCGCGTTCAAGCCGCTTGCGGGCGTCGTCAAGGCGACTACCGGCGCCATACCCCTGAAGACGTTTCCGGTCGAGCTGCGCGACGGCGCAATCTGGCTGGTCGGCTGACGGCCGGTCCAACCTCGTCGGCTTAGCGCCCGGCCTTGAGGTCGGGGACGCCTGCGGCCGTTGGATGGAAACTTCGCTCGCTTCCCCCTTTGGACCGATAGCGACGGCCCCGTGCCCCAGCGTCATTTGTTTGAGCCGATCGTCGTCCGCGGATCCGCCAGTCACATAGATCAAGAGTGAGCCCGAGGAGCTCGGCCGGGTGCGCTGAGTGTTCCCCGAGGTCGGGGCCCTCGATCGCAGGATCGATCGACCGCGGAGCGCCGCGGAGAGCCGCGGCTCCCAACCTGGGCATCGCGCGCGCGTTGCCGGCCGGATCCGTAGTAGCACACCCCGTGGCTGCTTAGCGTCGGTCCGGTGGAACGCCGACGCCTAAGATCGGCCCCGTGCTGATCGCCCTCACCTTGTTCGGGGTTGCCGTCATCGCCGCGGCGGCCGTGGCACTGCTGCGCTCATCGGAGGCGACCGAAGCGAGGGAGGCACAATACCTCGATCCGGAACGGGTGGAGAGGGAGGTCTACGAGAAGCTCTACGGGAAGCGGTCGGGAACCGTATCCGCCCCATTGCCCGTAGAACCGCCACCTAAAGCCGATGTGGATAGTCCCCTCGCTCACATGCCCTCAGCAGATTCGCGCCCGCGGACAAACCGCGATCCGAGCGAGGTCAAGCGGAAGCTCGCGCTGTTGCGAGAGCGACATATCGCGCCCCTGACTGACTTTGTCGAGCGACTCCGTGAATCGAAGCCGGAGGCTGCGGTGCCCTACTTCGATCCGACCGAGGCGGGAGCCGAGGCGCGCATCTTGCTCTTGCCAGCGGCGCCAGGACGCCGCTTCGCACTTGAGGCAGGTTCCGGATTCGTCTCGTCCGACAACGACGACCAGACTGCCCAGAACATGTGGAACCTTCTCCAAGAAGCTGGGATCGATCGCGGTGGAGAGGTCGCGACCTGGAACGTCGTCCCGTGGTACATCGGCGGCGGCACGAAGATCCGGCCGGCTCAAGCGTCCGACGTGGCAGAAGCCCGCGAGGCCACGCGTGAATTGCTGTCCCTCATGCACAAAGTTCGCGTCGTCGTCCTCCTCGGTCGGCCTGCCGCCAAGGCCTGGCGAGCCCTCGGACTCGAGATCGAAGCGATCGAGGCACCACATCCCTCCCCCCTGAACCTCAACACTCGCCCCGAGCGCCGTGAGGAGATCCGGGTGGCGCTCATACAGGCGCGATCCCGTGCAATCCCCTTGTGATCGTCGGACAGACTTTCTCGCTGGGCTAGAAACGTTCGGAGCCCAGTTGTCCCCAGTTCGCTCGGGAGTGCTGCCCACCCCGCAACGTGGTGCTCCTCGCGGGCGGCTCCGCGGAGCTGCCGAAACTCGACCTACCACCCTGTGCGCGACAGCATCCGCGAGGAGCAGGAGCTCCAGCTCACCCTGACTGCCCGCAGCCGCCCCACAACGAAGACTCGGGCCCACGAATCGCATTCCTGGCGACGTCGGTGGCGGAGCCGTAGAGTGGCTAGGGGTAGCGTCGAGCGGTGAGGAGGAGACATGTCCAAGGAAGGCATCCAGGCGGTCAGGACCTACCTCGACGAACACGGGGCCGACTACGAGCTGGTCGAGCACGAGGAACGCTTCACGGCCGCGTCTGAGGCTCAGGCCGCGGGGGTCGAGCCAGGGGACGCCGCGAAGGACCTGATCCTGCGCGATGGCGAGAACTATGTGGTGGCCGTGATCCCAGCTTCTGAGCGGCTGGACCTGGGGAAGGCTCGGGAGCTGTCGGGAGCGGGCACGTCGCTGCGACTAGCCACCGAGGAGGAGATCGGCCGGGACTTCGAGCGGTTCGAGGTGGGCGCGATTCCGCCGTTTGGGCCCCTGCACCGGATCCCGCAAATCGTCGACCGACGTCTGCTCGAGCACGACCGTGTGCTCTGCAGCGCCGGGGATCATGCGCACGGCGTGCTAGTCGAACCCAACGAGATGGTCCGGATTACCAAAGCCCGCGTGGGCGACCTCAGCGAAGAGTGACGGGCGCTTCCGTAGCGGCTGGGCGGCCGGTAGACCCAGATCGACGTTGCCACGGTGGGCTTCTCCGCGCCATTTCGGCAGCCCAGCGCGGCTCCCCCTCGCGCTCGCTTCTGTTTCGCGCCAGAAGGAGCCGGTGGTCCAGATCGATACCGCGGGTGACGGGATCAAACGACCGACCCCGGATCTGCGGAAAGCGAAGGTCGCAGGTTCGAATCCGGTCGGGCGTGCAGTAGGTGTAGGGTCGATGCGTGGCGCCCGACGCCAGCGGGCCCTACGACTCCGACGGAACGGAGGAGCGATGTACGCAAGCGTGCGCAAGTACAGCATCCACCCGGAGCGCGTCGACGAGCTCATGCAGCGGGTGGACGAGAGATTCGCACCCCGGTTGGCAGAGATGCCCGGCTTCGTCGCCTACCAGGCGATCGACGCAGGCGTGGACAGGGCCGGAGAGGGTACGGTGTTCGCGGTTACGATCTGCCACGATCGGGAGGCGGCCGACCGATCCGCCGAGATCGCGGCCAAGTTCGTCCGCGACGAGCTCGGGGACATGGAGGTCGAGCGTCTCGAAGCGGCCACCGGAGCAGTCAGCGTGAACCGCGCCGTATCCGAGGTGCTCGAGACGGCTCACGCCTAGCCACCCGGCTCGATCGCGTCTGCGGCACCCGATCTCAGTCGCGCCACCCGACCGTCGGTCGGTCCGGCACCCGATCCGCCGCGCTCCATAGTCCTCCGTCGCCGTGGCCGCCAACTTCGACGTCCGTTGCGCGCCGGAGCGCCGCTACCCCTTTGCGCGAAACCGAGCACAGGGAGGCGGCAGTGCCCCTAATCGCGCAGTGCGGAAACGAGGATCTGTACGCGGCAGGTGCGACGCCCCGGGTCGTTGTCCGGGCCGGAAGTCGCCGGTTGCTTACTCGCTCGTTTGACCAAGCGAGCTGGCGTTGACGCGGCGGTTGGTGGTATGACCTATACGAGGCGAATCGGAGGTGAAGACATGAGGCTGAAGGTCGGGAATCGCATCAAGGTTGAGGCGGAGTCGACCGAGCGGTCGCCTCGGACCGGCGTGATAGAGGAGGTGGTAAGCGAGGCACCTTCCCCTCGCTATCGCATTCGCTGGGATGACGGGCACGAGAGCATCTACGCTCCCGCGGCTGGGGCGGTGAGTCCCGCCGAGCCAACCAAGAAGGCGTAGGGGCGACAGGAGGACGCAGGACGACAGCCGGTGCTGTTCGCGCTAGCCAGCCGCGCGGGCCATGTCCAGATCGTCAACGCCGAGGACGAGCTTGAGGCCGCCGAAGGTCGTGTAGACGAACTCGATGTTGACGCCGGCTTCACCGAGCTTGCGGGTGACGGCGGCCATCCTGTCCGGACGGTCCTCGACCTCGATCACGACCTGCCGCTACCGCTTCGCGCGAGGAGGAGAAGCGCCAGCTCAAGCTGCTGCCGGCACCCGCTGGTCGTCCGCAGCAGAAGTGCGTGACATCGCGCCCTCGTCCGCATGCATCGCACCCACGAGGTCGCGGCTTCGAGGTCGCGGGCTCCGGGTCTTGCTGCGCAAAGACCCAAACTTGATCGCCCTTAACATCCTTGGAGGAACCAAGCCCGAAGGGGGCCGAGATGAGCGCCATCGACGAGTTCCTGAAGAACAACGAGGCCTTTGCCGACGGCTTCGACAAGGGCGAGCTGTCGCTGCCGCCCGCCAAGAGGGTCGCGGTCGTTGCCTGTATGGACGCCCGTCTGAATCCGTATCCGATCCTCGGGCTTTCGATCGGGGACGCGCACGTGATCCGCAACGCGGGTGGCGTGATCACCGACGACGAGATCCGCTCCCTGGCGATCTCCCAGCACCTACTCGGTACGGAGGAGATCATGCTGATCCATCACACAGACTGCGGGATGCTCACCTTCAGCGACGCGGAGTTCGAGCAGATGCTCGAGGAGGAGGCCGGGCGGCGGCCGGAGTGGAGCCCGCGATCATTTCCTGACCTAGAAGCTGATGTCCGCGACTCGATCCAGCGGATCAAGGAAAGCCCCTTCATCCCCAGGAAGGATGAGGTGCGGGGCTTCATCTACGACGTGAAGACCGGCCGGCTCGGCGAGGTCACCTGAGCATGCAGGATCATTCCGTCCCGTCCGCGGCCAGCCCCAGCGCCACCCGCATTCGGAAGACCGCGCGCTCGAGGTCAAGCGGACGGTCGCCGGTCGCCGCCAGAATCGCCTCGGTCCGGCCAAGGCCCGCACGCCGGACGATTCCGCCCTCGCTCACTGCCCACTTCCCCCGCTCGGCGAGCCGAGCCTGGGCCGCAGCGACCGCGGCCTTCGCCAGCAGGCCCACACATCCGGCCACATCTCCCCGCGGCGCGAGCG
>JBKPIV010000073.1:0-12465 GCA_046730395.1 Actinomycetota bacterium | reverse complement strand
GGCTTCCGCGCTCTTGAGTCCGACGGCGGCATCCCCCGAGGGGACCGAGCACGTTGTGCCGACACATTCGTCGGCTCAAGGTGCGGAGGTCCACGAGGGTGATGGCGGCGGCGGGCTCCTCATAGGCACCTATCGCGACCTCTGGGCGGCCGAGGTCACCGACCGCAGCCCGGCGCTGCGCTTCCTGGCGCCGAGGCAGGCGCTCGAGATCGCGCCCGCCGACGCCGAGCGCCTCGGGGTGGGCAGCGGCGCGGAGGTCGACGTTCGCTCGAACGGGACGAGCGTGCGGGCCCGTGTCTCCATCCACGAGCGGATCAGGCCGGGCTCCGGCTTCCTGATCGAGGGGCTCGGCGACGCGGCGGGCGGGCTTCGGGGAAAGCTCGCGGAGGTCTCCGCGGTCGGGGGGGCAGAGTGACCCTCCCCTTGGCCGACACCAACTTCGTCGAGGCGAGCTGGATCCTGGTCGTGAAGTCAATCGTGATCTTCGCCGCCGTCTTCGCGATCGCACCCGTGCTGACCGTGGTGGAGCGGAAGGTCCTCGGTCGCTTCCAGTCGCGCTATGGCCCCAACCGAGTCGGCCCCTTCGGCCTCCTCCAGCCGCTCGCCGACGCGGTGAAGCTGATCACGAAGGAGGGCTACCGGCCGACGAACGCGGTGCCGATCCTGTGGGCGGTGGCCCCGGCGATCGTGATCTTCACCGGGGTCGCGACCCTGGCGATCATTCCATTCGGGAACGTCAAGGATGGAGTCGGGTTCTACGGGATCGACGTTCCGATCGGGATCCTCTACTTCTTCGCCTTCGGCTCGATCGCGTTCTACGGGCTGCTCCTCGGCGGCTGGGCCTCCGGCTCCAAGTACAGCTTCCTGGGCGCGATGCGATCCGCCGCGCAGCTGATCTCGTACGAGATCTCCATGGGCCTGGCCCTGCTCGGGGGGATCCTGATGGCGGGCTCGCTGTCGCTGGTCTCCGTCGTCGAGGCGCAGGACGGGATCTGGTACATCGTCCCCCAGCTGGTCGGCTTCCTGATCTTCATGGTGGCCGGGTTCGCGGAGGCGAACCGCGCCCCGTTCGACCTCCCCGAGGCCGACGCCGAGCTGGTCCAGGGTTACATGACCGAGTACGGCGGCATGCGCTACGGCTCCTATGCGCTCGCCGAGTACATCGAGATGTTCGTGATCTCGGGGATCGCGGTGACCTTCTTCCTCGGCGGATGGCACGGCCCCGGGCCGGGTTGGCTGGACCCGATCTGGGTGCTGGTCAAGATCCTGGCGCTGGTCTTCATGTTCATGTGGGTGCGAGCCACCCTGCCGCGCATCCGCTACGACCAGCTGATGTCGCTCGGCTGGAAGGTGCTGCTGCCGCTGGCGACGCTCAACGTGCTGGTGACCGCCGTGCTGGTGACCGTGACATGAGCGACGACGGTCAGAGCCCGACCGAGTTCCCGTACCTCCCGGACGCCAGCATGGTGGAGGTCCAGCGCGGCCCGGAGCCCGGCGGGGTCGGCGGCGCGTACCGAGCGTTCGGCGAGACTCTGCGCGGCCTGAAGACGACCTTCGCACGGATCATCGAGGGACCGGTGACGATCCAGTACCCGGAGGAGAAGACGCCGGTCTATCCCCGCTTCCGTGGCCGCCACAAGCTCCACCGGTTCGAGGACACGGGGCTCGAGAAGTGCGTCGGCTGCTCGCTGTGCGCGGCGGCCTGCCCCGCCGACTGCATCCGCGTGGTCGCCGCCGAGAACGACCCCGAGAACCGGATCTCCGCCGGCGAGCGCTACGCGGAGGTCTACGAGATCAACCTCGCTCGCTGCATCTTCTGCGGCTATTGCGAGGTCGCGTGTCCCTTCGACGCGATCACGATGGGCCACGAGTACGAGCTCGCCGACTACAACCGCGAGGACCTCGTGTTCACGAAGGAGATGCTGCTCGCGGAGCCGGTCGAGCGCACCCCGTTGAGGCGGGAAGGGGAATAGCGCTTGGTCTACGTCGCCTTCTTCGCCGGGGCGCTCGGGGCCGTGGGCGGCGCAGTGGCGGTCATCGCGCTGCGCAACCCGTTCTACAGCGTGCTTGCCCTGGTGGTCCACCTGGTCTCGCTCGCCGGCCTATTTCTCCTGCTCTACGCGCAGTTCGTCGCCGCCGCGCAGGTGGTCGTCTACGCGGGTGCGGTGATGGTCCTCTACGTCTTCGTCGCCGCCTACGTCGGCGCCGTGGAGGAGCCGATCTGGGAGCCCATTCCCGGGCAACGCCTGCTGGCGCCGCTGCTCGCGGGCGCGCTCTTCGTCGAGCTGGCGATCGCAGTCCTCGGTACCGGCCTGAGCGCGCTCGACAGCGAGGGGCCGACCGTTCACGCCGGGTTCGGCACGCCGAGCGAGATCGGCACCCTCCTGCTCGAGCGGTTCCTGGTCGTCTTCGAGGCCGCCTCGATGCTCCTGCTGGTCGCGGCCGTGGGCGCCGTGGTCCTCGCGGCCCGCCGCCGCGAGGAGGCAAGCGGCGCGCCAACCGAGGGGAGAGGCCGCGGGTGAACGTGACCTGGTACATCGTCCTCTCCGCGCTCCTGTTCGCGATCGGGGCCGGCGGCGTGCTCGTCCGCCGCAGCCCGCTGGTGATCCTGCTCTGCCTGGAGCTGATGCTGAACGCCGGCAACCTGGCACTGGTCGCCTTCGCGCGCGCGCACGGAAACGAGGAGGGCCAGGTGTTCGCGCTGATCGTGATGGTCGTCGCCGCCTGCGAGGTGGTCGTCGGGCTCGGGCTGATCGTCGCGATGTTCCGGCGCCGGCTGCCGCTCAACGTCGATGAGATGAGGGGCCTGCGCGGGTGAGCGCGACCGCCTACGGGTGGCTCGTGATCGCGTTCCCGCTCGCGGGATGTCTCGTCAACGCCTTCGGCTGGCGCGTTCTGTCGGGGCGCGCGGCCGGCTGGATCGGCACGGCGGCGATCGGGCTCGCCTTCGCGAGCTCGATCGGCGCCCTGGTGGAGGTGCTCGGCAAGCCGGTGGACGGCCGCGAGCTCACCTCGACGCTCTGGACCTACGCGTCGGCGGCGGGACTCGACATCAAGCTGGGGATCCTCGTCGACCCGCTGTCCGTGTTCATGATCCTCGTCGTCAGCGGCGTCTCGACGCTGATCCACCTGTACTCGGTGGCCTACCTCGCCTCCGATCGCGGCTACGTGAGGTACTTCAGCTACCTCAACTTCTTCGTCTTCTCGATGCTGTTGCTGGTCCTGGCGGGGAACTTCGTGCTGCTGATCGTGGGCTGGGCGTTCGTCGGCTTCGCCTCCTACGCGCTGATCAGCTTCTGGTACCGGCGCAACACGGCGACGACGGCCGGGATGAAGGCGTTCGTCATCAACGTGATCGGCGACGTCGGCCTCGTGTTCGCCACCTTCTTCATCTTCCGCGAGCTCGGGAGCTTCGACTACCTAACGGTCTTCAGCACGGCGCCGCACCAGTTCTCCACCAACCAGGGGGTGCTGATCGCGATCTGCCTGCTGCTCTTGGTCGGGGCGTTCGCGAAGTCGGCGCAGCTGCCGCTCCACACCTGGCTCCCGGACGCCATGGAGGGCCCCACGCCGGTCTCGGCGCTGATCCACGCCGCGACCATGGTGACCGCGGGCGTCTACCTGATCGGTCGCACGCACGTGCTCTTCGAGCTCGCCCCCACGGCCGCCGACATCTCCGCCTTCATCGGCCTCGCGACCCTGATCTTCGCGGCGACCTGCGCGCTCGCGGTCACCGACCTGAAGCGCATCATCGCCTACTCGACGATCAGCCAGATCGGCTACATGGTGGTCGGCGTCTCGATCGGCGCCTATGCGGCGGGCTTCTTCCACCTGATGTCGCACGCCTTCTTCAAGGCGCTCCTGTTCATGGCGGCGGGCTCGGTGATCTCGGCGGTGGCGGGCACCCAGAACATCGATCGGATGGGCGGGCTGCGCAAGGCCTTGCCGTTCACGTCAACCGTGATGATCATCGGCGCCCTGGCCCTCGCGGGATTCCCGCTCACGGCGGGATGGCTGTCGAAGGACGAGATCCTCGCCTTCGCCGCGAACCGCGGCGGCTTCTATTGGATCTTCACGGTCGGCGGGTACGTCGGGGCGTTGCTGACCGCCTTCTACGCCTTCCGGATCATCTTCCGGGTCTTCTGGGGCGAGCCGGTGCAGGAGGCGCGGGAGCTGGAGCAGGGTCACCTCGCACACGCCGAGCCCGTGAACCCGATGACCGGCGAGAGGGAGGACGCCGACGTCGGGTTCCCGGGTCCCGAGCACCACATCGCCGAACGAGACCCACCGATGTGGCTGGCGATGGCCGCGCTCGCCTTCCTCTCGATCTTCGGCGGAGCCCTGCAGATCCCCGGCGTAGATGACGTCATCGACAAGTTCCTTCGCGGGTCCTTCCTCGACTCGAGCCTCTATGAGGCGTTCCCGTCGGTCGCAGCCGACTGGGAGGGACTCGGCGTCGGCGGGACGGTGGCGATCGCGGGGATCGCATTGGCGTATCTCGTGTACGTCCGCCGGCCGGGAACCACGGCGGCGCTGATCCGGAGATTCCGCCCGGTGCACAGCTTCCTCTTCAACAAGTGGTACTTCGACGAGCTCTACGACGCCGTCATCTACAGGCCGACGCTCGCCGTGGGTCGGTTCGCGAACTCGGTCTTCGAGCCCGTCGTGGTCCAGGGGCTCGTAACCGCCGCGGTCGACACGGTCCGCGGCCTCGGCGTCGTCGTCCGCGGCGCGCAGTCGGGGTTCGTGCGCGCGTATGCGCTGCTCCTCGTGGGCGGGTTCGCTGGACTCGGCCTCTACTTCCTGATCGTGAGCCAGTGATGGGAACGGCCCCGTGATCCAGATCATGCTCTGGCTTCCGGTCGCCGGGGGGCTCCTGTGCTTCGTCGCCCCTCGACGAGCCGTGCCGGTCGTGGCGTCACTTGCCAGCCTCGGCGCGCTCGGGATCTCGATCGCGGTGGTCGCGGGCTTCAACACCGGCGCCGCCGGCCTGCAGCAGACGGTCAACGAGAGCTGGATCCCGGGCCTCGGGGTCCGCTACCAGCTCGGGGTCGACGGGATCAGCCTCTTCCTGCTCCTCCTGACGAGCGTGCTGTGGGCCGGCTCGACGATCTTCTCGTGCTTCCGGATGCCCGAGCGCCGGCGCAACTACTTCTTCATGCTCGGGCTCGGCGAGACCGCCGCCCTGGGAGCGTTCCTGGCCCAGGACCTGTTGCTCTTCGTCCTCTTTTTCGACCTGATGCTGGTGCCGTTCTGGTTCCTGATCGGCGCCTTCGGCGTCGAGAACCGCACCGACGGCGTGAACCCCGTCAGGGCGACCACGAAGATGATCGTCTACACGCTGGTCGGGTCGCTCTTGATGCTGGTCGCGGCGATCGCCACCGCGATCCTCGCCTCGGACCAGGTCGGGCACCTGAGCTTCTCGCTCGCCGACCTGCGCGCACACACGCTCGCCACCGGCAGCCAGTACTGGATCTTCTGCTTCTTCGCCGCCGCCTTCCTGATCAAGATGCCCGCCTTCCTCGTCCACGGCTGGCTCCCGGACGCGTACCGGGCCGCGCCACTGCCGGTGCTCGTGCTGCTCGCCGGGGTGCTCTCGAAGGTGGGCGCCTACGGCTTCCTGCGGGTCGCGCTGCCGCTCTATCCGCAGGCGGTGGTCCACTTCCAGGAGCTGGTCCTGGTGATCGGGGTGGCGGGGATTCTCTACGGCTCGGCGATGGCCTTCACGCAGACGAACGTGCGCCTCGTGGCCGGGTTCTCGTCGATCGCCCAGCTCGGCTTCATCACGATCGGGATCTTCTCCCTGCGCGCCGACGGCGCGGACGGGGCGGTGCTCCAGATGGTCAACCACGGGCTCGTGGTCGGCGGGGTCTTCCTGATCATCGCCCTGCTGTGGGAGCGGACCGGCACCGAGGACCTCACCAGGCTCGGCGGCATGGCGCTGCGGGCGCCGGTCCTCGCCGCGCTGTTCCTGATCGTCACCTTGGCCACGCTGTCGATGCCTGGCTCGGCGAACTTCATCGGCGAGTTCTACATCCTGATCGGCGTCTTCCAGTCGAAGATCGTCTACTCGTTCGTGGCCGGGATCGGCATCGTGCTCGCCGCCTTCTACGCGATCCGCCTCTTTCAGCGGACGATGCACTACCGCAAGCCCGCGGGCCTCGAATCGAGCGAGATCGGCCTTCGCGACTCCGCCGTCGTGGCCCCGCTGGTCGCCTGCATCGTGGGCCTCGCGCTCTATCCCGGGCTGATCCTCGGCCGCAGCGATGCCGCGGTGAAGGACAAGATCGCGGCGGTGAGCACTAGGGCCCTGTCATCGCCTGGGACGCCTGCGACTTCCGTCCGGGCAGCCCTTCCGGATGGCGCTTTTCTGGCGCATAGCGCCAGTAACGCGCCAAACGGCCGGACCACGCCGCTCCACCCAGCCCCGTCCCGCGCGCGATGACCTTCACTGCCCCCCAGATCGACTACGCCGGGCTCTCCCCGGTGATCGCGCTAACGGCGGGGATCTGCGCGGTGCTCGTGGGCGGGGTGCTGACCGCGGGCCGCCAGCGGCTCGTGGTGTCGGCGTTCTCGCTGATAGCCCTCGCCGCCGCCGCGGGCCTCGCGATCTGGCAATGGGGCGTGCGAGAGGACCTCGTGGCCGGCGCCCTGCGCCTCGACGAGCTGGGGCTGGCGGCAACCCTGATCGCGATCGCGGCGGCGGCCTTCGTGATCCCGCTCTCGTGGCGCGAGCCGGCGGCCGAGCGCCCCGGCGAGGAGCCGCGTCACGGCGAGTTCCAGGCCCTGCTGCTGTCGTCGGTGCTCGGGATGACGCTGCTGGCCCAGGCGCAGAACCTGGTCGTCCTCTTCATCTCGATCGAGCTCCTGTCCGTGCCGCTCTACGTGCTGTGCGGTTCGTCCATCCATCGCACCCGGTCGCTCGAATCGGGGCTCAAGTACCTGATCATCGGCTCGTTGGGATCGGCGACGCTGCTCTACGGGCTGGCGTTCATCTACGGGGGCTCGGGGTCGACCGACTTCGCCGGTATCCGCGACGGCATCGGCGCCGGCCTCGCCGACGACCCGCTGGTCCTGATCGGGATCGCGCTCGCCGCCACCGGGCTGTCATTCAAGATCTCGATCGCCCCGTTCCACCAGTGGACCCCGGACGTCTACCAGGGGGCACCCACGCCGGTGACCGCCTTCATGGCGGTGGCGACGAAGGCCGCCGCATTCGCGGTCTTCGTTCGCCTCTTCGAGGTCGCGCTCGGACCGGCGGTCGACAACTGGCAGCCGGCGCTCGCGGTACTGGCGACGGTGTCGATCGCGGTCGGGAACATCGGCGCGTTGGGCCAGGACTCGCTCAAGCGGCTGCTGGGCTACTCCGGGATCGCCCAAGCGGGATACATGCTCGTCGGCTTGGTCGCCGCCTCGACCACCGGCATCAACGCGCTCGTCTTCTACCTGGCCGCCTACACGTTCATGAACCTGGCCGCGTTCGCCGTGATCGTCGTCCGCGAGCGCGACACGCCGTACGGCGACGACATCCAGGGTGTCCAGGGCCTGGGTCGCGAGCGTCCGGCGCTCGCCTGGCCGCTCACGATCTCGATGCTGGCTCTCGCGGGGCTGCCGGCGACCGCAGGGTTTATGGGCAAGCTCTATCTGATCGAGTCGGCGGTGGACGCCGACTACACGTGGCTCGGGGTGGCAATTGCGATCGGGACGATGATCTCCCTCGCCTACTACCTGCGAGTCGTCGCGGCAGTGTGGATGCGCCCCGTCCCCGAGCCCCTTCCACCGGAGCCGGCCGGGGCGCCAGCGATGGCCGGCTCGGGTGGCTCGCCGGAGCCGTCCGGGGCGCCGGCGATGGCCGGTGGCTCGCCGGAGGCGGACGCGATGCCCGCCGCCGCCCACCGTTCGGCACCGAAGGGGACCCGCTGCGTCGCGATCCTCGCGGCAGCCGCCCTGGCGGCCGGGGCCACGATCTTCTTTGGCGTCATCCCGTCGCCGCTGGTGGACTGGGCCTCGAACGCGGGCCAGGCGCTGGCGCCGTTCCTCCCCTAGCGTCTTCTCAGGCGACGATCAGGACGATGAAGATCCCGTAGACGATGATGTTTACGAGCCAGCTGTTGGCGTTCATCCAGTCGCGGGCCTTGGGCATCGTCACGCGGGCTCGTTCCCTGAACAGCACGTAGAAGAGCAGGGGCAGCGCCGCGATCAGCGTCGTCAGGCCGATGAAGGGCAGCGCGTGGTAGTAGGGCTCGGCATTCGCCTTGAGATTGAGGCCGGTGGTCATCGTGATCACGAAGTCGCTCGGCATCAGAAAGATCAGCAGCAGCCCGAGCTGGAATGCCCGTCCGGGCGTCGCCCCCTGGAGCTTGCCTAGCCACTTTGGCGGTTCCGCCGTCTCGCGGCCCAGATAGGCCTTGAGGGAGGCGAGGATCAGCAGCCCGACCAACACGATCTGAACCACCTCGGCGACGGTGGTCTGGCCCGACGAGTTGTTCAGGTTCACGCCGGCTCCCACCAGGCTGGCGATCAGGAACCACACCAGTACGGCCACCGAAGCGGCCACGGCGACCGCCGCGATGTAGCCCAGCGAGACCCTCACTGGGTTGTCACCGGTGACGAAGATGATCGCCGAGAGGATCTGCGGGCCGGCCATCATCGTGATGGCTAGGGGAAGCAGCTGTGTTGTGCTCACGCGACGACCCTATCTCTCGCCCAAGGCGCCGCGCTTTTGAATGAAGGGACGCTGCATGTAGTCTCCCGCTGCCGGATCCGGTAGCAGCTCACGACAGGAGGTCGAATTGCTGATCGCCGACTACTCGCTTGGAGACGCCCTGCTCACCGTCCTCGAGATCTTCTTGCTCGTGGCCTGGTTTTGGATCCTGATCACGATCATCGGCGACCTCTTCCGCGATCACCAGATGTCGGGGTGGGCGAAGGCTGGATGGGTGCTGATCCTGGTCTTGATTCCACTCCTCGGATCCCTCATCTACCTCATCGTTCGAGGAGAGGGGATGCGCGACCGGGCGGCGAAGGAGCAGGCCGAGGTCCGCAGCCAGATGGACGCCTACATCCGCGAGACCGCGGGCAGCTCGCCGGCGGATGAGCTCCATAAGCTCAACGAGCTGCGGCAAAAGGGCGCGATCAGCGACGCCGAGTTCGAACAGGCGAAGGCGAAGCTGCTCGCCTGAGGCACTGGGCCCGGGGGCCGCCGCGAATCGGGATGAGCGCTACCGAGATTCCGGTTTCGGCGGCTGAGTTCGGTGCGATCTTCGAGGCGGTCTCCAGCTGGGGCAGGTGGGGCGAGGGAGACGAGCGCGGCGCCCTCAATGAGATCACCTCCGAGCGAATCGCGGCCGCCGCGCGGCTCGTCCGCAGCGGGGTTGCGGTCACCCTGAGCCAGCCGCTGCGGACCGAGGCCCGTGTCGATTGCCCCGAGCCCGCGGAACACCGCATGACGATGTTGCCCGACATGGACATTGGATCCGGAAGCGTCCGGTTCGCGAAGGACTACGTCGGGCTCGACTACCACAACCCCGGGCACAGCCACATCGACGCCCTCAGCCACGTCGCCTACGAGGGCTCGATCTACGGCGGGCAGCCGAGCGAGTCGATCACCGGCGAGGGCGCGCAAGCCGGGTCGATCGAGATCCTCAAGGACGGCCTCGTCGGACGCGGGGTGCTGGTTGACGTGCCGCGCCTGCGAGGCGTGCGGTGGCTCGAGCCGGGTGAGCACGTCTTCACCGATGACCTCGAGGCGGCGGAGCGTGCGCAGGGGGTCACGGTGGGCTCCGGCGACATCCTGCTCGTCCGCACCGGGCACTACCCCCGACTCGTCGAGCTCGGACCATGGGACACGGACGAGGCGAGGGCCGGCCTGCACCCCACGGCGGCCCACTTCCTCGCTGATCGGGGCGTTGCCGCATTGGGCTCGGACGGCAACAACGACACCGCCCCGAGCACGACGGAGGGAATCGCGTTCCCAATCCACGTCCTGGCGCTGAACGCGATGGGCATCCACCTTCTCGACTATCTGCAGTTCGAGGACCTCGTGCGGCGGTGCAATGAGGCGGGGCGGTGGGAGTTCCTGTTCGTTGGAGCCCCGCTTCGGATCACCGGAGGAACGGGCTCTCCGCTCAACCCGATCGCGGTCTTCTGAGCGTTAGCTCAGCTCTCCTTTGGGTGGTTTGGGCTTTTGCCCAGGAACTTGTCGTCCCCGGGCTCGCCGCGCCCATCGAGCCGCTCGAGCCGACGGCGCTCGTCGCGCCGCCTCGCCTCCTGGCGCCGTTTCCCCACCTGGTAGGCGCCGGCGCCAACCGCCGCCGCACGGAGCAGGGGCCTGCGTCGCACGAATGGCACGCCGACCGCCTACTCCGTGGCGTCACCGTCCGGCAGGGACAGGCCCAGCGCGAGCATGATCTCCGGTGCGGCGGCGATGACCCTTGGGCAGCCGACCTGCGGAGCCACCGCGCGAAGCACGCCCAGGACGTCCTCGGCGCTGACCCCAACCTCGACAGCGTTGGCGATCTGCCAGGCATAGGACGCCGGGGGCGCGTCGAGCGCCACCAGCGCCGCGATCTTGACCAGCGCGAAGGTCCTCTCGTCGAGCCCCGTCGCTGTGCGGTACTCCTCGCGCAACCCGAGTGCTCCCTCCAGCGTCTCGAGCTTCCCGGCGGAGAGTCCCGCCAGGGCTTTCCGAGTGCTTTCCTCAACCTCGGGCACCCTTTGTCCTTTTCTCAGCGCCTTTCTCGATTCGTGGGCGACGTCGGCGATCGGTTCCGCAGACGCTTGGCGTGGCCTGGACCCACCGTACGAGTCGCGCAGCCGACCGGCATCGCCCGAACCGGGTGATTTGCATTCACCCTTCCCCCTTCCGCAAGCGCGTTCCGTTCCGGCGGCGACTCATTGGAGGCGGAAACCGCGTCCCAGGATTTCACCCGTTCCGCGTGATGCGTCGCCGGGCGCTGCCTGGTTCGATCCGGCAGTCCGCAATCGAGTCATGGAAGGAGAGACAACGTGAGAGGTGCAGGACGTGTCGTATTCGCGGGGATCCTGCTGCTGATCGCGGGCACGCTCAACATCATCTACGGCATCGGCGCGATCAGCGATGCGCACTTCTACACCAGCACGGGAACGCACTACGTGTTCGGGAGCCTGCACACCTGGGGTTGGATCACGCTGATCCTGGGCATCATCCAGCTCACCGCCGGGTTCTCGCTCTTCGGCGGCGGGCTCTACGGCCGGGTGGTCGGGGTCGCGGCCGCGAGCCTGGGCGCGCTCGGGGCGCTCCTTGCGATCGGGACGGTCCCGTTCTGGTCGCTGGGCGTCTTCGCGATCTGCCTGTGGGTGGCCTACGGCCTGGTCGTCTACGGCGAGGAGGACACCCGCTCGCGAGCGTGATCCGGAGACCGCCGACGGGACCGCCGCGTGCCCATGCCGGGGGTGGAGCCACAGAAGCGGTGACGTCCGCAGATCTGAACGGGCCGGGACGCTAACCCGGGCTGAGTTCGACCGGGAGAAGGCGCTCGTCATCAGGGGCGAATGACCACCAACGAGATCCTCACCGGCCTCGGGCTCGTGATCGTGCTGGCGATCGTGTGCCGGCTCGTCGCCGAGCGATTTCGCATTCCGGCGATCGTGCTGCTGCTTCCGGTCGGCTTCCTCGCCGGCGCGATCACCGACGACGTCCACCCCGACAAGCTCTTCGGTGCAACGTTTACGCCGCTGGTCGACCTCGGGGTCGGCCTGATCCTGTTCGAGGCGGGCCTGCGCCTGCGCTTCCAGGAGCTTGGCGGCGGGATCCGCAGCGTCGTAGTTCGGCTGATCTCGGTCGGAACGTTGGTGACGCTGATCGGCGTGACCATCTCGGCCAAGCTGATCTTCGGCCTCAGCTGGGGCGTCTCGGCGGTGCTCGGCGCGATCCTCGTCGTCTCGGGCCCGACGGTGGTGCTGCCGCTGCTGGCGTTCGTGCGCCCGTCGGATCGGGTGCGGTCGGTCCTCAAGTGGGAGGGGACGCTGATCGACCCGATCGGAGCGTTGCTCGGAGTGATCGCGTTCAACGCCGTCCTTCAGGGCGCCGCCGGCGGCCGCCCGTTCCATCCGGGCGAGATGATGCTCAGCCTGGGGGTGGGATTGGCGATCGGACTCGCTGGTGCTGGGCTGCTCTGGCTGCTGCTTCGGAGCCTGCAGCGCTCGGCCCCGGGTCACGCCGTCGGCGCGGCGCTGATGGTCGTTGCCGCCGCCGTTGTCGGTGCCGACCTGCTTCGCGACGACTCGGGGTTTGTTGCGGCGGCAGTCATGGGTATGGCGATGGCGAACCAGAGGCAGCTCGACGTCTCCCGGATCCTCGAGTTCCACGGAACGCTCGTGGGCCTGCTGATCGGGATGCTGTTCGTGCTCATCTCGGCGTCCGTGGAGCCGTCCGAGGTGAGCGCCGTCCTTGCGAAGGGGCTCGCCTTGATCGCGGTGATGGTG
>JBKPIV010000072.1:0-25190 GCA_046730395.1 Actinomycetota bacterium | reverse complement strand
AAGTGGTAGATCGAGGTCGTCGCGAACTGTGCCCGGGCGAGGTTGACGACGGTCGACGCGAGCAGTGCCACGTCGCGACCTAGTCGTCCTCCACGGTGATCCGCCCGGCGCGCTGGTGCGTCATCGCCGCACCCGCCCAGCTGACCACCGCCTTTGCCCGGTCCTCGTTCGTCGGCAGCAGGGCGAGGTGCACGGTGCCCCAGGCGAGCTGCGCCTTCGCCCCCTTCATCGTGCGGCCGCCGAGGAACTGCACCACCGCGGCGCCCCGGCCGATCGCCGCCATCGTGCCCTTGTCGCGGTAGGCGAACGGCTTGGTCTTCTTGCCCGCGATGCGGTGCGCGATCGTCTCGCCGGCGTGCTCGCCGGACTGCAGCGCGACCGAGCCGAGCTGCGGCAGGACCTGGCCGGTCTTCGAATCGGTGATCGCGGCCACGTCGCCGACGACGTAGACGTCGGGGTGGTCGGGCAGGGCGAGGTCCGGGCCGACGGCGATGCGGTTGCCGCGCTGCAGCTCGAGCCCGAGCGACTGGACGAGCTCGTTGCCCTGCAACCCGGCGCCCCAGACCAGCGTGTGCGCGGCGAGCACGTCGCCGGACTTCAGGGTGACCCGGGTCGGCGACACCGACGTGACGGCGGTGCCCGTCTTCACCTCGACGGTCCGCTCGGCGAGTGCCTTCGCCGTGTACTCGCGCAGTTTCGGCTTGAACATCGGGAACAGCTCGGGCCCGGCCTCGACCAGGGTGATCCGCGCATCGTCGTCGGCGACGTTTCGGTAGTCCTTGGCGAGGTCCCCTCGGTAGAGCTCGGCGATCGCGCCGGCGGTCTCTACGCCGGTCGGCCCCCCACCCACCACGACCACGTTCAGGGCGCCGTCTGCGACGAGAGCCGCGTCCCTGTCGGCGGCCTCCCAGCGCTCGAGGAGATGGTCCTTGAGGCGGACCGCGTGCGGCAACGTGTACATCGGAAAGGCGTGCTCCGCCGCCCCTTCGGTGCCGAAGAAGTTGACCTTGGCGCCGAGGCCGAAGACGAGGTAGTCGTACGAGATCGGCGCGAGCCCGTCGAACGAGACTTGGCGCGCTTCGAGGTCGACGGCGGTGACGCTCGCCTTGTGGATGGTCGCGTTGCCGTGGCCCTCGAGGAGGTCGCGCAGCGAGTGTCCGACCGCGGTGGTCCCGAGCAAGCCGGTGGCTAGCTGGTAGAGGAGGGGCTGGAAGGTGTGGTAGTCGTGCCGGTCGACGAGCACGACGTCAGCGTCCGCGTCCTTCAGCTTCTGGGCGGCGCCGACTCCGGCGAACCCCCCGCCGAGGATCAGCACGCGTGGACGTCCGACGGGGGCGCTCACGACGGCGGGATCCCCCAGGCGGCGGTGGTCGACTCGCCCGGCTCGAGCCGGATCAGCGAGTCGCCGGTCCGGAACGCATTCGGCGGGCAAGTCATCGGCTCGACCGCGAGGCTGCGACGGCTCACGTCTGGACGGGTGTCGCCCGTGAAGAGCATCAGGTAGCTAGCTCTCGTCCACCCAGAGCGTTACCGCTGCATGGACGTCCGGATCGCGCAGCCGAACCCGAGCGCGGCCGTCGTCGTCAAGGGCGAGATCGGTGAACGCGTTGTCAAGCCTCGTCGCACCGATCGTCGGGCACGGAAGTCGTACTCGGTGCCGTCCACGGGTTCGGAGCCGGCCGGGAGATCGCGCTCGGCGGAGACCAGCACCCCGCCGCCCCGGCGCCTGCAGCTCGATCGTGTCCACGGTCGCGGTTCGGAGCGTCAGGTACGGGTGTTGCCCGCATCCGTAGGGACACCGGTGATTCCCAGGACCACGAGTACCTCCGAGAGGGCCGACTGGTCCGAGTCGCTGGCCTTCGTCCTTCGCCAATGCGCCTCCCTTTCCGGCCTGCCCTTAAAGCGCGGCCTTGCCTATCGTGGTCGGGAACCTATCAGCCAAGCGCGTGAAAGTTCGGTGAAAGGAGTCGACGATCGATGGGGCGGCGTGAAATGTCATCTGGTCGAGTCGGGAATTTGCCCGCGCGCCACCGCGGACGACCTGCTGCCGGAGGAGGTAGGAAGTAGCGGAGTGTGGCCGAGACGCCGCAGGCTCAGCCGGGTAAGCCCGGCGCGCCAGTTCTGCGCGAGTACGCACACTCAGGCGGTGCTACTTCGGGTGCGTAACTGTTCGTCGAGCACGGCGGTGAGGATCGCGCCGATCACAAACGCACTCGCGCTCAGGTAGACGGAAAAGAGGAAGGCGAAGATCGCACTCGCGGAGCCGTAAACCTTGGTGAAGTCAGCAGGCCCGGAGAGGTACCAGCCGAGACCGAGTTGCACCGCCTGGTGTCCAAGAGCCGCGACGGCAGCGCCGAGAAGGGCAGCGCGCCAGCCGGGGCGGTGGTGGGGCAGGTAGTGGTAGAGCAGCACGAAGACCAGGAAGGCCAGCGCCGCAGGCACCACGACGCCGAGGATGATCCCCAATCCGGTCGGCTGCCAGCCGAGAGCATCGCCAACGTCCTTGCTCACGTTCCGAACGACGTTCTCGAGCATCGAGACGATCACCGCCAGCAGGACAAGACCAAGTGCGCCGAGGACGAGCAGTGCGCTGACGAGCCTCCCGCGGATCAGCCCACGGGAGGCGCCGCCGTCGAACACGGCGGCGAGGGCCTTCTGGATCGAGTACATCACGCCCGTTGCGCCCCATAGCGCGAGCCCGAGCGCCGCAAGACCGGCAAGGCTCCACGGCGGCGGAACGGCTCTGATCAGCGCATCGAGCCTCACCGACCCCTTGGCGGAGAGGCCGAGTTGTCCGGCGATCGCCGACACGAAATCCTGGCGGTTCGCGCTGCTCGACGACAGGACCTCCGCGAGGATCGTCGCCGCGAACGTCGCGAGGGGAACGAGGGAGAACAGCGCCCGGTACGAGATCGCCGCTGCGAACTGCGAGCCCCCAAGGCGGCTGTAGCGGGAGAGCACGTCGCGGACGAGATCGGCCAGACTACGTGCCAGGGCACGAAGCTGTGGGTTCGTACGTGTGTTCAGATTTCGCTCATTTGCGGCGTGCATCTCCTGCACCGGCGCTGGCAGCAGTATCTGCAAGCGGGGAGCCCGGCAAGCGCAGGCGCCGCCGAGGCGTCCTCGTGCGAGAACGCGGTGAGGGCGGAACGGTCCGCGTGCGCGAGCCGCTCTCGCACGACTCTGGCACGCCCGGGAGTTCGGCTCAACCATGCGGCCTAGATGGCGACCTCAGACCATGCAGTCGGTTCCGGAGCGTCGCTATCTCCGGTGTGCGCGCCGCGTCACCCGGAAGGACAGCAGCCCATGGCGACCGCGATTCCCGCGGCCGCCGCGTACACGGCGGGGAGGGTGACGCCCGCGTCGAGGAGCGGGCCGACCCCGAAGGCAGCGATGCCGTACCCGACCTGGTAGAAGGCGATGATGCCCCCAACCGCGGCAGCGGCGATCGTGGCGAGTTCCTCCTGCGCGAATCCGATTATGAGCGGCAGGAGCGCGGAACAGCCGAGCCCTGCAAGCCCGAAAAACTGCTCCCGGACGCCTCGCCGTCGACCAGATCCTCTCAGGGCCAGACGGGTACGCAGTTGTGGGGCGTTGACGACGCGTACGCCTCGGCGGAGAATACCGCGCGGTTGCACCTCCACCGCAAGCGACGCGGCGATACCCGCTCGAACTATCCCGCCTCGGGCTTCTCGGCCGGAGACGCGTTCTTGATGGAGACGGTGCTGACGTTGGGTCTCTCGTCAGCGTCATTCTCGGCACGGCATCGGGGGCGCAGAACATCGGGATTTTCGGCGCGATCGGAGTCGGCGCCTACGTCGCGCTCGCGGGCTTGTGGGGCAGTCCGATCTCGGACTTTTCCCGAAGCAGTTCGGGCTATGCGCGCTCGTCCGCGAGCAGGGCGAGTACTGCGTTTGCCCAGTTGGCGACGTCGTCGAGCGGCTCCTGGTCGCGGATCGTCATGAAGCCGACGGTCAAGATGTCGAGTTCCTCCTCGCTGAGCATCTCGCCGGGTTCCTCGTCTGCCGATGTGTCCGTTCGACCGGTGTCCGCTTCGGCCTCACGAGCGAGGGCGAAGCGGACGACCCCACTCGCGGCTGCGCCCCGGCCACGGCGAGCCGGGACTGACCGCACAGTTAATGCGCCGTCAGAGCGCCTAACGTCTTGACGAGAGAGGTCGAGCTTCACTCGATCTTGTCGAGACGTCTATCCAGGTCGCCGATCGCAGTCCTCAACTCGGACAACGCGTCAACAATCGTTCTCAGATCGTGCTCCGCCCGCCGCCGTTCGTCCTCCGCTGCCCCGGCCTGCCCGCGCTGGATAACAACGCTCGTCACCCCGGCCGTAAGAAACGCGATGAAGGAAATGCCAAGCACCATCTCTACGCCGCCGATGAACCGTCCCACGACGGTAGTGGGCACGACGTCGCCGTACCCCACGGTCGTGATCGTCTGGAGCGCCCGGGCGCCTCGATGAACCCGGCCCGCACCTTCGGCCCCGACCTCGTCGGCACCGATTTCACGAGCTACTGGGTCTACGTCGCCGGGCCCACTCCTTGGCGCCGCACTGGCTGTCGGCACGGCCTGGATTCTCCGGGGAGGCCGGCGGCAGCCGTGCGGGTTCCGCCGCAGCACAGGGCGGACATCCTGACGGAGGTCGAGTACCCGAGAAAGCATGACGCCAGCATTCGGGGACGGCGGCGCCTCTACGTTGAGAAGCAGTCGTCAAGGAACACTCCCGGACACCGGCGCAGGCGAGCGTCCTATCCCTGGCTGTAGCGCCCGCGTCCGGACGGGGAGCGACAAAGCGTCGCTCAGATCGGCTGCGTCCTCTCGCACGGCTTTAGCGTCGGCGACGGCGTGCAAACGGCGCTCCAACGCGAATGGCTGCTTGCGTGCGGAAGCGGCCTACCCGGAAGCGCGCTCGTAGCTGACCCGATGGCGCAGATTGCCCTCGTCGGCGGGGTCGAACCAGATCGAAATCAGCACCGCGCCGTGAGTCGCCGGGGACTCCACCAGCTCCGCGTACTCGAGCGCAGCGGCGCTGCCCCGGTCCGCGATCGTCGCGAGAGCCTCGGCGTTCGCTGCCCTCTCGGGAGCGGCATGCGCTTTGGCCCAACAGCGGACGGCTGCGTCGAGCTCCTCGCCGTCTTCGCGCCGGATCCGGTAGTCCACGGCCCACCCATCTTGTGACGCCGCGGTCAGGTCGTGTGTCTCGACCACTTCCGCCATCGACGCCACCGTACCAACCAGGGCGAGAACGATCGCGACCGAGGCGGCCTTTACGGGCATGGGTCGCGCAGGTCAAACCGGCTGTGGCCGCTGCCGAGGTGCGGGCTGAGACCGAGCAAGTCGCTCATCGCGCGCGTACGGGAGTCGACCTCGACCGGCTAACACTCTTCCGCAGACGTGACTAACGAAGTCCTACTAGGCGAGCCTCGTAACGACCCCGAACGCGAATGCCACGAGATACAAGACATACGCGGTGCGCATGTAGGGCCTGTAGTTCCGGAACCTGAGCGGCCGGATCATCAGCCCGTTTCCGCGCAACGCGACGAAGACACCGAAGAGAACGGCCGCGAGCCCCAGCGCTACGTGCACGTCGACCAGCCACTGTGGATGGCCGGGACCGCTTCCCATCCCTGCGATCGAGAAGCCGAAGATGTTGGGCAGCAGCATCGTGACGAGGGCGATGACGAGGCTCAGTGCGACGCCGGGTCTGGACGCGGCGGTGCGTCTCGAAAACGCGCCTCCAGGCGTACGCCGCTCCGACCGTGAGGACGACGACGACGACGAGAATGTTGAGCGCGAGTCCCATTACGGATCCGCCGATCGGGCCTCCCGTCTGGGTGATACTTGCCCGGTGATCGAGCAGGTGCTTCTTGCTTTCTCCGGGATGCTTGTCGGTGCGGGCATGGGCGCCGCGAAGCGAACGGCTCCGCGAGCCCTTACGCGATTGTTCTACGGCTTCGCAGCCGTCTTCTTCGTGCTCGCTGCTGTGACGTTCAAGGGCGGCCCTTGACGGCGGTCGCAGTTATTCGTTTTGCCGGGTGTTCGGGCGTGCGGATTCGCGAGGCCGGACGGTCAGTACATCCTCGCGGCAAGATCGAACCGGCCGGAGCGCGGGGTCAAACTTCCGGCGCGCTCGGACGCTTCCCCCGCGCACGCTTGCTCCGGCTTCGTTTCAGCGTTGGGGTCCGACCTCGCTCCGGATAGATTGTTTGCCCCCTTGGCGTCGCCGGAAGGATTCAGTTACGACGCACTAAGGCCGGCGCCGTCGACTCTCAGCCCAAGCTGGCGAGCTTCGCTCCGGAGTGCGGCCAGGAATGGCTCAACAAGGGAATGGCTTCCCAGATTCGGTGTGAGGGCGTAGACAACACGACGCGGAGGCTTCTCGAGCACCGGCGTTGCCACGCCAGGGAGATCCGGAGCGAGAAGCTTCGACGTCAACGTAACGGCGAGTCCCGCAGCGACGAGTCCGCGGCTCCCGAGCGGGTCTGCAGTGAGATAGGCAATCCGTGGCTCGAACCCAGCTGCGACACAGGCGCGATAGATCAGTCCGTCGCGGGTGGCGGCGAGCCATGTGTCGCCGCTCAGCTCATCCAGCCGGATTCTGGCTCGCCTCGCGAGCCGGTGCGTTGGAGGGAGCACTGCGACCATCGGCTCGCGGAAGAGCTCGTATCGACGGGTACCCACGTGTTCACGCCCCTCGCCGGCGGCATCTTGGAAGCACAGCGCGAGGTGCAGGCGACCGTCACGCAGCTGAGCGACGAGGTCGTTCGTGCTGCCCTCGGTTACGGTCAGCTCGATGTCGACGTTTGACGAGCGCACTCGCTGCACCGCACGCGGCACCAGTCGCGCGAGTGAACTCGGAAAGGCTCCGAGCCGCAGGTGCGTTCGCGCAGGTGCGAGCGCCTCGAGGAGCTGCGCTTCCGCGAGTTGGAGGCGCTCGGCGAGTGCCTCCGCATGGGCGAGCAGCAGCTCACCCGCGGGCGTGAGAATGAACAGACCGCGGCGACGCTGTATCAGTTGCGCACCTAGCCGAGTCTCGAGCGCGCGGATCTGTTGCGACACCGCCGGTTGCGTGAGCGCAAGCGCGGTGGCGGCCCGTGAAAACGAGCGCTGCCGGGCAACCTCGCGGAACGTCAAGACCCGCCGCGGATCAAGGATAATCCCACCCGATGGCATGGCTGAAATCATTATTGCTAGTAATCACCGGTCGGGGCATGTCGAGACATGCTCTCGCCGGTCACGGTCATCGTGAGACAGATGCTCCGGAGCCATCTCAACGGCGCCTGCATCGATGATCCCGTCGTGAATCCGCCGGCGAGGCGTCGAAGTTGGCCGCTGACCGCCGTGCTCCGCACGCGAGCGTCCGGTGGGCGCCGCCGCGAGATCGGCTGCCACTGCAACAACGAGCCCCGCCCCGACACGCCGCCCTCGTCCGCGCGGCCGCGCGCCATGACCACAACGATCATCGGATAAGTGGTGGACCACCACCTTTCCAGGACCGCAGGGGGCCATGCCATTTCTCCATAATTGAGGCTGAATCCGGGCAGCCTGCGCGACCACTCGCTCCGGCTCGCCGATGCCGTCGGGGGTGTGCTCGATCGGGGGAAGTTCCCCATCGTGCTGGGCGGCGACTGCAGCATCTTGCTCGGAAACGCGCTCGCGCTCGCGCGTCGCGGGCGCTACGGGCTGCTGTTCTTGGACGGCCACGCCGACTTCTACCAGCCGGAGGCGGAACCCACGGGTGAAGCTGCCTCGATGGACCTGGCGCTCGTCACCGGCCGCGGCCCCTCGATCGTCACGAACCTCGAAGGCCGACGCCTGCTCGTGCGCGACGAAGACGTCGTCGTATTTGCGTTCCGCGACGCCGAGCACGCCGCCGCCGAGGGCAGTCAGCCACTCCCGTCGACCGTGCGTGCGATCGACTTGCGAACCGTGCGCCAGCGAGGGGCCGTGCACGCCGCACGTGAGTCACTTGCGCATCTCGAGCGTGAAAACGGCCCTTCGGGCTTCTGGATCCACCTCGACGCAGACGTCCTCGACGACTCGATCATGCCCGCGGTCGACTACCGCATGCCGGAGGGGCTGAGCTGGGAGGAGTCGAGCGACGTACTGCGCGTAGCGGTGGCCAGCCCGAACGCCATCGGGTTGGACATTACGATCTTCAATCCCACCTTGGACGGTGACGGCCGGATCGCTCGCAGCCTCGTCGACACCCTCGTCGCGGGGCTCGCGGGGTGAGCGGCGCAGAGCCGCACTTCGCCAAAAGCCCAGCCTCGGCAGATCCCGACCGTGCAGCCCGCCTGCCTGATCGCGGTCGCGAGCTCCAGCGCGGTGTCCGGCCGAGGGTGCTCGATCAGCACGGCGGCCTCTCCCCAACGCGACCGCTGATCCGGCGACGCGCTGCCCCCTCCACCGGCTCGAGCCCTGCATCGCCGTCGAGGGAGCCGACCTCGTCGTCACGGCGCTCGACCTCGAACAGGAGGAGGGGCGTCGGGTCCTGCGCGGGCTCCGAACTCGCTACCCGAGCACGCCCCTCGTCGTCGCTGCGACCGTCGGCGAGACGCTCGACCTCGGCGAGGTGCTGGAGGGATGCACGGTCGTCTCCGTGGACGCCGAGCCCGAACAGGTCGCCGCGGCAGTGCGCGGTGCGCTCCCGAGCGACAGCCGCACCCGCGTTAGCGGCGCGACTAACTGAGACCCGCGCGCCGCCGCGCATCCTCAGCCGCCGCGAGAACGTCAGGCGCGGGTAGTGAGCTCGGGTGATGAGCGGAGCCACGCGAGGCGAAAGCACTCCCCCTCCTGGACCGCCGTCGAATACCCGTCAAACCGGAAGCGGCGACCGTCGCGGCGCAGGAAGAGAACCTCGAAGCCGGTGCGAGCGTCCCGATGATGCCAAGCCGCCATCGACGGGA
Source organism: Actinomycetota bacterium (assembly GCA_046730395.1). Lineage (GTDB taxonomy): Bacteria > Actinomycetota > Thermoleophilia > Solirubrobacterales > 70-9 > AC-56. The sequence continues at coordinate 16,267 of JBKPIV010000072.1, read as the reverse complement.
GGTCAGGCACAGAGCGCCATGCTATTCGTAGAACACCGTGACAAGTCTGTACGCGCATGCCGGAGGGGAAGAGGCCCTCCACCGCCTCGAGGAGCTCTTCTACTCGAAAGTCCTCGCCGATCCGGTGCTGAAGACACTGTTCACGGAGCGCCGACCGCATCACGTCGATCATTTGACCTGGTTAACGGCGGAGTCGTTCGGCGGGCCGGATCGCTTTACGCTCGAGCTCGGCTTTCAGCACGTGATCAACGCGCACCGCCACCTCGAGATCACGGACGAGCAACGCGAGCGCTTCGTTGCGCTCTACATGGAGGCGCTCGACGAGGCGGGCCTGCCAGCCGAGAAGGCGTTCCGCGAGGCAGTGCGCTCGCACCTCGAGTTCGGCTCCCGCGTCGCCCAACAGAACTCACACGCCGAAACCGAGGCCGACCTCCATCCTCTGCGCCACGTTCCCCGCTGGGACTGGCCGGCAAGCTCCGACCAATAGCTCGGTCAGGGTCGTGCTCGAGTGCTGAACGCCGAGGAGATCGTCTCCGAACTCCGGCGGCTGGGTGAGCCCCGGCGGGTCGCGGCGCTGAGACGGTCCGGCGCCGCTTCTCCGGCGTTCGGCGTTTCGCTACCCGTGATGCGCTCGATCGCGAAGAGGATCGGCCCCGACCATCGGCTCGCCCTGGAGCTCTGGCGCACACCCGTTCGCGAGCCACGGATTCTGGCATCGCTGATGGACGACCCAGAGCGAGTCACGGACGCGCAGATGGACCGCTGGGCGAAGACCTTCGACAGCTGGGAGATTTGCGACCAGTGTTGCCAGAACCTTCTTCTGGCGCACTCCGTTCGCGCGCCGCAAAGTTCTCGTGTGGACGCGACGACCAGAAGAGCTCGTGAAGCGAGCGGGCCTCGTCCTTGTTGCCCTCCTCGCCGTCCATGACAAGCAGACGGAAGACGACACGTTCGTCGGCCTCCTCCCGACGCTGATTGCCGCGGCGGAGGACGAGCGAGCCTATGTCCATAAGGGTGCCAGCTGGGCACTGCGGCAGACTGGCAAACGCAACGATCACCTCCGCAAACGTGTCCTGACCGTGGTCGCCCCTTATATCGAGAGCGACAACCGCGCGTCCCGCCGGGTTGCCCGTGAGGTGTTGCGGGAGCTCGCGGCCGACGAGTGAACTGAGCGAAGCGGGACAATCCACGAAGACGAAGTTGGCGCCGCTCCGATCCTGGACGCCGAGAAATCCGACGCCGTAGCGTTTCGGCGTGACCGCCGGTGTCGGGAGCACGCCGGCGGCGGCCGCCTCGGCGGCTTCGATCAGCTCCGGGCGTCCGGCCTCTCGTCGGTAGACGATCGCGTACTTCTCGATCCTCCAGTCGCCCGCACCGCCACCTACCGAGTGCAAGACAGGGCGCGCGTCGTACGGCTCGATCACCTCGACCATGCGCTGCCAAATGCCAAGCCGCGCCACGGTTCAGTAGGCTCACGTCGCCGTCCGGCCCCACCCGGGAAGGCCGTTGACAGCGCAGGGGCATCCGAGGTCGATCTTCAAGCGGGCGATCGAGAACTGCAACCTCGTTGTCGCCGAGATGACCGCGCGCGAGCTCGACCGGCTGACGCTCGACGAGTCGCTCGCCCTCACCGGGCTGGTGCTGCAGAAGGACCCCGGACGCCGGTCCGGCTACACCGTCCGCTGGCTGCTGCGGCTCCTCGAGGAGGACGAGCACCTGACGATCGAGGAGGCGGTGCTGGCCGCGTCGGCCCTGGCGGCGCTGGGTGGCCGAGGGCATGAGGAGGCGTTCTCGATACTCTCGGCCATGGCCGAAAGAGCGACTAGGCAAGGGCGGCGTCGGCGGCTAGCTTCGTGATCGGCCCGGCGTTGCGGAGGAACTGTTCGTCCCGACCAGCGCCGGTTCGACCCGCGCCGGGCCCCGTAGCTTGCCTATTACGGATCCGCCATCCCCCGGTTCCTGGCGCCGGCACCCCCCTCCACCCCCGGGGGCGTGTCGAGTGTCCAGCGGTCACAGCCGCGCCTCCCGATACCTAATGTCTGACGTTCGGGGAAACGAGGGGAAAAGCACTATAGTGCGACGGCATGTTGCGGACGGAGCTGACCAGGCTCCTCGGCTTGCAGTACCCGATCGTCCAGGCGCCGATGGCGGGCGGGCTGACCACGCCCGACCTGGTCGCCGAGGTCTCAGCTGCGGGCGGTCTCGGTGTTTACGCGGGAAGCGGCGTGCCGCCGGACCTTCTGGCCGCGTCTATCGCCGTCATCCGAGCCCGCACGACGGCCCCCTTCGGCGTCAATTTCCTGATCGCCCCTCCCGAAGCTGGCGGCGACGTCGAGTCCGTGCAGTCCGTTCTCGACCGGCTACGCGCAGAGCTGGGCTTGCCCCGCGGCACCCGGGACGTCGTCGTTCCGCCCTCGCAGCTCGCCGAGCAGATCGACGTCGTGCTCTCGGAGCGCGTCCCGATGCTGAGCTTCGCGGGCGGTGACCCGGCACCGTTCGTAGCGGCTGCACACGAGGCAGGCGTCCTCGTCTGTGCGATGGTCACGACCGTGGAGGAGGCCGTTCGCGTGGTCGACGGCGGCGTCGACCTCGTCGTCGCGCAAGGGGCGGAAGCCGGGGGACATCGTTCGACCTTCGACCTCTCGGGCGACCGCGACGGCGCGCTTGTCGGTACGCTCGCGCTCGTCCCGCAGATCGTCGATGCCGTCGCCGCCCCTGTGATCTCTGCGGGCGGGATCTTCGACGGCCGCGGTCTCGCCGCCGCGCTGGCGCTCGGGGCCGCGGGCGCGCAGCTCGGGACGCGCTTCCTCCTCGCTGCGGAGAGCGCGACACCGCAGGCGTATCGCGCGGCGCTCGTGCGCGCGATCGAGACCGACACCGTAGTCACGTCTCGCTTCACGGGCCGCCCGGCACGCAGCATCCGCAACCGTTTCCTGGACGAGCTGGCGACCACCGAGCCGCTACCGTGGCCGCTGCAGCGCTTCGCCGCCGAGGACATCTACCGCGCCGCAGCCGAACGAGACGACGAGCAACTCTTCCCCCTGCTCGCGGGACAGGGGCTACGTCCGCTCACGGATGGCCAGCCTGCAGACGAGATCGTCGCCGAGATCGCCGAGCAGGCGACTGCTGTGCTCGACTCACTCGCGTCGGATTCGTAGCCCGTACTGTTCGTTGGATCGCGGCCGGCTGCCGCAAGCATCGCACTCGAGCGGTCTCGCGAACATCGGTCCCGGCGACGACTCCGAGACCCTGGGGCATCATTACTACGACTCACGTGGAGTCGCTCCGCGGCCAGGCGGGCGTTGTACTCGTTCAGGTAGCGCGCCGGATCGAGACCGAGGAACTCGGCGTAGGCGCGCAGGAACCCCTTTGCATACGCATCCCCCGGCAACAGCGCAAACCGCTCCTCCTCCAGCGCGCGCAGGTAGCGCCGACCGACGTACGTCGCCCGCTCAACCTGTTCCAGGTCGAGCCCTGGCGGCGGCGCTCCTCCTCCAGGCTGGCACCGAGCGCGAACATCGCCCCAACCAATCCGGCCATTGTGGGAACACGAAACGCCAGGGGCTGACCAGGGAGTCCCACTGGTGCGAGGCAGCCGGCGAAGCGCGACGGTGATCTCTGACACAACCCAGGGAGGCCGAGATGAAGACGACGTCGGCGAGGCTGTGGTGGCGTCGTGAGCGGTGAGGCGGAACTCGCGGGGCAGACGGTCATGGTGATTGGCGGCAGCTCGGGCATCGGGCTCGAGACCGCCCGGAGGGCTCGCGCCGAAGGTGCCGACGTGATCCTCACGGCGCGCAACCCGGATCGTCTGCAGAGCGTCGGCCTCGAGCTCGAGGCGAGCATCGCGGCCTTCGACGCCACCGATTTCGACCGGCTCGAGAGGTTCTTCGACCAGCTGCCCACGCCGATCGACCACGTGCTGGTCACGGGGCCTCGTCCCTACTACGCACCGCTCGCGGAGTTCGACTTCGAGGAGGCCCGTCGTGACGCCGATGCGCGTCTCTGGCTGCCGCTACACGTCGCTCGGAATGCGACGGGCAAGGTTCGCCCGGGAGGGACGCTGCTCTTCATCGGCGGCGCCGGCAGCCGGGCGCCGGTCACGGGCCGAGTGCTCATCGGCCCGCTCACGGCCGCGCTTCCCGCTCTCACCAAGAACCTAGCGCTCGAGCTCGCGCCCACCCGCGTGAACCTGATCGCGACCGGGTTCGTCGACACGCCGCTGTCGGCGGCGATCCTCGGCGATCAGCTGGACGCGCGTCGCGAGCAGCTGCGCACGACGCTCCCGATCCGACGTGTCGTCGGCCCGGCCGACATCGCCGCATTGGCGGTTCACCTCATGACGAACACGGCGGTCACCGGCGCGACCTTCGACATCGACGGCGGCCAGCAGCTCGTCGAGCGGTGACCCGTGACCGGATGCGACCCCACTTCAACGGCCAAGACCACCCCGAGATCGCGCCTGCGGCGACGAGCGCGTACTCCAAAACAGCCCGGTCTTCCCGATCCCGGCCCCGCCCCGCACGACTGGCGTGCCGCTCTCATCCCCCGCGAACAGCCGCGAGGATCCTGTCGAGCACCGCGAACTACGTACCGTTGGGGAAGCCCACGCCGTCGCTCAGGAATCGGAGCGATATATGACGTTCATCGCTCCCGACTCATAGGGTGTGACTCCGACGCGCTCGAGGCTTGTGCGCTTGGTGAACAATTGCTTCCCGGCGCCTAGGAAGACGGGACACACGTCGAGCCGGTATTCGTCTACAAGCCCGAGCGTGATGAGAGCCTCCGCCGTCCGCGCACCGCCGTACAGAATGAGGTACTCACCGGGCTCTTCCTTCAGCTCCTCGATCTTGCTCCATAGATCGTCATTGTTCGTGACAAGGAGCTGTTCGGAGTTGCTCCAGCTCAGCTCGTCTTCCTTCGTCGATATGACGATCTTCGGCATCTCGTTCATGAGCTTGCCGAACTCGGCTTCGTTGTTCGGTGCATCGGGGTTGGCGGCAGCCTGGGGCCAGAACTGCGCCATGCCCTGATACACGTTGTGTCCGATGAGAGCGGCGTCGGCGTTCTCGGCAAGCGCGAAATGCGCTTGGCCCATTACCGGGTCGTTGTCGATCCAGTCAAGCTCGTCGTTCGGCCCCGCGATGAACCCGTCGAGCGAGATCATCATCTGCAAAATGATCTTGCGCACTCACGCCTCCTTTTCACTCGTGCCCGCCTCGTCGGCGTCGATCTCATAGGTGAGGGCGACAACCCGCCGCTGGACGTCTTGCTGTCGGTCAGCCGCAACGGCGTCAGGGCAGAGCCGTCGCGGAAGAGGCGCTCGCCGCTGCCGACGACAACGGGATGGACGAACACGTGGGACTCGTCGATCAGGCCGGTGCGTGCATGAGCTGACCGCTGCCGAGGATCAGCAGGGGTGTGACTCGACGTGACCACGGCTTCGGGTGACCGCACTCAGGCTCCGGGGGCCTTGTCGAGGAAGCCGAGCACGCTCGCGATGCGTCCGTCCTGCTCAGTTACGGCGACATCGAAGCCGATCGCGAGTGACTCGCCTCCGGACGCGGGTACGAGTTCCCAGGAGAAACGCATGACGTTGTGGTGGGCGTCGATACGGTCGTCGAGAAGGCGGAAAACGTGGTCCGGCGCCTGCTGCTGGACCGCCCCGATGAGTGCGGAGATCTCGTCCTGACCGGAGACGCTTGTCAGCGGATCGACGTACTTGGCGTCCTCGGTCCAGACGCTCGCGACGGCCGAGTGGCGGGTTTCTGGGTCGGTTTCGTTCCACGCGTCGAGATAGCGCTCGACTAGCTCGGGTGCATCCATTTCGCTGCTCCTTTCGATGTGCTGGCCAAAGGAGCTTGCCCGCCCCGATACTCCGCGTCCATGACTTCCGGGGTCATGGTCCGCTGCGTTCTCAGGTTACGATCGAACCCGTGACGGTCGCCGCAAGTCGCCCTCCGGTGGGCGCGCTGCTCCGGGAGTGGCGGCAGCGGCGCCGGCTCAGCCAGTTCGAGCTGGCGCTCCAGGCAGGCGTCTCCTCGCGACACTTGAGCTATGTCGAGACGGGTCGTTCGCGCCCGAGCGCGGAGATGGTGCTCCACCTGGCCGAACAGCTCGAAGTGCCCCTGCGCGACCGCAACCATCTGCTCCTCGCCGCCGGCTACGCGCCCGCCTTCGCGCAACGTGAACTCGACGCACCGGAGATGGGGCCGGTACGAGACGCGATCGATCAGGTGCTGCATGGGCACGAGCCCTACCCAGCGCTCGTCGTCGATCGTCACTGGGGCCTGGTCGCCGCCAACCGGGCGCTCGGCGCTCTCCTCGACGGTGTCGCCCAGGAGCTCCTCAAGCCACCGGTCAACGTCCTACGGCTAAGCCTGCACCCCGAAGGTCTGGCGCCGCGGATCCTCAACCTCGAGCAGTGGCGAGCCCATCTGCTCGAGCGCCTCGCGCGTGACGCGCTTGCAAGCGGCGACCCAGCGCTCACCGCTCTACACGACGAGTTCGCCTCCTACGGCGACGGTGAGGCCCGCCCCAGCCTCGACCCGGCCTTCGGCGACATCGCCGTGCCGCTGCGCCTCCGGCACGCCGAGGGCGAGCTCGCATTCATCAGCACGAAGACGACCTTCGGCACCGCGATCGACGTCACCGTCGCCGAGCTGTCGATCGAGTCGTTCTTCCCAGCCGATGCGGACACTGCAAGCGCCATGCACTCGCTGGTGCGGTCGGTGCCAGGCTCATCGGCCCCATCGCTCCGTGTGTCGTCTCAGAACGGCTGAACGTCGCGATCCTGCCGTCCTCAATCGGTACGTCCTCCATTGTGAGTAGAAGTTCCCGATCGGCGGGCGGCCAGTACTCAGGGTCGGCCGGAACACCACGATGTTCGCGAAAGGGCCCTAGCCCCTGCCTAGTCCTCCCAGATGTGGGGGTGATACCAGTAGACGCTCGGATCGGGGAACGTGAGCTCCTCGAGCTCCCACCCAGTTGGAAGCCGCCGCTGGAGCGCGGTCGGGTTTGCTTCGAGCACGATCATCGTCCGCGCCGCGGCGATCCCGTCGGAATATCTCAGGTCAGTCAAGGTGTCCTCCTTCCGCCTCGCATCGGGCATCAGCGCACTCCACGAACCCATCGCCGCTCGCTCCTTCGAGATCGACGGCGATCACCTCCCGCATGCCCCAGTCGGAGAACCAGAGGCGGCCCTCGTGCCAGCGCGGCTGCTCGCCGAACGAGATCCCGATTAGCAGGGTGCGCAGCTCGGACATCTACTTGGCCCGAACGTACCGGATGTGCGTCACGCCCGGCGCGGGGGTCGAACTCTCGCCGCGGTCGAGCGCTTCCCCCGCACTGCCGGGCCGATCACGAAGCTACCCCGGCGACGCCGCGCATGGCTAGTCGCTCTTTCGGCCATGGCCGAGACGGCGTAGGTCGTGACCTATCGCCCAGTTCAGCACAGCAGGGCGGGATCACATTCGGCCGGATCGTCGTTGCCGATGCGGCCCGCTCCGTGGTCCATCTCCTGCGTCCTCGTGAAGTCGGCCCTTGGCGATCAGTCAGAATGGCGTGAGTGACACGCCTCGCACCACTCCTCGTCTTGTCGGCGATCCTTGCGTTCGTCGCGGCCGGCTGCGGCGGACCATCTGCGGAGGAGAAGTGGGCCGGCACCGTCTGCTCGGATATCGGCGACTGGCAGGACCAAATCCAGAAGTCCGTGAGCGACATTCGCGAGGAAATCCAGTCACCCAAGGCTGGAACGCTTGCCGCGATCGATACAGAGGTTGGAGAGGCGGCGGACGCGACGAGGCAGCTGGTCTCTGACCTGAGGGCGCTCGGGGCCCCCGACACCGAGTCGGGTGACCAGGCCAAACAGCAGGTCGACGCTCTTGCTACGCAACTCGACTCGACCGTGACGCAGGCTAAGCAAACGGTCGACAGCCTGCCCCAGAACGCCGACGTAGCCCAGATCGCGCAGACGTTTGCTCCACTCCTTCCATCGCTGCAGTCGCTCGCGGTCAAGGTCTCGAGCACACTGGCGTCGGTACAGGCAAGCGGATCGAAGATGAAGGAGGGCTTCGAGAAGGCAGACTCCTGCGAGCAGTTCCGCGAGGCGAACCGCGCTTCTTGACGATCAGAGCTCCTCGTCGGTCAGCTTGCGGCATCGTGAAGCGTCTCGAGTTGCTCCGCGTCGGGTGACGCACGGGATCGTTATAGGCCGTGGCCGTTAAACCGCGCGACTTGTGGAAGGCGCCCCTGCTCGAGCGCCTCCCGGCGAGCTAGGTTTTCCTGACCAAGCGCAGAATCGCCTACGCCGACTGTCTAGCGCCGCGCACGGTGCGGGTTCGTCGACTGCGGCTCGTCCACCGCGGCTCGTCCACCGCATAAGAACTCGGAGATACTCGAGGGTTGCGACGGCCCGCGCAACAAACGTGCGCAGTCGTTCAACGGTATCGCTACGGCCTCGACGCATGCGCCCAGCTTGGACGAGTTGTCCGCGGTCGGTGAAGCCGACGCGGGCGCCCGCCGCGTCGCACGCGGGCGCCCGCGTTGAAGCCCAGCCTGCGGCTGCGGTCGAGTTGAGCTAGCCCAGTTCGATCCGCGCCAGCTTGTCCGGGTCGGCGACGATGTCTATCTCCGTGATCCGGCCGCCGACCACCGTGACGCCTCCGACCGCGAACAGCTTCCCCTGCGGCGCGACGAAGAACCCGGCTGCGCCGTTCACGAGCACCGGCTGAGCCAGCGGGGCGAGCTCACGGAAGAACAGCGCCCGCTCGGCTACGGCCCGTGCGCCGCGGACGACGAGCGGCGCGTCCTCAGGGACGGCGCGGTCGGCGCGGAGCACGACGTCCGGGTCGAGAAGGGCGATCAGGCCCTCGAGATCACCCTCGCGGGCAGCAGCGACGAACGCGTCGGCGACCTTGCGCTGCTCCGCAAGGTCGACGTCCGGCTCGGGCGCTCCGCGGACGCGCCGGCGGGCGCGTCTCGCGAGCTGCCGCGTCGCGTCGGGCGTGCGGCCGACGATCTCGGCGATCTCGCCGAACGGGACGGCGAACATGTCGTGGAGGACGAAGGCGAGCCGCTCTGCCGGGGGTCAGCGTCTCGAGCACGACCAGGAGCGCGAGCCCGACCGAGTCGGCGAGCAGCGCCTCCTGCTCGGGGTCGAAGTCGTCGGTACTGACGATCGGCTCGGTGACCCACGCGTCGGCCGAGTCCTCGCGCCGGGTGCGCCTGGCCCGCAGCACATCCAGGCAGACACGCCCGACCACGGTCGTCAGCCAGCCGCCGAGGTTGTCGATCGCCGCGCTGTCGCCGCGGCTGAGCCGCAGCCAGGTCTCCTGGACCGCGTCGTCGCTCTCGTCGAGCGTGCCGAGCATGCGGTAGGCCACCCGCCGCAGGTGCGGCCGGTACTGCTCGAACTGTTCTGCCAGAAAGTCGTGCTCGCTCATGTCACATCGCCTCCGTCTCGTCCGTCAAGGAGATGACGAACGAAAACCGACCGGTGTGACGGCCGCGTTGCGGCCGAGAAGGGGGATCGAATCCCATGAGTGCCCAGACCTATTCGGACGGTATGCCCGCCGCGCGGGCATCCGACGCGCCGTCGCTACAGTCCAGGCGCGGCTTCGCAATCCTGGCCCTGCTCAGTCTCGTCCAGTTCATGGACGTGCTCGACGCGTCGATCCTGAACATCGCGCTGCCGTCGATCAAGGATGACCTCGGCTTCAGCCAGCAGAGCCTGCAGTGGGTGGTGAACGGCTACATCCTCACCTCCGGCGGGTTCCTGCTGCTCGGCGGGAGAGTAGGCGACCTCCTCGGCCGCCGGAGGATCCTCGTCGCGGGCCTGATCGTCTTTGGCGGCGCGTCGCTCGTCGGCGGTCTCGCGCAGAGCGAGTCGCTGCTGATCGCCGCCCGGTTCGTGCAAGGGATGGGCGCGGCCATGCTCTCGCCCGCGGCCCTGTCGACGCTGACCACGACGTTCCGCTCGGCCCGGGATCGCCACACCGCGCTGGGTGTCTGGGCAGCCGTTTCCGGTCTCGGCGGAGCCGCCGGTGTCCTCTTCGGCGGCCTCCTGACGGAAGGCCCCGGCTGGCGCTGGGTGCTGTTCGTCAATGTCCCGTTCAGCGCGGTCGCGCTCGTCGGCGCGTTCGCGCTCCTGAAGCCCGAAGCCCGCAGGATCGCGCGGCTGAGGGACTTCGACCTCCTCGGGGCGGTGCTCGTCACCGGTGGGATGCTTCTGCTCGTCTACACCCTGGTGAAGGCGCCCGACCGCGGGTGGGGGACGGGATGGACGATCGTCGGCCTCGCGATCGCCGCGCTGATCCTGACCGCCTTCGTCCTCAACGAGTTGCGCGTCCGCAAACCGCTCGTCCCGATGTCGATCCTGCGGATCAAGGGCGTTGCCGCTGCCGACGCCACGCAGCTGCTCCTGGCGGCCGGCTTCTTCCCGTTGTTCTTCTTCACCACCCTCTACATGCAGGGCGTGCTCGAGTATTCGCCGATCCAGGCGGGCATCGCGTACCTGCCGCTCACGGGCGGCGTGATCATCGCGGCGGCGGTCGCCTCGCAGCTGTTCGCGCGCATCGGGACGAAGCCGGTGATGGTCGCCGGAGCCGCGATCGCCGCGGGCGGCCAGTACTGGCTCTCCCGGATCCCTGTCGACGGCTCCTACACGGCCGACATACTTCCCGGCCTGCTCGTTGCTTCGTTCGGGCTGGGCGCCGTCTTCACGGCTGCGACCACCGCGGCCAACGCCGGGGTGAGCGAGGACAAGGCCGGGCTCGCAGCCGGTCTCCTGAACACCGGTACGCAGCTCGGTTCCGCGCTGGGGCTCGCGATTCTCTCGGCGGTCGCGACCGCCGCGACCACGTCGGCGCTGCACGCCGGCCACGGTCTCGCGTCGGCGGCGACCGACGGCTACCAGCGCGGACTCCTCGTCGGCGCCTTCCTGGTGCTCGGCGCCGGCGTGATCGCGCTCTTCGCGTCCAACGAGCGCCAGACGGCGCCCGCCGACTCACTGGAGGTGATGACCGATGCTGCCTAGCGTTCTGTCCGCGCTCACGACGGGCGAGTGGGTCGTCTCGGTAGGGTCCGGATTGCTTCTGCTGCTCTCGCTGGTGCCGGTGGTCTGGCTCTGCTGGCGCTTCGTCCAGATGAGCGACGAGGAGGTGGTGAACACGATCGCCGATGTCGAGCGGTTCGTGGCCCGCCGGGACAAGGCACGAGAGGCGATGTGGCGTAACCGTGTCACGGCGGGGTCGCCGTCAGGCGATCGCGGCGCGTGAGAGCCCGGCGATCGCCGCCTGCTCGACGTTCGCCATTTCCCTGCCCATGCCCGTAGACGGCGAGCGCCGCGCACAACGAGTCCCGATCGCGACCGGGCAGTGTTGAGCTCGATGCGTCTCGGGTTCTTCCCGCCGCAGATGGGGCTAAGCGCGAGCCCCGATGCTCTTGCAAGAGTCGCCATGCAGTGCCCTCCGACTCGAAAGTGGGCGGGCCTTCGGGCCCGCCCACCGCACGTCGGAAATCAGGGCGGGCGGATGCGGGCCGGGCGGGCCGGCTGGGTCTTCGAAGGGAGCAACTGGGGGCTAGCCCAACCCACCGACAATGACCGAACACTGGGACCGCCCAGGCAGCTCAACCCCGACTGTTCCCAGTACCACCGAACTCGGCCGAACCTCGAGCAACCGTCTCTAATCCCAAGCGACCTCCTGCATGTGAAGTCGGCCCCCGAACGCAGCGAGCCAGGTGAACAGGAAGATAGTCGCCGGCCCGCCGCGACAGGTTCGTTTCACGCGCCGTACGGGCCTCCCGGCTGTCGTTCGCCCAGGACGCTCCAGACTTGGCTGTACACGTGTGCGCGGGACGAGTCGCGGCGGGCGACTTCGTCCTTGAAGTTCGCGTAGGCAAGGTTGCGAACCATCTCGGCCATGCCTGCGACGAGCGCGTCGCGTCCGATCCATGCTCGGTCGCGGCCGTCGCCGCGCTGACGGAATGGCGACGCCCCGACCCTCGACCGGCGCCTGACAGGCCCAGACGCGCGAAAACGCGCCGGGGGTTCAAACCTTACCGTCACCAGGAATGGTCAGCCGTTTGCAGACATATGCTTCGCCCCAGGCCTTACTTCGAACCCGCCGAAGCCGCTTGTGTCGAACGTCGCCGAGCTGTCTGGCCACGGCTGGTGAGCAGTCGTCGAAGCGATCCGAACGCGGCGAAGTGGCCGGAATCACTTTCCGCCTGTGGAGACATCCGTCTCAGAGCACGTTCGATCTGCCGCTGCCCGTAGCCGGCGCGCAGCATCGACTCTGCCGCGGCCATCAAGTACCGCTGGTCGTACTCCCTGCTCGACACGTCGGAGCCGGTCACGGCGGTCGGCAGCTCGGACGCCTCGCCGCGGCGGTTAGCGGCGGCGAGACCAAAGTCGCGCTCCTCCGCCTTCGGGGGCGTGCGACTGACTCGATCGTCGTGCCGCGCGTCCTCGCGTGCCTGATGCCCCAGATGCCAGGTAGAGATCAGTGGAACGATCATCGGAGTCCTCACTTGGTCGGCGTCTTCGTTCCAGCCCGAGGCTAAGCGCCGACGCCCGCGAAGGAAATCGCGTGAGGACCTACTCTTTGGGGGCGGTTTCCGCTCTCTTGACCTCGACTTGCGGCGTTATGGCGAGCCGCTGGGCGAGCTCGCGACGGGAATGCACGTCGAGCTTGGCGTAGATCCGGGAGAGGTGAGTGTCGACGGTGTGAGCGCTGACGAACAGGGCTGCGGCGATCGCCTTGTTCGAGCGGCCCTCGGCCGCCAGCGAGGCGACCCGCTGCTCGGTCTCGGTCAGCTCGGCGGAGGCGGGTCGGCGGCCGCTTATCCGTCGGAGCTCGGCCCGCGTCTTTGCTGCCCACAAGCTGGCGCCGAGCTCGTCGAAGGCTGCGAGTGCCTGCTCGAGCGTTTCGCGCGCTGCCCGTTTCTGCTTCGCCTTCCGCTGAACCTGCCCTAGAGCGAGCAGTGTGCGGGCGCGCTCGAACGGGTAGGCGAGACCTTCGTGCTCGGCCAGCGCCCGCTCGAACGCTGCGAAGGCTCCGTCGAGGTCGCCCTCCGAGGCAGCGAGTAGGCCGCGGCAGCGGGCGGCTCCGGCGCGGTTGCGTCGGCTGGACCTTTCGGCGTTCGCCTCGTACTCCTCGACATAGGTCCTCGCCTGTTCCGTCTCGCCCAGCCCGAGCAGTGCCTCGATCGCGTCCGGCCAGATCGAGTCGAACGAGGGGTCGCGCCAGCCCCCCTCGAGCAGCAGTCGGGGCAGTTCGCGCAGGTACCCGCCCGCCGACTCGCGATTTCCGAGGGCGAGTTCGAGATGGCCGAGCACTCCGAGGCTGAGGAGCGTGAACAGCACGCTCCCGTTCGCCTCAAAAAGCCGTACTGCCTCCTCGGCTGCGGCGCGCGCCCGCTCCACGTGGCCGAGGTACGCCAGCACCAGGGACTCGATGATCAAGGCGTAGCCACGGGCCCACTCCCACTGGCTTTGCTCGGCCAGCTCCCGCGCGGGTGCGGCGCGCTCGAGCGCCTGCGGCCAGCGCCCGGCAAGGCAGTCGACCAGGCCCAAGTTAATCTGCGCGAAGGCAAATCCGAGCTCGTCGCCGTGCGCAAGCGCCTTCGTCCCGAATCCTTCGTAGACCTCGCCGGCACGATCCGGCTCGTCCCAGAAGAGCAGACGCCTTGCGAGCCAGAAGGTGGGGCTGTCGAGGTACGGCGACGACTGCTCGAGACCCTCCTCGATCGCAACCCCACGCTCCAGCAACCCCGGTGTGAAGTCGAGCGCAGCGTGCTCGAGGATCGCCACATTCCCGATCGTCGAGGCGACGAGGACAGGGTCGCCGACACGCTCGGCTCTCTCGAGCGCGGCCCGCGCGTCCACGAGGGCGGCGTGGATGTCCCCGCCCACGGCGTTGTTGGAGGCGAGACGTGCCAGGATGCGCGCGGTGCGCGCGTCGTCTCCCTCCGCTTCGCGCAGCGCCGCCTGGAGGAGCTCGCTCATCTTCGGAAGGGTTCTCGTGACCGTCATCGCATACCCGGCGAGCAGGAAGAGCACGTCGGCGCGCTCGACTCCGTGCGGGACCTCGTCGAGGAGCTGCTCCAGGATCGTACGCGCGCGTTCTCCCTCGCCGGCAAGGAGGTGTAGCCGGGCTGCCTCGAGACGTCGAGCGCGACTCGCGGAGGCGTCGTCCGCTGGCGTCAGTGCGGCCGCCAACTCCGCCAGCTCAGCCGCTGCTGCGCTCGCTCCGCGCCGCGCCGCCAACTCGCTCGCGTCGTCCAGTTCGCGGGCAACGGACGGGTCGGCTCCGTCTGCTGCGAGCGCGAGGTGGCGGGCGCGCTCCTCGCGATCGGAGACCGCCTCGGCGAGCGCCTGATGCGCCGACCGTTGCGCCGAGCGGGATGCCTGCTCGTAGCAGACCGACGCCAGAAGCGGATGCGCGAAAGAAACGTGCGATCCGTCCAGGCCGATCACACCCTCGCGCACGGCGACATCGAGCGCGTCCAGCGTCTCCTGGCGGCGCTGCCCATGCACGGCCGCGAGAACGTCGACCGTCGGACGCGCAGCCGTGGCCGCGGTCAACAGCACGTCCGCCGTCTCGACAGGAAGCCGCGCCAAGCGCACACCCAACAGCTCACGAAGGCCCTCGGGCAGGTGCAGCGCCTCACCCGCGGCGGGCCGCGCTTCCGTCCGCGCCAGCTCACGCGAGAGCTCGAGCGCGAAGAACGGATTGCCGCCGCTCGCGTCCAGCACCCGAACGAGCTCCGAGCGCGACAGCTCGAGCGAGAGACGCGCCTCCAGCAGCGCACGGAGCTCGGCGGAGCCGAGGGGAGTGGGGATCAGCCGAGTGAGCCGCTCCCCGGGGAAGGCGCGCGCCACGTCCAACCCCGCCTCGGGCGAATCCCTGGTCGTGGCCAGGAACCCGACCGGCTCCTCACGAAGGCGCCGCAGTGCGATCTGGAGGACCGCGGCCGAGGACGGATCGAGCCACTGGAGGTCGTCGAGCGCCACCACCAGCGGAGCGCGCTCGGCCAGCACGCGCAGGACGTCCAGCAGGGCCAGACCGATCGCGAGCGCATCCGGAGGCTGGGCACCCGGTTCGACCAGCAGGAGCGCAACCTCGAGCGCGCGGCGGCGGAGCGGCGGGAGCGAGGGCACGACCTCGTCGAAGACCTCCGTCAACAGCTCGGACAATCCGGAGAACGACAGTGCCGCCTCCGCTTCGGCAGCACGGCATACCAGCACCCGGTCGAAGCGCACCCGCGCTTCCTCCGCCCCCAGCTCCCAGAGGATCGTCTTTCCGATCCCGGGCTCACCCGAGAGCACGAGTGCCGCCGGGCCCGCCTCGACCGAGTCGAGGAAACCCGCAATCGAGACAAGCTCCTCGTCGCGGCCGATCAGCTCAACCGCCACGGCCCCCATTGTGGACCCGCGACGACCGATGCGCATTCACGGCCAACCCGAAGAGGGCCATTAGGGCATATGGGGCGGGCGGAGGTGGAGAGGCGGGAGAGGAGACCTTGCGGCGTTTCCTCTCCCACGCCCGCGCTAGAAACGAGTCGCCGGCGACGTTCGTCGGCGGTTAGTTCATGATCGGCCCGTGACCTGCGATCTGCACACTCAGACCGCGACCTCGAACGGACGCACGCTGACATTCGCAGAATGGGGCGACCACGATGGGTTTCCCGTCTTCGCGCTGCATGGAACGCCCGGGTCGCGCTTACAGCGCCATTACGACGAGAGCAAGTACGTCGAGGTAGGCGCTCGGGTGATCACTTACGACCGGCCGGGCTACGGCGGCTCCGACCGCAACCGGGGACGTGACGTGATCGACTGCGTCGCCGATGCGGTGGCGATCGCGGACACGCTCGGACTCGACCGTTTCGCGGTCACCGGCGCTTCGGGCGGCGGGCCCCATGCCCTCGCCCTGGCTGCGCGCCTTCCAGACCGCGTGACCAGGGCCGCCTGCGCGGTCGGCATAGCGCCCTACCCCGCCCCGGACTTCGATTGGTTCGAAGGCATGGATCCGCTCAACATCAGGGAGTTCGGCTGGGCACTCGAAGGCGAGGATGTGCTCGCACCCGAGTTAGAACGCGAGGCGGCAGAAACGCTGGAGCGAGTGGCCAGCGACCCGGCCAAGATACTCGGCGACGCCTGGCAACTTCCCGAATCCGACCGCGTGGAGCTTGCCAGGGTCGAACGCCACGAGATCATCCGACAGGGGATCACCGAGGCGTTTCGCAACGGCATCTGGGGCTGGGT
>JBKPIV010000071.1:0-68429 GCA_046730395.1 Actinomycetota bacterium | reverse complement strand
CGCAGAGGCTCGACGCCGAGGCGCTCCTCGACCGCTAGCCGGAACCTGATCGGGCCGTCGCTCCGCGATGACGGCTGCATCGCGTCGACACCAGCCACGCAGGCTGGGCCGCGCTAGCCCCTTCGGCCGGTTCCGGCCAGGTGTGAGGCGCGAGCACGCTGCAACCCATTTGCAACCGAACGGCGCCGGACAGGGCGGATTCGGCGGTATCAGACATGACGAAGAGGAACTCGAAAACCGGCAATTAGCAGCGGATTCCGCACAGGTCGATACTGGGGGTCACGAGGTCGCCACAACCAGCTCTTCTAGCGGCCGAGCGCGCTAACCAGACCGAGACCCGTGTCGGGTTCATCAAGTTCGGTTCTCCGAGTCCGTCATCGGGCTGCACGCGATCGACTCGTAGCGCTCGAGCCACTGGGACGGGACCAGGACCTAGAGCAGCCCTCCGCGGGCGGAACCTCGTCGTCCGCTAACTCGCGGATCCCCTCCCCCCTGGACACGCGACTCATGCCACCTAACGCCCCGCCGGTGCCGTTGTGCTGTCCCCTTGCGGCCCTGGATGAGGACGACGGTCGCGGTGCGCCAAGTGCGCATGGCCGCTGGCGGTGAGCCCCACGGGGGGACGTCACGAGCTGCCGTCAGCGGCCAGAAAGTGCAAACGGATTGCAAACGAACGGCGCCGGACAGGCCGGACTTGGCGGTATCCGGTATCACGCGCAATGCAGGAAGTCCCCGCTAATCGCTCGTTTTCCGGACACGACGATACAAGCCATCACGAGTCCCGACGGACATGATGTCCGAGGACGCGAAGTTCGCGCTGGGGTACTGAGCCCCGAAACCTCCTGCCGCAAGGGGGCTGGCGGCCACACGTCCGACGGTTTGTGAGAAGCGCCCACCACTTCGCGCCCGCCGAGAGCGCATAGACTGGCGCCAGCGGGTCGAAGGAGGGACCGACCCAGCCCCTATCGACTGCGTTACGATCGCGGCCCGTCGCCAGATAGGAGCTGCCCCAATGGCCCAATCAGTTCGCGTGACCGCGATTGCGTGTGACTCCCACAGCAGTAGGGGATGACGGGGACGCTGACGGTCAAGTAGCGGGCCGTCTCGTGGGTTAGGCTCGAGCCTCGCCTACCGTGTCACCGCCGACCTCGCCAGACAGCTCAGTGGAGCCTGCTCCCGCTCGGGCTCCCCTCGCCCTCCGACTCGGGCTCCTGGCGGGGCTTGCCCTGGCGATCGCCGCCGGCCTCTACGTCTTCGGCACCAACCACGCCCCGGACTACTCCGGGACCGCCCTGTTCGGGCGCACCGCAACGGACACCCTGCCGCTCAAGTCCTGGCTCGCGACCGGTGTGCTGGCGCTCGCCGCGGTCCAGCTCGGGCTGGGCCTGTGGATCTACGGCAGGCTCCGGGGGATCGGCGTGGCGAGGGCGCCGATCCCCAACGTCCATCGCGCGGTCGGGGTCGCGGCGCTCTTGCTCACCCTGCCGATCGCCTATCACTGCGCCTTCGCCTACGGGGTGCAGACGAAGGTCGACTCGCGAATCGCCATCCACTCGCTCGCCGGGTGCTTCTTCTACGGAGCCTTCGCCGCCAAGGTGACCATCGTCCGCTCGCGGCGGTTCCCGGGCTGGACCTTGCCTTTGGCGGGCGGCACCCTGGTCGTCCTCGTGGCGGTGCTCTGGTACACGAGCGCGCTCTGGTACTTCAACAACTACAACCTGCCATTCCTCTGAGCGCGGCTGCCAGTAAGCGGGAGAGCACCCCCTTTCGGAGAAGGTAGAGAAAGACCCTCGCCGAAACGGCGAGGGTCCCCTCAGGTCGGTTGCTCGTCAGCTATCAGTAGCCAACGCCGCCGCCGCCAGAGCTCGATGCCTGGCCGGAGACCTGGTCTCCGGCCGGAGACACCGCGAACCAGCTGGCGCCGAACGCCGTCACGCCCTCGCCCGTCGTGTCCCCGGGCCTCTGGTCGCCCGAGTAGAGGTAGAGCGGGTGGCCGTTGTAGGTGACCTGTGGCTTGCCGTCGGACCGGGCGGTGGTTCCGACCATCGAGGCATTCGCCCCGCTGCCGACCGTCGGCTTGCCGTTCGCCCGCACCGGCGGCCACGCGCTGGCGCAGGCGCCAGAGCAGGCGCTCTTCGTCCCCGTGTCCTTCTGGAACAGGTAGAGCGTGCGGCCCTTCGAGTCGACCAGGATCGTGCCGAGGCTGCCCCCGGTCGCGACCCCGACCGTCGCCGGGTGACCCGTGGCGGTCGGCGGCGGCCATTTCGCTCGCCGAGCTCGGCCGCCACGACGAGGCTCGCAGCTTGGCCGCCGACGAGCTGCGCCGCGCCGAGTCGTTCGGCGCGCCCCGCGCGATCGGCGTCGCTCTGCGCGCCCTGGCGCTCGTCGGGCCGCCCGCGGAGCGGTCGGAGAGGCTGGAGGCCGCGCTCGCGGTGCTGGCACCCTCGCCGGCGCGGCTTGAGCACGCCCGGGTGCTGGTCGACCTCGGCGCAACCTTGCGCGCCGCCGGACAACGCACTGCAGCCAAGGAGCCGCTGCTCGAGGGGCTCGCGCTGGCCGCCCGCTGCGGCGCCCGAACCCTGGAGCGCCGGGCGCGCGCCGAGCTCGCGGCGACCGGCGTCCGGCCCCGAACCACGGAGCGGGCGGGGGCCGACTCCCTAACGCCAAGCGAGCGGCGCGTGGCCGAGCTTGCCGCAGCGGGAGGCACGAACCGGGAGATCGCGCAAACGTTGTTCGTCACCGAGAAGACCGTGGAGACTCACCTGGGACGGGCGTTTCGCAAGCTCGACATCTCGTCTCGGCGGCAGCTTCCCGATGTGCTCGCGGACACGACCGGCTAACGGGTCCTGCTTCACCCCGCGTCCGCACCTAGCCTCGTCGGTCGTTGCCGTTCACCGAGGTGCTGACCTCCTCGCAGAACCGGCGCAGCGCCTCCGCGAACTCGACGCTGCTGAGCGGCGCATCCTCAACTGCCACCGTCTTCGCGTGCGGGAACGCGGCCGCCGCGTCGTCGAATCCCTCCGGGGTGCTGGCGGGGCAGCCCACGTGTTTGGCGAACAGGAGTGGGCACTCGAGCTGGGCGATCAATTCGCCGATGTCTGAGTCGTCGCGAGTGATCGCCTCCCAAGCGTCGACCAGCAGGTCGCGGGGGAAGCGCTCGATCATTCGCTCGGCGAGGTCTTCGCCGATCGAGCCGCCGGTCGCCTGTGCGACGCCGTGGCGGATGAACGCCTCGTGGTCTGTGCGGATCAGCTCCGTCAGCGCCTCGTAGACTGCGCCGTGGACCGGGGGGCGCTCACCGTCACTCCGATGGGAGAGCTTGGCGTGACCGAGGGTGACGCCGAGAACCGCCTCGCGCCGGCTGATTGCTAGTCGCAACGCGCTGGGTATGCCCCAGCTGTCGGTGGCCAGGAAGCACCGATCCCATCCGCGGCGATCGAGCTCCTCCAGTCCCCGGTCGACGATCGCCCGGCGATCGAGCCGCTCGGCGCGAGGTTCGTTACCGATCCCGGGCGGGTCGTAGGAGGCGACCTCCGCCCACTCCTCGAGCTGTGGCCTGATTCTGTCCCACTCGAGTTCGGTGAACTCGGGAACGAGGAGGAGCCGCGGTCGAGGCAAGCTACTGCTCGCGGACGATCTGAAGCGCTCGGTCCAGGCCGCCCGTCCAAGGATCCCCATGTGCGAAGCCGACGACCTCTGCCTCGACGGGGTCGAGGCGGCTAAGCGAGGCGAGTGCCACCTCGCGGTCATCGTTTAGGCGATGTAGCCCCAGCCCCCGCCTTCCGCTCACGTAGTCGAAGTTGGCCAGCGCGTCTCCCGAGAGCAGGACGCCGCGATCCTCGAGGGCGACCGAGAGATGGCCGGCGGTGTGACCAGGGGTGCGGATGACGCGTGGGTGCCCCGGAAGGTCGAGGGCCTGATCGTTCGTCACGGTCTCGACATCCCCGACCGGCCGATACCTTGCCCCGCCCGCCGCGGCGCTGTGCACAAGAAACCGGATCCCGCTCGGGTGCCACGAGCACTGCCGATAGAAGCCGGGGCTCGCGTGGGATGGATACCTTCCCGCCACGATCCACGCATCTCCCTCGCCGGCGAGGACGCGCGCGCCTGCGGTCGACCGCAGGCGTTCCGCGGTCCCAGCGTGGTCGGCGTGGTGGTGGGTGACGATCACCGCCCGGATCGCCTCGAGGCTCGTGCCCAAGGCCTCGATCGCGTCGACGAGGTACCTCCAGTAACCGGGGTAGCCGGCGTCGACCAGCGTGAACTCGTCGTCCTCCGCGACCAGGTAGAAGCTGATCCACCCGGTCCCGAGCCTGTAGACGCCCTCGGCTACCTCGGGCGGGCGATCGCGGGACGTGATGGTCATTTGCCGACCCCTCCAACCGATAACGCTGTTATCCGATAACGACGTTATCGTACTCCGCGGTGTCGCGATCGGCGGTCGACCTCTCGCCGCGCGAGGCCCTGATCGGGGCCGCCGCCGCCGTCTTTCTAAAGCGTGGATTCCAGGCCGCCACCCTGCGGGAGATCGCGGCCGAGGCCGGGATGACGACCGGCGCCGTCTACTCGAACTTCGACGGCAAGGCGGATCTCTTTCTCGCCGTCCTCGAGGAGAAACTCGACCCGCGCCTGGCGAGGATGTACGAGGCTGCCCGCAGGGCGCCGCTGAACGGCGTCGGCACCGGGGTGGGAGAAGAGTTCGCGGTCTACCTCAAGCAGCGCCGGCGCTGGCTGATCCTTCTGATCGAGTTCTGGGCGGAGGCCGCCCGTGACCCCAAGCTGCGGCCCAAGTTCGCCCAGCGCCACGCGAGGTTGCGCGCAGCTGTCAGAGAGGTGGTCGCCGAGCGCTCCACGAGGTTGGGCTATTCCCTTTCTCTGCCGGCCGAGGAGCTGGCGACGGTGCTGATCGCGCTCACCAACGGGATGGCCGTGGAGCGGCTGGCCGATCCCGCCGGCGTGCCCGAAGTTTTGTACGCCCGCGCGCTCGACATCATTCTTCGGTGATGGTTCCGGACGGCGACCGGACAATTAGGCGGGGCGTCACGCCGCCGGGATGTCGAGCTCGTTGGTGTTGTTCAGGGCGTTCTCGAAGTCGGCGAATGCCATTTGATCCTCCTCCAGGCGCTCTACCGGTAGTCGAGCTTGGGGAAGTCTGAGCCGTCGCCGCGCCCTTCCGGGGTCACATCGAGCACGCTCCAGATCGGCCAGATCGAGTCGACGTGGCGTGACTCCACCCCCTCGTCTCGCGGCGCGAACATGAGCTCCGTGGCCCATGAGTGACGGAGCTGGTCGCCGTCGCGGACGAACACGTTCAGGATCGGCACCTGCTCGCCCTCGGGCGTCTCGGCCAGATAGTCCCGGTTGTAGCCGTTGTTCTGCGAGGAGAGAAGCCGCAGGTGCCGCCAGCCTCGCTCGCGGGCGAAGGCACGGATCCGCTCGGGGGCCGATTTCGCAACGACGGCGAGGTTGAGCCGCTGCGCTAGATGGGGCGCGGCGCCATCGAGCGAGTCGAGGATCGAGGTGCAGGACGGGCACGGGGTCTCGGCGAGCGGCAGTCGTGCTGTCTCGCCGCTCGCAGGGCCAGGCCTGGTGTCGCCTGACCAGCGCGGGAACATGAAGCGCCGTCGCGACCTCTTCGGCCGCGCGGGCGGGCCTAGGCTGCCCAGGCCGGGTTGCGGCGGCGCGCTCGGCCGCGCTGCTCTCGGGTGGCGCCCGGGCCGGGACGGGTGCGAACGTTGGCCGGCTTCACCTCGCCGCCACAGTGCGAGCAGGTCGGAACCATGTGGAACGCGTGGTCGCAGTCGGTGTGCACGGTTTCCAGCGGCGGCCCTCGTCGCCCCGCGGTGTGACGATCACCCCAGCCCAGAAGCGCGAGCAGAACCGGCTGCAGCTCCTTCCCCTTCTCGGTGAGGCGGTACTCGAAGCGCTCGGGATGCTCGCTGTACCGATGTCGCTCGGCGATTCCCTCCTCGACGAGGGTTGCGAGGCGCCTGCTGAGGATGTTGGTAGCGACACCGAGCTCGGCCTGCATCTCGTCGAAGCGGCGGCGCCCGAGGGAGAGCTCACGCAACACCAGGATGGTCCAGCGTTCTCCCAGGACGGCGAGCGTTCGCGCTATGGAGCAGTTCTGGGAGGCGAAGGATTCGATCGGCATTTATGTGAGTCTAGTGACTTACTTGTCTTTTGCAAGCTCCTCGCGTCCTCGTGACTTGACGACTTTGGGATGCTCTAAGCCGTCCATGCCGCCGCAAGCACCCGCCAAGATCGACCCGAAGACGCCCGGCGATTACCTCGAGGTGATGACCAAGGCGGTCTTCCAGTCCGGCATGAGCTGGCGGGTGATCGAGGCGAAGTGGGATGGGTTTCGCGAGGCGTTTGAGGGCTTCGACGCGGAGAAGGTGGCGGGGTTCGGCCCGGACGACGTGGACCGGCTCGCGCAGGACACGCGGATCGTCCGCAACCGCCGCAAGATTCAGGCGACGGTGGACAACGCGGACGAGATCCTGGCGCTCGATCGCGAGCACGACGGCTTTCGGAACTACCTGCGCTCGCACCCGTCCTTCGAGGAAACCGTCGCCGACCTCAAGCGTCACTTCAGCTTTCTGGGCGACACCGGCTCGTACTACTTCCTGCACGTCGTCGGAGAGAAGGTGCCCTCGCACGAGGAATGGATGGCGTCTCGACGCTGAGCGATCCGGCTCTCGACCGGGTTCGAGTTAGGGTGGAGCGACACCCCGACCCTCGGAGGTAGCAGATGATCGTCATGCTCACCGCCCGCCGCCTCAAGCCAGGTGCGTGGGAGCAGTTTCGCCGTGCCTGGGACTCCCCCGACGGCGAGCCACCGGGCTTCCAGCGCGCCTACCACGCCCGCAACGTCCGCGACGAGGACGAGATCGTTTCGTTCGGGCTGTTCGACATGACGGAGGACGACTACCGCAGCTGGCGCGCCGAGGCCGATGCCGAGGAGACCAAGCGAGTGGATCGGATGTCGGCGTTTGTCGAGAACGAGTACGTCTCCGGCGTCTACGAGGTGGTCGAAGTTGTCGAGGAGTAACGGCCGCCGGGGCTCCTTCGCCGATCCGCGAGGCGCTCAGCCTGAGACGGATGGGGATGCGCGAAGCTCGAACTGTGAGCGGGCTACCTCGCGGAAGGCCGCCACGGCAGCGGAGGCGTCATCCGTACGCCAGACGAGCGCCGTCTCCAGCTGATCCGGTGGATCGTCGACGCGAACGGCGGCGATGCCGTCGGGAAGGGAGTGGGTCACCGAGGCTGGCGCCAGCGCGACAACCGGGACGTCCGCCAGGATCTGAAGCTCCCAGCCCGTGTGAAGCGACTCGCTGCGGACCCGCGGCTCAAACCCGGCGCGGCGACAGAGCCCGACCATGAAGTCGTATAGCCGAGGCGCGAGCTCGCGCGGGAACATCAGGAACCCGTCGTCACGAGATCATGTTCGGCGGTGGCGACTCGGCGCAGGAGGCGGCGGGCCGTCAGCGCGCTCGGGTCGGCGCCAACGCGGACGCCGGGAAGTTTGGCGAGGTCCTCGTGCTCGCGGTTCCGTTCAACGCCGTCAGCTCCGCCCTCGCCGACGCCGATCCGCCCCACGGCCGCGTGCTGTGGTACTGCGTCAACGCGCTCAAGCCCGACTACTCGGGCCTCGCGGTCGGATTCGACACCTCGGCGGCCGAGACCGTCGCCTCCCTCGCCCCTGAGGCGCGGGTCGTCGCCGCCATCCCCCCGTTCGCCAATGCGATCGCCTCCGGATCGCTGACATACGACGCCGGCCTCGAACCGAGCGTGTTCGTGTGCGGCGACGATGACGAGGCCAAGGCGATCGTCGCGGGCCTGGTGCGCGACCTCGGTGCCGGCCCGGTCGACGCCGGCGCGCTGGCCGCCGCGCGGTTCGTCGAGCCGGCGATGATGCTCATGGTGAGCATCGCCTACGCCGGCGTCCCGCGGGACGTCGGCCTCCGCATGCTCGAGAGGACCGGTCGTGCCTGACGCAGGTGGAGATGGATGCGCTCAGCGACCCCCGCGACCCGTCGAAGTGGTCGGCCGAGTGATCTGATCACGATGGGGTTCGTCAACACGCCGGAGCTGATGGCCCTGTTGGGGGACACCCCGAAGCTGGCCAGACCTCGACCTCGACGACTACGACGCCATCATGGTCGCCGGCGGGCTCTCACCGATGTTCACGTTCCGCGACAACGACGATGTCCACCGGGCGATCCGGCACTTCTATGAGTCGGAGAAAACCAACGACCGTCTATTGCCACGGGACCGCCGCCCTGGTCGACCTGAGGCTCTCCGACGGCTCGTATCTCGTCGATGGGAAGACCGTGACCGGGTTCTCCAACGTCGAGGAGGACTACAGCGACAGCTTCGTCGGCCAGAGGGTGATGCCGTTCCGCGTCGAGGACGTGCTCAGGGAGCGCGGCGCGAACTACGTCCAGGGCGGCCTCTTCAAGGCCTTCGTCGTCCGCGACGGCCGGCTGATCACCGGCCAGCAGCAGCATTCGGGCCGGAAGGTGGCGCTCGTGCTGATCGAGGCGTTCGGCGTCTGAGCTCGCGCCGATTCGGGCCGACGCCGCCTGAGATCATCCGATGATCACCACGCATCACGTCCGCGACCACTGCCTGGCGCCGACGCGTCAAGTCGACTCCCCGATCTACGGCGGCCGGTACGGCCGCCTGCTCCCGGGCCTCCGTCCGCTCGTGACCGACGCCCCGCTGCTCCACGCCCTGGGCCGAAGCGGGGGGCCCTGCGACGGCGCGCCGCTCGCCGAGGCGGGTGGCGACGACGCCCGCGAGGCCGCGGGGTGGCCGTTCCTCGGGCAGTTCGTGGCCCACGACCTCACCGCCGACCGGTCGCCCGTCACCCATCACGGCGACCCCGACGCGATCCGCAACTTCCGCACGCCCCGCGTCAACCTCGAGTGCGTCTACGGGGGTGGGCCGGTCGGGAGCCCCTACCTGTACGAGCACGATGACACCGCGAAGCTGTTGCTGGGTCGAAACGACGCCGGGCAGCCCGACGACGTTCCTCGCAACGCGGAAGGCATCGCGCTGATCGGCGACCCGCGAAACGACGTCCACCTGTTCGTGAACCAGCTTCACGTGGCGATGTTGAGGCTCCACAACCTCCTTGTCGACCGGCTGCGCGAGGACGGGGTCGCCGACGCCGAGCTCTTCGACGACGCTCGGCGCGCCGCCACCTGGCACTACCAGTGGATCGTGCTGAACGACTTCCTGCCGCGGCTGATCGGCGCGACCTTGACCGAGGAGCTACTGCGGGAGGGCCCACAGCATTTCCTCGCGGTCGAGCGCGATCGCGATCCGTTCATCCCGTTCGAGTTCGCCGACGCCGCCTATCGCTACGGCCACAGCCAGATCCGACACTCCTACCGGATCCGTCGCGACGCTGCACCGGTGCCGATCTTCCCCGACCTCGTGGGCTTTCGACCCGTGCCGGCCGAGCGCGTCGTCGACTGGGCGCTGCTGTTCGACTTCGCGGAGGACGAGCCGGCGGAGCGAGCGAAGAAGATCGACGGTCGCCTGCCCCGCTCGCTGATCGAGCTGCCGGTGGCGATCACCGGGGAGGTCAGCGACGGGGACCTGCGCTCCCTGGCGGTACGCGACCTGGAGCGCGGCAGCGGCGTCAGCCTTCCCTCCGGCGAGGCCGTCGCGGCCGAGTTCGGCGCCCAGCCGCTCACAGGCGACGAGCTGGCGCTGCCGGACGAGTGGCCCGGCGAGACGCCGCTGTGGTTCTACATCCTCAAGGAGTCGGAGGAGCGGTGCGGCGGCGACAGGCTCGGGCCGGTGGGCGGACGCATCGTCGGGGAGGTTCTCGTGGGCCTGATCGATCGCGACCCGGAGTCCTTCCGCGCGAACGAACCCGACTGGCGACCGACGCTGCCGGGCGAGCATGAGCAGGGCTTTGGACTGACGGACCTGCTGTCCGCGACGGCTCCGCGTTGACGCTTGGCCCACGCCCTTGTGGTGCTGCATGTCGATCGTCTCCATCGTGGCGTGAGACGCTGTGAAGATGAGGGTCAAGCAATGCGAGGAGGTACGAGATGGCCGAGTACCCGGCGCCCGATGAGGGGATCGCTCTCACCCACTTCATCGTCTCCGACGACGTCGAGCGCTCGCGCCGCTTCTACACCGAGGTGCTCGGCGGGGAGACCGTCCGCGCGGGCGAGCCCTCGTTCGTCGCGCTCGCCAACAGCTGGATCATCATCAACGTCGGTGGCGGCCCGACCGACGACAAGCCGACCGTCACGCTGGAGACGCCACCCGACCCCGACCGGGTGAGCAGCTTCCTCAACATCCGGGTCGCGGACATCCACGCCGTCTACGCCGAGTGGAGCGCGCGCGGGGCCGAGTTCCTGACGCCGCCGAAGGAGCACGAGACCGAGATCCGCTGCTACATCCGCGATCCGGACGGCCACCTGATCGAGGTGGGCCAGACGACCAAGGCCCTCGATCGGGCTTAGTCGAGCGGCTCGACCCGGAACCCGCCCGGCTCGGCGCTTATGCGCACCCCGGATCCCTTCGAGATCGGGTCCACGATCTGGCCCGTTAGCCCGAACACCGCGGCCTCGTTCGTGGGGCTGTGGCCCACGACGAGCGCCGTCTCGCCGTCATCGAGCCGCTCGAGGACCCGACCGACGGCCTCGCCGAGCATCCGGGAGTCGGACTCGACGAGCTCCGGGTCCGCCGCCCGCAGATCCTCGAGCCGCCCGCTTCCGGCCTTCCGGTAGGCCTCGCGCCAGCGGTCCTCTCGTTCCGAGCGGAGGCCGGGCTCGACCACTGCTCCGCCGCGGATCGGGTCCCGGAGCGCGCAGGCAAAGCAGGCGAGCGTCTGGGTGGCGCGCTGAGCACCCGTCGAGACGAGCACCGCGTAGCCGCCTCGCAGGGTCGATCCGATCTCGAGCGCCGCCCGCGCCCCTTCATCGGTGAGCACGTCGCCGTCGTTGTCCGTGTGCCGTCTGAGCTCGATCCGCTTCGCCATGACCCGGCCGCTCGCGCCACGTCGCCGGCACGGCGCGTAGCGACGCGCAGATCAGGGTATCCAGAGAACCATGGCCGAGCTATCCGTCGCGAGCGAATCGTTCCAGCACGGCGATCGGCTGCCGCCTCGCCACGCCCTCGAAGGCGAGAACCTCTCCCCGCATCTGAGCTGGTCCGGCCTCCCGGACGGGACACGGTCGATCGCGGTGATCTGCGAGGACCCGGACGCCCCCTCGGGGACCTTCGTCCACTGGGTGGCGTGGGGAATCGACCCCGAGGCCAGGGGCCTCGACGAGGGCGAGGCCGCTCCCAGCGAAGGGCAGAACGGCTTCGGGAACACCGGCTATGACGGACCCAGCCCGCCACCCGGACACGGCAGTCACCGCTACTACTTTCGGGTCTACGCCCTCGCCACCGAACCAGAGCTCGAGCCGGGGGCCTCGAAGGAGAAGCTGGAGGCAGCGATCGAGGGTCATGTGCTTGCGTCCGGCGAGCTCATGGGCACCTACGAGCGCTGAGCGCCCCGCTCCGCCTGCTTCTCGAGGGCCGTCCCGGGGTCGGCAAGAGCACCGTCGCCGAGCGGCTGATCGCCATGCTGCGCGAGGCACAAGTCCCCGTTTCCGGATTCTGGACTGGCGAGGTCCGCGAGGGCCGCCGCCGAAGCGGCTTTCGGATCGAGACCGTGGCGGGAGAGGAGGGCATGCTGGCCCACGTCGGCTATCGTGACCGGCCGCGGGTTGGCAAGTACGGCGTGGACGTCGAGGGGTTCGAGCGCGTCGCGCTCCCCGCGCTCGAGGACATCCCTGAGGGCGGCGTGCTCGTGATCGACGAGCTGGGGAAGATGGAGCTCGCCTCGAAGCGGTTCCGCGACGAGCTCGGGGCGCTCCTCGAGAGAGACGTCCCGGTCGTCGCAACGGTGCACGCGCACCGTCATCCGTTCACCGACGAGCTCAAGCGGCGTGGCGACGTGGAGCTCGAGCGGGTGACGCGCTCGAACCGGGACGCCCTTCCCGCGCGGATCCTCGCCCGGCTCGTCAGGCCCGCCTGAGCGGGATCGGGGCCTCGTCCAGTGAATGGCCTCGCGCGCGTGCGGGTCACGCCGGCTCGGAGGAGCTGACGCGCGAGGACCATTTGTCCTCGATGCGACCGAAATGCCAGATCGAGAGGGCGATCGCCCACGTGAGCACGAAGAGCACCGCGATCGCGTATCCCACGTAGTTCAGGTCGAGGCTCGAGACGAACTCCCATGGCTGCCCGCTCAGGCTGAGCCTGTCCACGAGGACCGACGTCAGCTCGACCGTGCCGATCGCCAAGGCGACGACCACCGAGAGCCCGGTGATCGTCAGGTTGTAGAAGACCTTTCGCACCGGCTTCGAGAACGCCCAGCCGTAGGCGAAGTTCATGAACGCTCCATCGATCGCGTCGAGCAGGGACATTCCGGCGGCGAACAGCACCGGAAGGCAGAGGATCGCGTAGATCGGCAGGCCTCCGGCCGCGGCGGCGCCGGCGACCGCGAGGAGCGCGATCTCGGTCGCGGTGTCGAACCCGAGCCCGAACAGGAGCCCGATCCCGTACATCTGCCAGGGGCTCTTGACCACGTTGCTCGCGCGCCCGTAGAAGCGGTTCATGAACCCGCGCTTGGTGAGCTGATCCTCGAGCTCGGCCTCGCTGTAGCTGCCGCGGCGCATTCGTCGGAAGATCCGCGCGACGCTGATCAACACGACAAGGTTGAGGACGCCGATCGCGACCAGGAAGGTTCCCGAGACGGTCGGCCCGATCAGCCCGGTCGCCTGGTGGAGCGTCGAGCCGTCGCTCGCGACGGAGCCGCTCAGCCCGCGGACGCCGAGCGAGAACCCCAGGGCGAGCAGGAAGACGATCGTCGAGTGCCCCAGCGAGAAGAAGAACCCGACGCTGAGCGGGCGCTGACCGTCGGCCATCAGCTTCCGGGTCGTGTTGTCGATCGCCCCGATGTGATCGGCGTCGAACGCGTGTCGCATGCCGAGCGTGTACGCGGTGATCCCGACCCCGACGCCGAACACCCCGCCGGCCCCGAGGCTGAAATGGTGGGGCACGACGAACGCGAAGAGGAGGAAGAAGCCCACGGCGTGGAGGGCCAGGATCGCGCCGGCCATCGCGGCCAGCCGCCTCCATTCCGGTGCCGTCAGGCCGTGCCTCATTCGCTGCCCTGGGCCCCGGTCCAGTCGAGCTCAGCGATCTCGCCTCCGCGGACGGCGACGTCTCGCTCGCGCGGCCTGCCGGCCACCCAGAGCGTGTACCGGTCCTCCGCGAGCCCGTCGAACACGGCCGTGAACGCGGGTTCCCCGTCGATGCTTCGCTCCAGGACCTCCTTGTGCTGGCGCTTGCAGTCGGCCCCGGCGGGGCTGATCTCCACCTCGGCGCCGTGGAGCTCGGGGGCCGCGTGAACGATCAGGGCGCCGAGGCCCTCGCCGATCTCCAGGACGACGTATTCGGGATGAGGCCGGGCGGCGTAACGCTCGCCGCCCGGCCCGTGCTCATGCACGCCGTTGCCGTGACCCTCGCTCATCGAGATGCGCTCCCGCCTAGGTCCCGGTGCTATAGCCGTCGTGGGGGGTTCCCAGATATGGGAACGCGC
Source organism: Actinomycetota bacterium (assembly GCA_046730395.1). GTDB lineage: Bacteria > Actinomycetota > Thermoleophilia > Solirubrobacterales > 70-9 > AC-56. The sequence continues at coordinate 54,805 of JBKPIV010000071.1, read as the reverse complement.
TCTGGTAGCGGTCCGGCGCCGGCGTCAGGCCCTGGTCGAGCGCCCCGACGGCGCCGTCCGGCGTGTAGCTGGGGTTGACCAGCGGATAGGTGGCCCCGGCCACGGCCCTCAGCTCGACGGTGACGATGTCGTCGAACACCCGCCTGCCGTTCGGGAATCCGGCCAGGTCGCCGGCGAGGATGCCGAGCGGCTTCGGGTTCTGCGTCGTCGGCGGGATCGCGACGTTCAGCCGCAGCATGTCGGCGAGGACGTTGCCGGTGTTGTTCTGGAACCCGGAGATGATCCCCTTCGGCAGCCCGGTGAGCAGGATCGCCACCAGGTCGGCCCGCTTCGCGGTCAGCCCGGCGAGGTTCGGGAACTGTCCCGGGTAGAGCCCCGGCAGGAGCTTTGCCAGCTCGGGGTGCTCCACGTACTTGGCGAACGCCTTGTCCCCCGCGGGGTGGACGGCGTTCCACTTGTCCTTCCGAGACATCGGCACGATCACCTCGTTGAACAGCGGATTGCCCAGGCGGGACACCTGGACCCACGGCCCCGACTCGGCGCGCTCGTCGTTGGCCTTGTCGATGACCCGGGTCTTGCGGCGGCTGGCCGCGCCCCAGATCCCGAGCACCGCCTTGGCGGCCATCGGGTCGGACGGGGTCGAGCCGTCGCGGGTCAGCTGCTTGATCGGCACCTGGATCGCGATCGTGTGCACGTTCAGCGTCGCGGTCGCATCCACGCTCATCGTCGGCGAGGTGGCGATCAGGTGGAGGTTCTGCAGCGGGCGCAGGGTGGCGAGGTCGAAGATCGACCCCAGATCGACGAAGAAACCCTCGTTGCGCTGGCCGGCGAACACCTTGCCGCCGCCGGCGAGGCCGTGGACCGCTTGGTCGGCGAGCGCCGACTGGTAGTTGGGCGTCGACCGAGGCCCGATGTTGCACGGCGGCGAGGTCAGATTGCGCCCGATCACCTTGCTCGTCGACGTGCGATGGTGACGCCTCCCGTTTCGCTTGTGGTACCGAACGCGGCTGACGTCGTAGAACTGGCGCCGGTTCCAGTTCGGGCTCTCGAGGGACAGGATCTGCCCGGTGTTGTAGAGGAACGTGTTCGGGTTCCTCACCTGGGTCCTGAACCTGAACCGGTACTCGATGTCCGGCAGCCCGTCGCGGTCGTTGTCGATGTAGATCGAGTACCTGACGTCGTCGCCGAACTCGAAGAAGTTCGGCCCGCCCGGCGGATCCTCGAGCGGCACGTAGTTGGTGATGATCGTCACCGTGTTGGGCTTGTCCGGGCTGACGAACGCGTACGTGTCGGTGTTGTCCGCTACCGGGTCCTTGCTGATCTCGGGGGCTTCGCGATGGGAAGACATCTCCGCTACTCCTTGCTGGGCGCCGAGCCGTTTCCGGGAGCTGCCTTGAGCAGCCTCTTGACGAGCGCCGGGTCTCGATAGGTGATCTCCTGCGTTCCGGACATGACGGTCACCTCGCCGCGCGCAGGGTCGCGGACGTAGGCGATCACCGCCTCGCCGGGGGGCGGGCCGGAAGGGTCGGTGACCTCGCGGTGCTCGAGGGCCGCCGACGCGACCGCGGGCGCCGCCGCGATCGCCGCGGTCCCCGTCGCCGCACCCGCCGAAGCCAACAGCTTCCGTCGGCTCAGGCTCTCCATCTGGACTCCTTTCTGCTGTCGCCAGGCTCCCGGCCGATCGGCCAACCCCTGGCGGGTCCGCTTGCTGATGCCCGCCACTACGGAGGGCCGGTCGAGTTGGATCACTCGCCCCGCTGCCGCTAGCGCGCCTCGCCCGGCGCGGCCTCGTCCCTCTTGCCGGGCTCGCCGAGGACGCGGGCGAGGACGATCGAGAACTCGTACAGGAGCAGCAGGGGCAGGAGCTCGACCAGCATCGTGATCGGGTCGGTTCCCGGCAGCAGCATCGCGATGACCGCCAGGATCAGGTAGGCGTACCGGCGGTTGGCCGACAGCTGGGCGGGCGTCGTGATCCCGAGGCGCGTGACCGCGAGGATCCCCATCGGAACCTGGAACACGATCCCCATCGCGAGCAGGGTGAGCGCCGCAAAGCCGTAGTAATCGCTGGCGCGCACCTGGATGTTGAACTGGTCGGCGTTGAAGTTGAGCAGGAACTTGGTCGCCGCCGGGAGCACGACGTAGTAGCCGAAGAGGACCCCGGCGACGAACAGGACCGGGACGAGGATCAGGAAGGGCATGAGCGCCCGTCTCTCGACCGGTCTCATGGCGGGCAGCACGAAGGCGTAGGCCTGGTACAGCAGGATCGGCAGGGCGAGCAGCACCCCCGCGTACATCGAGACCTTGAACGTGGTCAGAAACGGCTCCGCGGGGCTGAAGGTGATCGGCCGCCTGCCGACCGGCAGCGGCCCGTTGAGGACCTGGAGCAGGAGGTGGTTCTGCCACAGGCAGAGCCCGCAGGCCACGGCGAGCGCGGCCAGCGACACGATGACCCGCGTGCGCAGCTCGTCCAGATGCTCGACGAGGGTCAGCCTCTCGTCGAACCTGGCGGCCCGAAGACGCGCCACCGGCCTACGGCCTGTGAGCGCCTACGATCTCGCCGTCGACCGGCTCGCCGGTCGGGGAGCCGTCTTCGAGCTCGGCCGTGCCTTCTTCGTCATGCCGATCCGAGATCGTCGATCGGAACTCGCGAATGCCTCTGCCCATCGAGCGGCCAAGCTCGGGAAGTCGCTTCGGTCCGAAGACGACGAGGGCGATGATCACGACGACGGCCAGTTCCAGTGGTCCAATGTTGGGCATGTCTCTCCTTCGGTCGCTGGGGGATGCCTTCGCCTCACGACCAGTCCCTACGGCCTTCGCCGCGCCGCGGATCACCGGCGCGCCCAGGGCCGGAGCCGAGGCTAGGCCGCCGCCTCGGCCTCCGCGGCCCGCACCGGGGCCGGGCTCAGCGCGGCCGCGGCGATCACGAGCGCGAAGGCGAGCATCCGGACGACGACGCTCAACGAGGTGTCCGGAAGCGGCTCGCCGAAGACAAGCGGGCCCGCGGCGATCGTGAACACGTTCGCGGCAACGCTGGTGACCGCGATCACCGGCACCGCCTTCCCCACCTGGAGGGCTCCGCGCCGACACCACCAGACCGGCGGCCGAGGCCACCGCGATCACGACGGCGAGCGGGCTACCGAGCACGGCCGCGGCGCCGTCTCCGAGATGGCCGCTGAGGGCCTTGATCGAACTGTCCGAGGCGGCCCAAAAGAGCCCCGCGGAGGCGCCGAGCATGACGCCGGCGCGAGCGCTTCGGCCGCTCGCCACGGCCACGGCGAGCGCCAGGGCGGCGAGCCCGCCGATCCACGGGTAAAGACGCGCCAGCTCGTACTCGGAATGTGGCCCCTTGCCCGTTCCGCTCAGCGCCGCCGCCAGGAAGGCCAGCCCCCAGCCCGGCAAGCGCCACGCCGATCCACTCGCGACGCGTCACCTGGTGGGCGAACAGCCGGTCCGCGGTGACCGTGAGCAGGACGAGGCCGCCGGCGATCACCGACTGGACCAGTGAGATCGGCGCCAGGGACAGGGCGGCGATGTGGAGTCCCCAGGACGCGGTTGCGACGACGATGCCGAGCACCTACCACCCCGAGCGGGACAGCGCGAGCGACGTGCTGACGGGGCGGCGTAGCTCGACGCCCGGCGACTCCTTGGCGCCACGATGCTTGTAGAGGAAGCCGAGGACCGAGGAGAACGCCGTGGCGACGGCAAGCGCCAGGCCGAGCTGGACGGAGAGGCTCATTCGCGGTCAGGCTAGCCACCGCGAATCTCTTGGCAAAACGCTGCCGTAGGGAAGCTCGTCGAGTCGGGCCGAACCCGTCTCATGCCTCCGCCCCATAGCAACCCTCCGCCGCTGTTGGCTAGGTAGGGCAGCGGCCGGGCCCGGCCCTCTGCCGTCCCGGGGCACCGCCCGTGGCCTGGCCACGCCGCCTAGGACTGCCGACAACTTGCAACGCGTGGCTTGGCTACGCCACGCGTTCCATGTTTGCGGCGCATGCGCCGTCAAGTTGCAATGGATGGGGGGCGATGGGGACGGATTCGGGGTTGTCGGCGTGCGCTGGTGAGATGGGCGCCGTCATCGCGTGCGGGGAGGGTTCAGTCCTGAGTCAACGGAGCGGCGCCTGAAGGCGCGTCACCTACACACCCCTGCAACGACACCAGCCTGTAGCGGCGCCTGAAGGCGCCTCACCTACACACCCCTGCACGGCACCAGCCTGTTTCGGCGCCTAAAGGCGCCTCACCTAATACCTATGCGGCGCTGGGCGGGGGCTCGTCGGTGATCCCGTCTGCCGCGGCGAGCTGACGCTCGATCTCGCGGTGGAGCTGGATGGCGCGGATCGCGTGTTCGTCCGGGAGCTTGTCGAGCACCTCGTGGATGACCTTGAGTACCTCGGGCTCATCGTGCCCGAAGTCGTCGAGCAGGGACCGCAGCGCGGTGTGGGTGATCTTGAGCTGCGCCGGCGTCAGCTCGAGGTGGTAGTGGAACTGGGTCGTCTGGTCGTTGCCTGCGCCGTCTTCGCTCACCGCGGTACTCCCTCGCCTTCGCTTGGTGTTCGCCGCAATAGTACGCCCGAGCGGGGCTTGTTTCGAGCGTTCGAGATGCGGCGCGAACCCGCCCGGCGCCGCGTACAGTCTGGTCATGCGCAGCAGGGCACGGGCGCGCCGACCGGTGCATGCCGGAATCGCCACGCTGGCGATCGCCCTCGGCTGGCTTTCCGGGGCAGGAGCCGGCCGCGCCGCTGCCGATCCGGTGGTCAGCCCGGTCGAGCAGGCGCCGTCCGCGGTGCGCGCCTACTGGACTCCCCAGCGGATGCGAAGCGCCCAGCCGGCCACGCTTCTGGAGAGGGGGCCGCTGGACATCTCCGGGGCCCGGGCGGCCGGTGCCTCGCGGTCATCCGGGAAAGCAACCCTCGTCAATCGAACCAGCAGATACCCGAACCGGACGAACGGGAAGGTCTTCATGACCGTTCCCGAGCCGGCCTTGGATGCCGGCGACTACGAGTGCTCGGGTACCGCCGTCCGCTCGCACGGCCGCAGCCTCGTGTGGACCGCCGGACACTGCGGATACGACCCCGGCCCGTTCCCGGTTGGGTGTGGTTGCTTCGTCACGAACTTCGAGTTCGTCCCCGCCTACCACGACGGCGCCAAGCCGTTCGGCGAGTGGCCGGCGAGGCCCGGAGGCCTAGCGACCACGTCGCAGTGGAAGGACTCGGGGAACAGCGCCTTCGACTTCACGGCGGCAACCGTCGCGCCGCGAAACGGAAAGCGCCTCGAGGACGTCGTCGGGGCCCGCCGGATCGCCTTCGGCCAGCCGCGGAGGCTGCTCTACACGGCCTACGGATATCCGGACGAGGCACCCTTCGACGGCCAGCATCTGTACCGCTGCGTGTCGGGATACCAGGGGGCCGATGGCTCGGTGGGGCCGCCCTCGCCGATCCGAATCGAGTGCGACATGACCGAGGGGGCGAGCGGGGGAGGTTGGGTTGTGAGGCGCCGCCACCGGCATCACTTCCGCCATTACCTGGTCTCGGTGGCCAGTTACGGCTACCTGGATGACCCGGACCACCTGTACGGCCCCTACCAGGGGACGGCGGCCAGGGACCTATACCGGTCGGCGGGCGGCTAGCCGCGCTCAGGCCCGGGCGGGCTCGGTGGCCGGCTCTTCGGCGGCGTCCGCGGCCTCGACCAGCTCCGTGATCGAGCGCTCGATCCCGTCCGCGATCAGCTGGACGTCGTCCATCGAGTCATAGTCGGCGAGCAGCCCAAAGTTGATCCCGCCGTTGTAGCTCATCATCGCCACGAACAGGGCCTGGTTGGGCGGCAGGAACCCGACCGGGAAGATGTCCTCGAGCTCGCGCCCGAGGACGTAGAGGGGCATCTGCGGGCCGGGGACGTTGGTCACCACCAGGTTGAAGAGCCGGGTGGAGAAGTTGATCCGCGCCGCCTGCGCGAGCAGGGTCGGCGGGGCGAAGTCGTTGAATCGCGAGATCACCTCGGCGCCGAGCGCCTGCTTCGACTGCTTGAGCCCGGACATCGCCCGGCTCACGGTGCTCAGCCGGCGCACCGGATCCGCGATGTACACCGGGAGCGGGGCGCGCATCGCCGCGAGCCTGTTGCCGAGCTGGCCGCGCTCGTCCTGGGCGCGGATGCTGACCGGCACTTGGGCGCGCAGCTCGAGCCCCTCCGTGCGGATTCCCCGCGCGTGCAGCCACTCGCGCAGCGCCCCGGTGACCACCGCGAGGATCACGTCGTTGACGGTGCCACCGAGGGCGTTCTTCACCTTCTTGAACTGGGCGAGATCGCTGCGCACCGAGACGAAGCGCCGATGCGAGCCGATCTCGACGTTCAACGGCACCTTCGGCGCTGGGTTGGCGAAGTTCCAGCCGATCTCGCCCACGCCCTCGACCGCGTGACCGAGCTGACGCACCGCCGCCTCCGGATGCTCAACGATTGTCTCGATGCGTCGCGCCGCGCGCACGGGCGTGGCGAGCAGGTCCTCGACGCCCTTTGCGATCAGGGTCGCGCGCGAGGGCTCCGGGCTGGGAGCCCAGTGGTCCTCGTCCTCCGCCGGCTGCGGCACCGGCTTGACGTCGAAGAGAACCGTGGCGATGTCGACCCCGGAGACGCCGTCGACAAGCGCGTGGTGCGTCTTCGTGACCAGGGCGAAGCGCTTGCGGGTCAGGCCCTGGACGAGCCACAGCTCCCAGAGCGGCTTGGTGCGGTCGAGCTGCTGCGAGAAGACCCGCGACGCCATCCTCCGCAGCTGCTCCTCGGAGCCGGGCGCCGGCAGAGCCGAGTTGCGCACGTGGTACTCGAGGTTGAAGTTGGGGTCGTCGATCCAGAAGGGGCGGCCCGACTGGAGCGGCGGATAGGAGAGCTTCTGCCGAAACCGCGGCACGAGGTGCAGGCGCGAGGTGATGTGCTCCAGGAGATCGTCGTAGCTCGGCGGCGGGCCCTCGAAGATCAGGATCCCGCCGACGTGCATGTGACTCGAGGAGCTCTCGTTGGTGAGGAACGAGAGGTCGAGCGAGCTGAGCCGGTCCAGGTGCCGCTGGGCCACGGGGCCAACCCTAGTGGGTCCGACCACGAGCTTCCACGCCGAGCGCCGCCGGACTAGCCTCAGGCAGATGGCGAGGCGCAAGAAGGGCGATTGACTCTGCGGAGCGGGCGACAGCACTCGTCATGCGCAGGCTTGCGACCGCTGTAGCCGTCGTGCTCCTGGCCGGGTGCGGCGGTGGTCGGACGGCGGGCGGCCCGGCCCCCAACCGCGGCTTCGACGCTCGGCGGGCGTTCGAGGACCTGGCCGCGCAGGTGCGGATTGGGCCGCGGCCGGCGGCCTCGGCCGGGGGCCGCCGGGAGGTGGCGCTGATCGTGCGGCGCCTTGGCGAGGCGGGGGTCCGAGGCGTTCGCATCCAACGCCCGTACCGGAACGTCGTCGCGCGCATTCCCGGCCGGCAGCCGGGGACCGTCGTCGTTGGCGCTCACCACGACACCAAGGAGATCCCCGGCTTCGTCGGCGCGAACGACGGCGCCTCGGGCGTGGCCGTCCTGCTGGAGCTCGCTCGCGACCTCCCGCAGCGCCTCGACGGACCGTCCGTCGACCTCGTCTTCTTCGACGCCGAGGAGTCGCCCCCGGGCCAGTCGTTTGAGCGCGGCGGCGACCGCGGAAGCCGCCAGTTCGTGCGCTACGCGCGGCACGGCGGCGCCGATGGCTCACCGCCCCTCCGCCGGATCCGCGCGATGGTCCTCTTCGACATGGTCGGCGACTGCGACCTGCAGGTCCCGCGGGAGGCGAATTCCGACCCGGCCCTCTATGAGCGGTTCGCACGGAGCGCAAGCGCGGCAAGCCAGTCTGGCTCGAGCGCCCCGTTCTCGGGTGAGGCACCCGGGGTCCTCGACGACCACTCCCCGTTCATCGAGGCCGGCGTGCCGGCGGTCGACCTGATCGATTTCGACTTCGGTCCGGGGCCCGCGCCCGGCGCCTGGTGGCACACGAGGAAGGACGATCTCCGGCACGTCTGCGCCCGGAGCCTGGGGGAGGTCGGCGGCCCGGCGCTCGCGGCCCTTCAGGCCATCCGGTAGGACCCGGTGAGGTCAGGCGAGCGGCTCGCCGGCGAGGTTCCTGCCGACCGGGCGATCGCAGAGGGGCGAGATGTGCCTGACGACCGCCCGCCAACGTCCGTCGCGGCGCACGAACACGTCCGTCATCAGGTACGCCGCGCTGCGGTCCTGATCGCCCATCCGCGCCGTCTGGCGGTAGCGGGAGAGGACCACCCCGGCATCGCCGTAGGCCCGTGCGACGATCTCCTGAAAACCGAACTCGTCGATGGCGTACTCGCCTCCGGTGATCGCCAGCCACTCTGCTCGGGAGCGCACCTCCGCGCCCGGGCGACCGGTGATCAGGGTGAACTCCTCGGCGAGCAGGTCCTCGAGGAACCCGAGGTCCCGGTCGCGGACGGCCGCCATCCATCGTCGCTCGAGCTCGACGAGCTCGGCCTCGCCCGGCTTCGCCACGCAACCGATTATCGCCCCGCCACGGCCGGCGAGATCGGGTCCCGATCGGAGCCAAGTGCCGGCCTCGTCCGGCGGCGCGCTCGTTGCGGAGCGCACGTGGGGCGCTCGCGGCGCCGGTACCCTTTAGGGGCGATGGCGGCCGCCTCCCAAGCCCCTGCCCGCACGCCCAAGCGCGTGCTCCTGGCCGCGCCGCGCGGCTACTGCGCCGGCGTCGACCGCGCCGTGCAGGCGGTCGAGCAGGCGCTCGAGCTGCACGGGGCCCCGGTCTACGTGCGCAAGGAGATCGTCCACAACACGCACGTCGTCAGGGAGCTCTCCGAGCGCGGGGCGATCTTCGTCGAGGAGGAGACCGAGGTCCCGGAGGGCGAGGTCGTGGTCTTCTCCGCCCATGGCGTGGCGCCGACCGTGCACGAGAACGCCCGGGCGCGCAAGCTGCGCACCATCGACGCCACCTGCCCCCTCGTGACCAAGGTCCACGTCGAGGCGCGGAAGTTCGCCCAGCAGGACTACACGATCGTCCTCGTCGGCCACGAGGGCCACGAGGAGGTGGAGGGGACCACGGGGGAGGCCCCGGACAACATCGTCCTCGTTCAGTCCGCCGAGGAGGTCGACCGGCTCGAGCTCGAGGACCCCGAGCACGTCGCCTACATCACCCAGACGACGCTGTCCGTCGATGAGACCTCGGGGATCGTGGCGCGGCTGCGGCGAAAGTTCCCCAAGATCGTCGGCCCGAAGTCCGACGACATCTGTTACGCCACCACCAACCGCCAGATCGCGGTCAAGGAGCTGGCGCGCCAGTGCGACCTGGTGCTCGTGATCGGCTCGTCGAACTCGTCGAACTCGAATCGCCTGGTCGAGGTCGCGCGCGAGCACGGAGCCGCCTCCTACCTGATCGACAACTCGCTGCAGGTGAAGGAGGAGTGGCTGGAGGGCGTTGAGACCCTCGGCATCACCTCCGGCGCCAGCGCTCCCGAGGAGCTCGTCGAGCAGCTGGTGGAGTTCTTCCGGGAGCGGGGCACCGAGGACGTCTCCGAGGTCCGGACGGTGGACGAGGACGTCCGCTTCATGCTCCCGAAGGAGATCAGGGCCGCCCTGGCCGCCCGGGCCTAAACCCCACAACCTCGAGGGTCCGCACACTCAAGCGGCAAGCAGTCTCTCGGCGAGCTCCACGGCCACGGCCGTGGCCCCTCCCCGCGGATTCACGGTGCGAAGTGCCGCGACTTTCCGTGAGCGGCACGCCGACTCGATCCGGTCCGCGGTTAGCTCCGATACGGGGCGACCGTCCGTGAGGACGACGCAGATGTGGGCAGGGTTGAGGATCCCGCCTACCGCGACGCGGGCGAGCTCTGGGCCCGCACCCAAATCGGTTACGACGAGGTCGAATCGGTTGGCGAGCAGAACTCCCGCGATCCCCCGAGCGACGGCATCCGCGAGCGGGTCCTCGCTCGGTGGCCCTCCGAGTAGCCAGAGCCCGTTCTCGATCTGGATCAGCCACGGCTCCCGCGCGAGCTCCAGGGTCTCGCCGACCCTCCGGAGGCCGCCCACGGAGGTGAATCGGTCCAGGGCCGCCGATCGAAGCTGAAAGCTCTCCGCGAGCATCGGATTGGGATCGCAGTCCACCGCGAGCGTGCGCAGGTTGCGGCGGGCGAACTCCCGCGCGACGAGGGCCGAGATCGTGGTCTTACCCACGCCCCCCTTGCCGGCGACGGTGATCTTCAGTGCGACACCAGGCGCTCTGTGGCGCTGCGGCCCTCGCCCCGCAGCGCGACGAACTCCTGGTAGCGGCTGAGAAACGCCTCGAGGTGGTCGTGACCCGACGCCAGCGCGCGGGCGCAGCGGTGCAGCTCCTCACTCCCGGCGCGCGTGATCTGGTAGATGCGCCGCTGCGGTCCGGCGTTCGATGGTGCCCACGCCGAGTGGACGAGGCCCTCGTCCTCCAGCTTTCGAAGCGCGCGGTAGAGGCGCCCAGGGTCGGAGGCATCGACGCCCAGCGCCGCGACCTGCTGGATCAGGTCGTACCCATGAGAGGGACTCTCGCGCAGGAGAAGCAGGAGGCACGTCCGCGAGAAGGCCCTTGGGAGCGCCGGGGAGGCGGGAGGTGCGTTCATCGCATTGCCCATTCCGCTAGTGGACGTGGCCCGCCCTTTCCTCGAGGCAGCGCGCCGCCTCCTCGGGCGACTCGTGGCACCAGCAGTCCTCGTCGCACTCACCATGGGTGGGCCGGGTGAGGTCCGCGAACTCGTCGGCGAACGACCGCCTTCCGGCCTCCTCACCATCGGTGGTGAGTACATAGCCGTCCTCCCTTTCCTCCAGATAGCCGTCGCGCTCGAATCGCTCCAGGTAGGGAGCAAGGGTGGCGGTGGGCACCGCGAGGAAGCTCGCCAAGTCGCGGAGCGAAGGAGCCTCGAAGAGCCCCTCGGAGCGCATCCAGTACATCGCCTGGAGCACCTCCTCGCGAATCTTGAGCGCCTCCAGTTCGCTCATCCCGAGGGTCCGTTGGCGAGCATGCTCCCGGCGAGGTCGGAGATCGCCCTCACCGCGGGCGCCTCGGGGGCGAAGTCGAGCGGAGCCGCCTCGGCTCTCTCGGCGTCCGGTAGCGCCTCGTCGTATGGCACAACGCCGGCCAGCTCGAGCCGGTGCTTGCCGGCGAACTCGCGGACCGCGTCCAGCTCGCGCTCGTCGCGCAGCTTGTTCGCGACCAGCTTCACCTCGGGCACGCCGAGGTCCCTGGCGAGGGCCGCCATCCGCCTGCCTGTCTCGAGCGACTTGTAGTAGGGCTCGACCACGGTAAGCATCGTCTCCGCGTATCTCGCGGTGCCGCGGGTCAGGTGCTCCGGAGACGCCTCCGTGTCCAGCACGGTGAACTCCGCATCCTCGTCGGTGGCGGACTCGATCAGGGTGCGAACCGTCGCGTGCATGCCGCACAGGCAGCCGGTCCCGGCCTCCTCGGGCTTCGGATGGGCCATGACGAGCAGCGTGACGCCGTCGGGCCCCTGGAGGGAGTGCGACGAGCGCACCTCCTGGATCGTCTTCGTGAGCTCGATCCCGTCCTCGGTCCGCCGCAAGAGGTCTCTCGGCAGGGTGGGGATCTGGTTCATGCGCTCGGACGGGATGCCGAGTGTGAGGGCGAGATTGGGGTTGGAGTCGCCGTCGATCGCCAGCACCCGCCTGCCCTCCCGGCCGAAGATCCGCGCCATCGTGCCCGCGATCGAGGTCTTCCCCGAGCCGCCCTTACCTGCGATTGCGAGCTTCATCGGCTCCGTTTCCTCCTGCTATCCGATGCCAATCGAGTCTACCGGCCGCTGGGGGCGCGCTGGGCGGCCCGAGTCGAGGCCGGCGACGATTCGCGAGAGCCCGGCAACTGCCCGCGGGTCATGGCCCGCCACGAAGTCGTCGAGGTGAGGAAGGGCCGCCCGCATCCCGATCGCGAGCGGCTGATCCTCGATCGCCGCCGGGCGCGGGTTCACCCAGACGAGGCGGCGGGTCTGGAGGCGGAGCCTCGCGAGCTCACGCGCGAGCCGCTCGGGATCGCCCCGGTCCCAGCCGTCACTGATCACGATCACGATCGCTCCCCGAGCGAGGCCGCGCCGGCCCCAGCTGCGATTGAAGTCGGCGAGGACCTCACCTATCCGGGTGCCCCCGGACCAGTCGGCTACCGCTTCGCGCGCTCCCTCGAGGGCACGCCTCGCCTCTCCCTCCGACAGGGCCTTGGTCAACCGCGTGAGCCGCGTAGCGAAGACGAATGCCTCGGTCTTCGGGCTCGCGCCGGTCGCCGCTCGCAGCGAGGCGAGGAGCACCCGCGAGTAGCGGTCCATGGACCCGGAGACGTCACAGAGGAAGAGCAGGCGGCGGGGACGCAGCGAGGGCGCGATGTAGGCGGGGCGAAGGGGTTCCCCCTCTGTGCGAAGCGAGCGCCGCAGCGTATGCCTCAGATCGACGCGCCCGCGGCGGCGGCTCGGCCGTTGGCGGCGCGAGCGCCGCTCGGGCGCCGCGTCGCGGAGCTCCTCGGCGAGGCGGCGCACGGCGGCCAGCTCCTCCGGGCCGTAACCGAGCGGCTTCCGCTCGGTGAGGGACTCCGCCGGGCTGTAAGCGGCGAGCAGGCCGCGCCGCCGCTCCGCGCCGCCGAGCTCGGACCCGCCCGCGGAGACCTCGCGCGAGGCGCGTGACGGGTTTCCGTCGACGAGGGCCCACGACCTGCCCTGAGGCCGCAGTTGGGGCAGCGCCTCGCCGCCGTGCTGGGGCCCGGTCATCCGTGGGTCGGCCTCGCCGTGCTCGGCCCCGCGGTCGGGCGGGCTGAGCTCGCGGCCCTCCCAGAACCGCTCAAATAGACGGTCGAAGGTCTCGATCTGGCCGGGATCGTGAACGAGGCACGCGCGCGCCGCCCAGTAGACCTCGACCCCGCTGCGGATGTCCACTTCAGCGAGCGCCCTGACCAGGGCTAGTTCGGAGTCCAGCGTCGTCGCGATCCCAGCGTCGCGAAGGGCGCGACCGAGCGCGACGACAGCGCCATAGACGGCGTCTTCGGCCGGCCGCGCGCCCATCGCTGAGCCTCCCTCAGGCGACCTCACCGGAGCGCTCCTCGAGGCGCCGTCGCGACCTCTCGATCAGGGCCGCGACGCCCTCCCGCCTAACCCTCTCCAGGTCCTCCCGCTCCTTGAGCAGCGATCCGAGGGCGCGATCGGCCACCTCCGAGTCCAACCCATCGCTCGGCAGAGCCGCCAGCGCCTGGGCCCAGTCGAGGGTCTCACCGACGCCGGGAACCCGATAGAGGTCGAGCCAGCGAAGCTCCTGAACGAAGCCGCAGGCCTGACGTGCGAGCGCCTCCGGCAGCTCTGGGAGCCTCGCACGGGCGATCGCCACCTCCCGCTCCAGGTCGGGGTGGTCGATCCAGTGGTAGAGGCAGCGCCGCTTCAGCGCGTCGTGGAGGTCGCGAGTGCGATTGGAGGTGATGACCACCGGTGGAGGTTGCTCGGCGCGCACGACCCCGACCTCCGGGATCGTCACCTGGAAGTCCGAGAGGAACTCGAGCAGGAAGGCCTCGAACTCGTCGTCGGCGCGGTCCAGCTCGTCGATCAGGAGCACCGAGTGCTCGGCCGACAGCGCCTCGAGCAGGGGGCGCCTGACGAGGAACCGCTCCGAGTAGAGCGCATCGGTGCCGCCTGCCCGCAGGTGGAGGAGCTGCCGGGGGTAGTCCCAGTCGTAGAGGGCGTGGTGCACGTCGATGCCCTCGTAGCACTGCAGGCGGATCAGGTGGGCGCCGGCGGCGGCGGCCAGCGCCTTGGCGAGCTCGGTCTTGCCCACCCCCGGTTCCCCCTCGACCAGCAGGGGCCGCCGCAGACGCAGGGCGAGGAAGACGGTCGTCCCGAGTCCCTCGTCGACGAGGTAGCGCTCGCGGCCGAGCGCGGCGCGCAGCGCCTCGATCGAGTCAAAGCCAGCCACCGACGACCTCCCTGACCCTCTCCGCGGCCACTTCGACCGCCCTCTCGACCTCGGGCGAGAGCTGCTGGCCGAGGTCCTCCGCGTCCGCCGGCTGGCAGCCGACGATCGCAAGCCTCCCCGGCAACGCTCCCATGGATCTCGCCATCGTCAGCACGCGCTCCGGGTTCGCCAGGTGGACGTCCGGCACGTTGACCGCCTCGCCCACCTCGGGCGTGATCACCATCACGGTGCCGGGCTCGGCTCCGTGGTCCACGGCGTCGACGACGACCAGGCCGTCGTAGCGGTCGAGCAGCTCTTGGAGCACTGCCATCCCCCCGATTCCCGTCTCCACCACCTTCACGCCCTCGGGCATGTCGTGGAGGCGAGCCGCGACCGCGGGCCCGAAGCCGTCGTCGCGGCGCAAGACGTTGCCGACGCACGCGACCAGGACGCGCCGGGTTGCGCTCCTGGGCCGCAGAGCGTATGGACAGCCGCGGAGCGCCGGATACTCGTCCCTGCCGCTCACAGGACGTTCACCGCCACGCTCAGCGCGCCGTCGCGAACGGCGATCGGCACGACTACAAGGTCGTCGCCTCCGCCCTCGTCAACCCGCCTCCCAGTGCGGGCGTCGTAGGCGCAGTTGTGCCACGGGCAGACGAGTACCGAGTCGTTCAGCCGTCCCCCCTCGAGCGGCATGTCATCGACCGGGCAGGCGTTCCTGAAGGCGTATATCTCCCCTCCGACGTTGACCAGGAGCAGCGCCACGCCCTCGGCCTCGACCGCTCGGAGCTCGCCTGGCCCGAGACCCCCGGCCTCGACGTCGACGAACTGCGGCCTGCGTGCGTTCTCGATCTGGAGCAGCTGCGGCTCGGGGGCGGCGCCCTCGGGCTCGTGGGCGACGACCTCCTTGAAGCGGGGATAGCGCTCACGAAGCGCCTCCTCGATCCCACGCTTCAGCGTCATCGCAGAGGCCGCGCAGCCGTGGCAGGACCCGCTCATTCGGACATGAACCGTGCCGTCGCTCACCTCGAGCAGCTCGATCTCGCCGCCGTGTGAGTGGATGTAGGGCCGGATTGCGTCGAGGGCCTCTTCGACCAGCAGCTCGTCATCGACCTCTACGAGGTCGTACATGGCCAGCAGGGCGCGGGCGAGAGGATCGTCCCGGCGGCCCTCGGCGAGCGCTCGCAGGGCGGGCCGGTGGACTGCATCCACGAGCTCGAGGAGCGTCAGGGCGCGCTCGTCGCCCTCGCGCTCGAGCGTCTGGACCAGGGTCTCCAGCTCGGCTACGGCCTTGTCGAACTCCACACCGCCTCCTCGATCTCCTCGAGACGGGACTCGACCTCGGGGCTGAGGCCCTCGCCCCAGCCTTCGTCGGCCGGCTCGACCTCGACCACCCGCACGTCGTCAGGAAACCCTCCGAGCGCCCCGCAGACGACGAGGGTGTTCTCGAGCGAGATTACTCCGGTGACCGCCTCCGACACGCGGGCCTGGATCTCGCCCTCGGAGGGAAGCCGGCCGTCCCAGCGGTAGCACTCGACGGTCCCGGGCTCGCGCCCCCGGCGCGCCGCCCCGACCAGGACGACGCGGTCGTACGGGGGTCGCTCCTGGAGGTTCTGGCTCAGGCCGACCGGGTGGTAGGAGACGTCCTCCACCTCGACGCCGTTCGCGGCACGGCCGGCGAGGATGTCGGCCAGGTGCGGGCCCACCGACGCGTCGCGGAGGTTGCGATACCCGACACCACCCACGAGGACGCGCACCGGCGGCTCAGTGCTCGTGGTGCTCGTCGTCCTCGACCCCGCAGGCGCATGTGACGACGTCACGGGAGATCACCCGCCCGGGCGTGTGGATGTGGGTCGTGCACGGCATGCAGGGATCGAAGCTGCGGATCGTCCGCAGGATGTCGATGCCCTTGTAGTCCTCCGGCTTCTCGTAGTTCTCGAGCAGCGGGGTTGCCGCGACGGCCTCCTCGTAGGGACCGGGGTTTCCGAACGGATCCTTCGGCGAGGCCATCCAGGTCGAGGGGGTGAGGATCTGGTAGTTCTCGATCACCCCCTTGTCCATCACCAGGTGGTGGGTCAGGTAGCCACGCCCCGCGCCCCAGAACCCCACCCCGGTCCTGAAGTCCTTCGGCACCTCGTACGGGGTCGAGACGCGGTCCTCGCCTTTGCGCATCAGGTCGAGCCCGATCAGCAGGTTGTCGTAGGCGATCAGCGCCGTGTAGAGGATCGCGTAGGCGCGCGCCCGGTTGCGCTCGAAGGCCCCCCACGACTCGGGGATCCGCCACTCGAGCTCGGCCGCCGGAAGCGCGGCGTTCGGGACGCTGAGCCTGAGGCTGTGGCCCGTTGGGTCGATGAAGCGCCGGTTGGGCAGCTTGTCGGCCGCCGCCGTGACCCACATCCGCGAGTAGGGCCCGCTCTCCATCGCCCGGCGATCCCAGCGGGGCGACGTCGACCAGGAGTACTTCTCCTTCCAGTTGGTGCCGACCGGCTTCGGGATCGTCTCCTTGTTCCACGGGTGATACGGCGAGAGCGGGTTGCCGGCCGGGTCGGTCTCGAACCTGTACGCGCCGTTGCCGCCACCGTCCTCCGTCCAGTCCTCGTAGAAGGAGTGCTCGACGAACTCCTCCACGCCCATGTTGAGCACCTGGAGGTCAGTGGTCACGAGCTCGCCCTCGACGATCACCCCGGGGGTCGCCCAGCGCTGCTCCCCCCACTGGGGCGCGTTCGCGAAGGTCCCGTCGAAGCCGAAGGGGTCGTCCCACTGTCCCGGGTCCACGAGGTTCTTCGGCCGCTGGCCGATCTGGCGGTACTGGGGGTTGACCTCGTAGAAGAAGTCGACCAGGTCGTTCCAGATCGCGACCACCTTCTGCCCGTAGTCGAAGAACTTGACGATCCGCAGGTGGATCTCGTTCATGTCGGAGGTGTCGATGGTGGCGCTGACGCCGCCGGGCACGATCGTCTGGGGGTGTGGGTACTTGCCGCCGATCAGCACGTAGGCCTCGCGGGCGACGCGGGTCATGTGCAGCGCCTCGGCGTAGAGCTCGCCGGTGAGCGGCGTCATCGCGGTCATGATCTCGGCGATCGTCTTGTAGCCGTGGATCCCGGCCTGGGGCGCGGATCTCCGCTCCGCCTCGCTCCAGATCTCCGGGTTGGTCTCCTTGATCGCCGGCTCGGAGAAGTCGGGGCCCGCGAGCAGGAAGAGGTGCAGCGGGTGGTCGTAGAGGTACTCGAGGGAGAGCAGCAGGTTGCGGGCCACGACTCCCATCGGCGGCGGCTGGATGCCGAAGGCCATCTCGAGCGCCAGCGCCGAGGTCGTCGAGTGCACGCCGCCGCAGACCCCGCAGGCGCGGCTGGCGATGAAGATCGCGTCGCGGGGGTCGCGTCCCTTGAGGATCACCTCGTAGCCCCGGAAGAGGGTCGCCATCGAGTCCGTCTCCAGGACGCGCCGGTTCTCCAGGTCCACGATCGTGTGAAAGGCGAGCGCGCCGGCGACCCTCGTCACCGGATCGAAGTCCGCCCTTCGCACGTGCCCGTTGCGGGCCAGCAGTCGCTCCAGCTTCTCGGGGTCCTGGTCGAGGGGGGCGAGCTCGGTGACCTTGTACGAGTAGGGGTCGGCGACGCCCTCCTTCAGCCGGGCATTGCCCTGCTCGTCGAACTCAACCGGAAGGTTCTTGAAGCACATCTCGGGCTCCTATTGACGTTGGCCCTCCTCGCGCGCCGCGTCCGTGGGCCGCTCGGGGGGTAGATAGCGTGCGATTGGTTCCGGCTCCCCCTGGAGGATGTTCCGCGACTTGGGGACCGGCTGGGCGCGGTTTCGCTTCTCGAGGTCAACCGAGCCCCGGTACTGCAGCCTGCGGTAGAAGAACGACTCCACCTTGGCCGTGAGCGAGGGCTTGCCGGCCTCGCGGGAGAACGCGCTCGGGACCTCGCGGGTTCGGTCCCACAGCGACTCGCGGTTGCGGTGCCGCATCGACACGCGGCGCAGACGCCGGATGTGCGCCCCGTAGGAGTGCGCCATCGCGCTCGACAGCGCCGACCCGGGCGGAGCCTTGTAGAAGGGGCTGAACTTATCCGGGAAGCCGGGCATCGTGCAGCCGATGCAGGCGCCGCCCGCCACCATGCAGCCGCCCATGTGGTTGATCGCGCCGCGCTCGGTGATGTTGCACTGCACGACCGGCCCCCAGCAGCCGATCTCGACCAGGCACTCCTGGTCGCCCGCCTGCTTGGCGAAGACGCCCTCCTCGTAGTAGCCCGCCCGAACGCAATGGCGGTGGACGGTCTCCTCGAAAAGCCACGCGGGCCGGCCGAGCTCGTCGAGCTCGGGCAGCGGGCCGACGCCTTGGAGGAACATGAGGACGGCCGCCACCGTCTCGGTGAAGTTGTCGCCGACCGGGGAGCATCCGGGCACGTTGACGACGGGCACGCCCAGGGCGGACCGGTAGTCCTTGCCGAGGTAGTCCATCAGGCTCATCGAGCCGGTGATGTTCCCCGCCGCGGCGGGGACCCCGCCCCAGGTCGCGCAGGTGCCGATCGCAACGCAGGCGGCCGCCCCGGGGGCCATCGCCCGCAGCCAGTCGGTGATCCGCAGGGGCTGGTCCGGCGGGCGCGGCGAGGGCATCGACTCCGGCCAGTCCGCGCCCACGCCGAGGCCCGAGAAGTAACCCTCCTCCGCGAACGCCTGGTCGTCGGGGACGGAGCCCTCCAGAACTACGACGTAGGGCGCCCCGAGCGTCCCCTCGGCGGCCCGCCGGAAGGGCGCCACGAAATCGTGGCCGGCCCCGATCGAGAGCACCGGGTGGTGGAGCACGACGCGGGGCAGGCCGGGGACCGCGCCCGCGAGGAGCTCCTCGACCGAGGGCGAGGTGGCGCCGGTGACCGCCACCGAGCAGCCGTCGCAGCTCATTCCGGCGACCCAGAAGACGTGGACCTCCTCGAGCGCGCCGCCCGGGGTTCCGCCGAGGCCGCCGACGCCCTGACCGAACTCGGTTCCAAAGACCGCGCCGGCCTCGGGAGCGAGCTCTATCGCAGGTGGGCTCCCGGCTTCGTCTTCCACTCGACTCGAACCTCTCCTCCGTTGGCGCTTCGCCAACTACGTGTATATATACAGCTAGCTGGTGGTCGGTGAGCAAACCGCCCGCCGCAGAGGAGAGTTGGTTTTGACGAAGAGCTTCGCGTGTCGAGACGTTGGCGTCGTCTGCCGCGCCAAGATCTCCGGGGCGACCGAGGAGGAGGTCCTGGCGAAGGCCGTCGAGCACGCGAAGGAGCACCACGGCGTGGACCTGACCGTCTCCCAGACACTGGTCAAGTTCGCGAGGAGCAAGGTCCGGGACGAGGGCGCGCCGCCCGCCCAGGCGCCGGCGGAGCCGGAGGTCTGATGGTCCTGGCGCTCTCGGGCTGGTGGGTGTTCGGCTGGGTGGTCGGTGGCGCCGTCGTCCTCGTTGCCGCTCTGCTGCTCCTCGCCATCATCGGGCTCGGTCGCCGCATCGTGCGCCAGGCCGATGACATCACAGCGGCGCTCGACGGCGCCCGCGCCAGCACCGACCCGCTCTGGGAGGTCAAGAAGACGAACGTGGCGATCGACCGGGTCACCCGGGGCCTCGCCGCCGCCCGGGAGGCGCTGACCAGGTGACGGCGCTCGCGATCGGCACCGGGATCTCGATCCTCGCCCTGATCGGGCTCGCGATCGGCCTGGCTTTGGCGCTGGTCGTCGTCGGCCTGTTCAACCGGATCGTCCGGCCGGCCCTGGAGATCGATCGATACGCGAGCGACATCCTCGAAGGCGGTGTGGGCATCGCGCGCAACCTCGACGCCATCGATGAGCTGGCCCGCACGCGCGACCTGGCGACGGCCGTCCCACCGCTGGCCAGCGCCTACCTGGAGCGAGTGAAGGGAGAACTGAGGTGACGTTCGCTCTCACGTCCGCCGCCGAGACGGCCTGGTGGGTCACCCTCGGGGTCGGGCTCGTGGTCGCGCTCGTCGTCTGGGCGCTGCTCGAGGTCTTGCGGCGGACCGTGAACGAGGTCGACCGAGCCGTCGACGGGGTCTGGACGATGGGCAAGCGAGTGGCCCAGAACACCGCCACCACGCACATGCTGGCGAGCACCAAGGAGCTCGGCGTTGAGCTGTTGGAAGAGGTCGAGCGACACGGCGCGCTCGCGGAGAGGAGAGAGCGATGAGGACCCTGCTGATCGTGCTGACGCTGGTCGAGGTCGCCGTGCTGGTCGTCGTCCTCGCCGTCTACCTGATCGCGATCGCCGCGAGACTGCGCAAGGTCTCACACACGCTCGGGCTGGTCACCTTCGGGGTGCGGGCGATCGAGAAGCAGACCGAGCCGATCGGGCCGGTGGTCGGCGACATCAACGAGGCGCTCGAGGGCGTCGCGGGCGCGCTCGAGCAGGTCACCGGAGGCGGCGCGCCGAGTCCCGCGCCGGGCGGCACGGCCCAGCAGCGAGCGCCGGAGTTCTGATCGATGCCCATTGCGCCGCAGGCCACCCGAGAGCGGCGCCGCTTCGAGGTCAGGGGGGTCGTGCAGGGGGTCGGCTTCCGGCCCTTCGTGCACGGACTCGCGGAACGATACGGCCTGGTCGGATTCGTCCTCAACGACGGCCGGGGGGTGATGATCGAGGCGGAGGGCGACCCCGCGGCGCTGCGCGACTTCGCCGCCGCGCTCGAGGCCGAGCCCCCGTCCCTGGCGAGGATCGAATCCCTCGCCCAGACGGCGCTTCGCCCGCGCGGCGAGTGCGGGTTCACGATCGCCGCCAGCGCCACCGGCGAGCGAACGGCGCTGATCCCGCCCGACGTCGCCACCTGCGACGACTGCCTGCGCGAGCTGTTCGATCCCGCCGACCGGCGCTTCCGCTATCCGTTCATCAACTGCACGCAGTGCGGCCCCAGGTTCACGATCGTCGAGCGCGTCCCCTACGACCGCCCGAACACGACGATGGCCCGGTTCGAGATGTGCCCGGACTGTCGCGCCGAGTACGAGGACCCCTCCGACCGCCGCTTCCACGCCGAGCCGATCGCCTGCCCGGCCTGCGGGCCGGCCCTCTCTTGCCTCGACGCTGCTGGGTTGCCGCGGAGCTCGGGCGAGGAAGCCCTCGTTCACGCGGTCGGGCTGCTGCGAGCCGGGCGGACCGTCGCCGTCAAGGGCCTGGGCGGCTATCACCTCGCCTGCGACGCGTCGAGTGAGGAGGCGGTCGCCCGCCTGAGGCGCAAGAAGCACCGCGAGGAGAAGCCGCTCGCCGTGATGGCCGGGGCGCCGGAGCTGCTCGCCGAGGTCGGTGGGGCCGAGGCCGAGCTGCTCCGCTCGCGCGAGCGGCCGATCGTCCTGCTTCGCCGCCGCCGAGACGCGCCGGTTGCGCCCTCGGTCGCCCCGGCCAACCCGTGGCTCGGCGTGATGCTTCCCTACACGCCCCTCCACCACCTGCTCGTGGCCGGTTTCGGCGGTCCGCTGGTGATGACGAGCGGCAACCGCTCCGACGAGCCGATCGCCTTCGACGACGCCGAGGCGAGGGAGCGGCTGGGCGGGATCGCCGACACCTTCCTCACCCACGACCGGCCGATCCATCGCCGCTGCGAGGACTCAGTGGTGCGGCCCGGCTTCCCGGTGCGCCGCTCGCGCGGCCACGCGCCCGAGCCGATCCGCCTCCCCTGTCCCGCGAGGAGCCCAGTGATCGCCGCCGGGGCGGAGCTCAAGGCCACCTTCTGCGTCGCCCGCGGGGCGGACGCCTTCCTCTCCGCCCATCTCGGCGACCTCGACAGCGAGCTGGCCTACCGGGCGTTTCGGGCCGACATCGAGCTCTACCTGGAGATGCTGGGCACCGAGGCCGAGATCGTCGCCTGCGACATGCACCCCGACTACCTCTCGACCCGGTGGGCGCACGAGCAAGAGGCCGAGCTGGTCGAGGTCCAGCATCACCACGCGCACGCCGCCTCCTGCCTCGCCGAGCACGGGCTCGAGGGGCCGGCCCTGGCTCTCGTCTTCGACGGCACCGGGTACGGGATCGACGGCACGCTCTGGGGCGGGGAGCTCCTGCGCTGCGACCTCGACTCCTTCGAGCGGATTGCACACCTCGAGGCGATCCCGCTTCCCGGCGGCGAGCGCGCGATCACGGAGCCCTGGCGCGTGGCCGCCGCCTATCTGGAGCGCGCCGGGCGGCCGGTTCCCTTCGAGCGTTGGCGGGCGGTCCGCGAGAGCCTGAAGGTGAACGCGCCGCCCTCCTCGGGCATGGGGCGCCTGTTCGATGCCGTCGCGGCGCTCCTGGGGGTGCGCGAGGAGGTCAGCTACGAGGGACAGGCGGCGATCGAGCTCGAGCACCTGGCGGGGGACGTCGAGGCCGAGCCCTACGAATGCGAGATCGAGGGGGACGTGATCCGCGGCTCCGACCTGGTCGCCGCCGCGCACGACGACCTCGCCGCGGGGCGTTCGCGCGGCGAGATCGCCGCGGCCTTCCACGAGGGGGTCGCCGAGGTCGCGGCGCGGGCCTGTGCCGAGGCCGGAGAGGCTGGGGTGGTCGTCCTCTCCGGCGGCAGCTTCCAGAACCTGCGACTCCTCGGCTCCCTGCGAACCCGACTCGGTAACTTGGGCTTCGAGGTATTGACCCACCGGCGAGTGCCGCCGAACGACGGCGGCATCAGCTACGGACAGGCCGCGATCGCGGCGAGGAGGAGCTGACCATGTGCCTAGGGATCCCGGGCCAGATCGTGGAGATCGTCGACCCCGAGCACCACATCGCCAAGGCGGAGGTCTCGGGCGTGCGACGGAACGTCAACATCGGGCTGCTCGCCGAGGGGCCGGACGCCGTGGGAGTCGGCGACTGGGTCCTGATCCACGTCGGCTTCGCGATGTCGAGGATCGACGCCGAGGAGGCCCAACAGACCCGTGACTTCCTGGAGACCCTGGGCGAGCCGTTCGAGCAGGAGCTCGCCGAGCTCCGGGGGAGCGGCATCGAGTGAGCCCCGCCGCGACCACCGATCGCCTCGAGCGACTGGTCGCGGGGCGACGGCAGGCGCTCGAGTCGTTTATCGCCCGCGACGGCGCCAGGATCGCGCGGGCCTGCCACGAGATGGCGCGCCGCTTCGCGCGAGGGGGAATCCTGATCCCGTTCGGAACCGGGGCCGCCGCCACCGACGCCGCGCACGCGGCGGTCGAGTTCATGCACCCCGTGATCGTCGGCAAGCGCGCGCTGCCGGCGCTCGCCCCGACCAACGACCCATCGGGGGCCTCGACGCCACCCCGGCTCGCCCGGGCCGACGACATCGCGCTCGGGCTCGCGCACGACCCGGCCGGGGAACCGCTGGTCGAGGAGTTCATCGATGAGGCAAGGCGGCGCGGGCTGCTCACGATCGCGATGCTCGCCGGCCGCGAGCTCCCGTCGGACTTCCCGTTCGCGGTCGACACCGACGACCCCTGGATCGCCCAGGAGGTGCAGGAGACCACCTACCACGTCCTCTGGGAGCTGGTCCACGTTTTCTTCGAGCATCCCGGGCTGCTCGACGACGCCTGCATCACCTGCGGCGACGTGGCGGTCGAGGCCGACGTGGTCGCCGTCCACAACGGTAACGCCGTGATCGAGAAGGGCGGCCTGCGGGAGACGGTCGCCATCGACTTGGTCGACCGCGTCGAGGTGGGCGACCGGCTGCTCTGCCACGCCGGCGTCGCCTTGGAGCGCCTCGGGCCCGGGCCCGCCGCCGAGGTGGGCCAGGTCGGCCGCACCGAGTCCTCCCCGGTGGAAGCCGCCGGCCGGGACGACCCGAGCGGCTTCCTCTACCCGTTCCTGGAGCGCGAGGAGCATGACCCCGAGACGGTGCTCGCCGACGTCCGCGCCTCGACCGAGCGCAAGGCCCGCGACGTGGTCGAGCTTCGGGACGTGATCGACCTCGATGCGGTGGCGCGGTGCGCCGCTGCGATCCGCGAGCGGCTCGAGCGGGGCGGTCGGCTGATCTCGTTCGGGAACGGCGGCTCCTCGACCGACGCGCAGGACGTGGCCGCCGACGCGCTCGAGCGCGGCTGGCCCGCGATCGCGCTCACCAACGACGTCGCCACGGTCACCGCGGTCGCCAACGACGTCGGCTTCGACATGGTCTTCGCCCGCCAGCTCATCCCGCTCGCGAACGCGCGCGACGTGGCGCTCCCCGTGACCACCAGCGGCAACTCAGCGAACGTCGTCGCCGGGCTCGAGGAGGCGCACCGGCGGCGGATGCTCACCTGCGCGATCACGGGCTATGACGGCGGCCGCTGCGCCGAGCTCGATTGGCTCGACCACCTGTTCGTGGTCCCGAGCGACTACATCCCACGGATCCAGGAGGCGCAGGCGACGATCTACCACCTGCTGCTCGAGGCGGTCGGGAGGCGGCCATGAGGGGCAATGGCGGCATGCGCTTCGTCGACGAGTTCCGCTCGGGCGACCTCGCCGCCCGGCTCGCGGAGCGGATCGCGGAACTCGCCGAGCCCGGCCGCCATTACAAGCTGATGGAGGTCTGCGGCGGCCACACCCACGCGATCTACAAGCACGGCGTCGAGGACCTGCTGCCGGAGCAGATCGAGCTGGTCCACGGGCCGGGCTGCCCCGTGTGCGTGATCCCGATGGGGCGCCAGGACGACGCACTCGCGATCGCGAACCGCCCGGAGGTGATCTTCACCACCTTCGGCGACATGATGCGGGTGCCGTCGAGCAAGGGCTCGCTGCTCGACGCGAAGGCCCGCGGCGCCGACGTGCGCATGGTCTACTCCCCGCTTGACGCGCTCCGGATCGCCCGCGAGAACCCGAATCGCGAGGTGGTCTTCTTCGCGATCGGCTTCGAGACCACCGCCCCCTCGACCGCGCTGACCCTGCTCCGGGCGCGCAAGGAGGGGATCTCCAACTTCTTCGCCTTCTGCAACCACGTGACGATCATCCCGGCGATCCGGGCGATCCTCGACTCCCCGGACCTGCGCCTGGACGGATTCATCGGCCCCGGGCACGTCTCGACGGTGATCGGCCTGCGTCCCTACCGGTTCATCGCCCGCGACTACTCGAAGCCGGTGGTCGTCTCCGGGTTCGAGCCGCTCGACGTGCTCCAGGGCGTCTACATGATCCTGCGCCAGCTTCGCGAGGGGCGAAGCGTGGTCGAGAACCAGTACACGCGGGTGGTCCGCGAGGAGGGCAATCCCGAGGCGATGCGGGCGATCGCCGAGACGATGGAGCTGCGAACCACCTTCGAGTGGCGAGGGCTGGGCTTCATCTCGCAGTCGGCGCTCAAGCTGCGCGAGTCGTTCGCCGACTTCGACGCCGAGCTTCGCTACGAGGTGCCCGGCGTGCGGGTGGCCGACCCGAAGGCCTGCCAGTGCGGCGAGGTGCTCAAGGGCGTGATCAAGCCCTGGCAGTGCAAGGTATTCGGCACCGCTTGCACGCCCGACCACCCGATCGGGACGTGCATGGTGTCGAGCGAGGGGGCCTGCGCCGCTTACTACAACTACGGGCGCTTCGCGGGCCGGCGTCGGCGGGAGCCCACCGCCGCGGCCCGCTGACCGCGATGGGGGCCGGAGAGCACGAGGGGCTCGGCGCAGCCCGCACCGAGGAGGAGGTGCTCGAGGCGATCGAGCGCCGCCGCCGCCGGCCTCCGCGCAAGCTGCTCGAGGACCAGATCACACTCTCCCACGGAGCCGGCGGGAAATCCACCCACAACCTGGTCGAGGCGCTCTTCCTGCCCGAGCTTCGCAACCCCCTGCTCGAGCCGCTCGGCGACAGCGCGGTGCTCGAACTCGATGGCGGCGCGCGCCTCGCCTTCAGCACCGACTCCTTCGTCGTACGGCCGCTCTTCTTCCCCGGCGGGGACATCGGCGAGCTGGCCGTGAACGGGACCGTGAACGACCTGGCGATGGCCGGCGCCCAGCCCCTCAG
Source organism: Actinomycetota bacterium (assembly GCA_046730395.1). Lineage (GTDB taxonomy): Bacteria > Actinomycetota > Thermoleophilia > Solirubrobacterales > 70-9 > AC-56. The sequence continues at coordinate 28,998 of JBKPIV010000071.1, read as the reverse complement.
CCTCTCGGCGGCCTTCATCGTCGAGGAGGGCCTGCCCGTCGAGGACCTGAGACGGATCGCGGCCTCGATGGCCGGGGCCGCGGACGAGGCGGGGGTGGCGGTCGCCGCCGGCGACACCAAGGTCGTCGAGCGCGGCAAGGGGGACGGCGTCTACATCGGTACCACCGGGATCGGGGCGGTGGACTCCGAGCTCGACCTCTCTCCCTCCCGCATCCGCCCCGGGGACAGGTTGCTGGTCTCCGGCACGCTGGGCGACCACGGGATGGCGATCATGATCGCCCGCGGGGAGCTGGAGCTCGAGGTCGAGCTGGAGAGCGATACGAGCCCCCTCCACGGGCTCGTCGCGACACTGCTCAGCGCGACCGGCGGGGTCCGCTGCCTGCGCGACCCCACAAGGGGCGGGCTGGCCACGGTGCTGGTGGAGTTGGCGCTGGCATCGGAGACGGGGATCGCGATCGACGAGGGGGCGCTCCCGGTGCGGCCGGAGGTGAGCGGCGCCTGCGAGATCCTAGGGCTGGACCCGCTCTACGTCGCCAACGAGGGCAAGCTGGCCGCGATCGTCGCGCCCGAGTCAGCCGACGCCGCGCTCGAGGCGCTGCGCTCCCACCCGCTCGGACGCGAGGCGGCGATCGTCGGCGATGTCCGCGAGGACCCGCCTGGGATGGTGGTGCTCGAGACGGCCTTCGGCGGCAGCCGCGTCGTGGATATGCTCGCCGGCGATCCCCTGCCCCGCATCTGCTAGTGGACTGATGACCCCTGCCGACGCGCCCCAGTTTTGCCCCTGGTGCGGGACGCCGATCGGCTACGAGGAGCACGAGCACGAGCCGCGCTACGAGACGCTCGCCGCCGAGGCCCGGAGCGCGGGCAGGGAGCCCCCGCCGCTCCCCGAGCGCGTCAGGGAGATGCTCGCCGGGGAGTCCTACGCCGGCGTCTGCCCCGGCTGCAGGCGGATCAACCACGTCGTCTCACACCGGGCGCCGGAGGCATAGCCGAGCCCCGCGACAACGTCATGGCCGTGAAGGCCGACTTGGTGCGCGAGCACCTGGTCGCCGGGCTGGTCTCCGACGCAGAGCGCCGCTACCCCGGCGACCCCCCGGAGCCTCTCGCCGCGGCGATGGCTCGGGCGCTCGAGCTGGTCGCGGGTTCGGAGGGAGCGGCCGCCGCCCCGCCCGAGACGCTGAAGCTCGCCGAGGCGCTCGCCCGGCTGGGCTACCTCGGACGGCTCGCCGAGACCGAGATGCTCGAGCCGGCACGCTCGCCGATCGAGTGGCTCGCCGAGAGGCTCGAACAAGCGGCAGGGGAAGGCGACTCAGCCGCCGAGGCGATCGTCACGGTAAGCCGCGAGCTGGCGCTGGCGGAGCCGGAGGAGCGCCCCGACCCCGAGAGCGGCGCGCCGAGCTGGCGCATCCCCGGCCCCGGCGGCCACGTCCGCCACTACGCGGCGCTCGAGGCGATGAGCCGCCGGGCGCCCATGGACTCCGGCGGCAACCCGCGCCTCGGTCAGGGCATCCGCAGCCCCGCCGAGCTCAAGCGGTGCTGGATGCTGGGGTTCTTTCTTCGCTGCTGCGACGAGGCGGCTCCGCCGCCTCGCGCGTGAGTGACTGGCGCGCCCGCTCCTCGGCGATCATCTCCTGAAGCTCGGCCTCGATCAGCCTTCCTCGAAGGTCCATCTCGAGCTGGACCGGCGGAGGCAGCCACGGGTGGCCCGCCGACCCGTCCGCCCCCACAGCTCCGCCGCCGCGTCGCATCGCCCGGAGCACCAGCGCCGTGCCTCCGGCAACGACGATCAAGGCCGCGAGTCCGAGCACCGCGTACCCAGGAATCGCGACCTCGCCCGGGACGACAGAGGTCGAATCGGATCGCGGTGGAAGCTGGCGCCGCAGTCCCTCTGGCCCCCTCGATCGATGCCTCGCGCCGGCCGCGGCTGCGTCGCTCCGCTGCAGCTCTTGGTGCGCGTGGGCGACCGCCGAGGTGCTGACCGGAAGTGACGCCCCGCCTTGCTCGGGTCCGCTTCCGGACGAGCCCGTCGCAGAGGCGGCGCCACCCGCGCTCGAGCTGGCGGCGCTCGAGGTCGTGGCGTTCGCTTGCGCCGACGAGGAGGTGCCCGACGACGTGGCGCCGCCAAGGTTTGGCACACCGTTCGTCCCCTGTTGATTCTGAGTGCCCGAGTGTGCCCGGCCGCCGTGTCCGCCGCCTGGCCCGGGACTCCCGCCACCGGGCGAAGGACCGGACGGCGGCGTCGCGGGCTCGTAGTTGAGGGTCACCGTCTTGTTCGTCTGCCAGGTATCCCCTTCGTGCGAGGTGGTTCCCGTGACGTAGACGGTCCTTGAAGAGTCACCGAGATCCGGCATTTGGAAGCTTCCCTGCACGCCGGGGTTAGGACCCTGGTTGGTGACCGAGAAGTCGTGGCCGGCGACGTGAACCGTGAAGGTGCCACCAGGCTGTCCACCCGTGGGCGGATCGACATTTGAGGCGCTGAAGCCAACCGGGTCGCCTGGGTGCACGGGGGCCCCAGAGCCTCCGGGGGGCGTCAAGACCAGATCCGGGAACTGGCACGCGGATGCCCGGGGCGCTCCCACGAGGAGCGCGAGAGCGAGCAGTGCCGGGAGCACAATCGAGACGGTTCGCAACCGCTCCGTACGCATCCGACTCCTCTCCTCTGATCTCCCAGGCAGCGCGCGGCGCTACCGCGTCGCCACGATACCGCGCGAGGACGAGGATGTCACCTGTGACGTCGCCGCTTGACCTTGACCTTGACTGGCGCCGATTTCGCGGCCTGGCAGGCGGCCGTCGAGCGGAGGCGGGCGCGGAAGGTGTATGTCCGCTTGATCTTCAAGCTGTCCGAGTAGTGGCCCATGGAGTTGGACTTGGCCGTGTCGAACTGGTGGTAGCCGCGGTGGCGCTTTCGATCCAGGTGCACCGTCTGGTTTGCGACACACTGATCCAGGTTTCCGGTGGCGGTGATGTCACCGCTCAGCCTGACATGACGACCCTTTCGAACCTTGTGCTTGCTCGCCTTGAGGGTCAGCGAGCGAAGTGCCTGGTTATTCGACCTGAGGATGTAGATCCGCCCGGCGTCCGCGCATCCCGCGGAGCAGGATCCGCTCGAGGTGGTCAGGTCGTAGAGGCCCGCTCCGACGGCGAAGTCCTGGAATCCGTCACCGTTCAGATCGCCCATCGGCGCCAGCGCGGTCCCGAAGCCGAGCCCCGGCTGCTGATCGGGGGCCGGAATGTCCTGAAGGGACTGCTCGTGCGCGACGTCGAAGACGTGGACGTCGTTGATCACGTCCTGGTTGGTGCCCGGGTTATGCGGCCCGTAGGCGCCCACCAGGATCTCGTTCGCCGGGCCACCCTCGACGTTGCCGATCCCGGCGGATGACGTCCCGAAGTCCTCGCTCGGGTGGGGGGTGGGATCGTTCAGGGTCGCAAAGCTGATCGCATTCGGGCTTCCACTCTGCTTGAACGCCCCGTTCATCAGGTAACCCTTCCCACCCCCGGTATACGGGTTGTTTTGGCGCATGGCGGGCTCGTAGACATCGGGGGCGGTCGAGCTCCCGACGTCGCCAATCGCCGGCTGGTTGTAGTTCGTGAACCCGAAGATCGACGCCGGCTGAGGTTCCGGGTGGTGATATGTGTAGAGGACCGAACCGTTGGCTCCGTCGATTAGGTAGACGACGCCGACGTCGAACATCCCAAATTCGTCGGTCCGGTGAGATGAGAGTGCGATGTCAGGAAGACCGTCCGGGTTGCCGGTGCTGCTCGCGTTTGTGCACGCGGCCCCCGGACCGGGATTCGTGTTGCACTTCCCCAAGTCGCCGACCGGCGCCACGGAATAGCCCATGCTCTCGCGGTTGACGTTGACCGGGTTATTCAGGTCATCAGGCTGCGCGGTCGGGTTCTTGATCTCGTAGTACGGGTTATCGAGGATCACGCTCGGATTGCTGCCCGCGATGTCCTCGCCCCGGAAGACGTAGGCGCGACCGGCTTGGAGGCACTGGGCCGAGGGGCCCGCGGCGGCGCAGGGAGAATCGGGATTCGCGGTCGCGCCGGTCTCGAAGTAGTCTGACGCACCGACCATGAAGTCCGGCTTGCCACCGCCGTCGAGGTCGCCGATCTGCACCGCGGCCGGCGGCGTCGCGTTGGCGGCGCCGTATTGGCTCGACGGGTTGAGGATCGTGCGCCCGAATGCCGGCTTCTTCGCGCCTCCCGGTGCATGGAGCTGCTCGGAGAGGTCCACGGCGGGCATTTGCACGCGCTTCAGGATCGCCCCGGTTGCCCCGTCGATGACGTAAGCGCGGCCAGCGTCCACAAGAGTGGCCGGGTTGTTGCTGTTCTGGGGATCGTTGAAGCCCACGTCCTGCCCGAGGGCGGTGACGAGCAGGTCGGGTGTGCCATCCGGGGGCCCGACCGTCGCGTTGGGGCAGGTCTGGCCGGCGGTACCGCCAGGGCAGCTCCCCAGGTCAGGGATCGACCCGACGTAGCTACCGAAGCTCGGATTCGTCCCCGTGTCCCCTGATGCGTCGGGCGCGGTGATGCTGCGGATCAGCGACCCGTTGGCCCCGCTCATCTCGTAGACCGTGCCTATGCTGCCGCCGTGCTCATCCGTCCCGACGATGAGGTCGGTCTTCCCGTCGCCGTTGAGGTCGCCGGCCCCCGTGAAGCCGATACCGAAGTCGCTCCCGGTTGTCGGGTTGGGACTGTCCACTCGCTGGACGTCGTAGCCGACCGGCAGGTCCGCAAACGCACTGGGTGCGAGCACCGCTCCGATCAGCGCCATCGCGCCCGCCACCGTCCCCGCCAACACCGAACCGCGAATCCGCCGCACTGCTCCCTCCTAGGTAAGGCTCGAACGCAGCCAACGTATTCAATGGAGTGTCCGCCGGTAAGTGAGTGATGCACTTACGGGCGGTTAGCCTGCGGACAAGCCCGATCGCCCATCAGGGCCCGCCTCGGCGGCTCGGCCGATCGACCCTACGCGCGGTCGCCGGCCAGACTCGTGGTTCCCCTCGACCCCGGGACAGGCTGACTGGGACTAGGCGATGATGGGGAGTATTAGCTCGCAGCCCTTCGCCCGGAAGGCGCTTCCGGCCGCGACAAGGTCCCACCCGTCGGGCGGGACCGCGACGATCGCGCCCCCGGAGCCGGTGTAGTTGGCGCTCCGAGCGAACGGGCCACGTCGACCATCCGCACGTGGCGCGGGTCGAGCGGGTAGAGACGGCTCCGGGCGTCGAAGTTTTGATCGACGAGACGGCGGAGCCTCGCCGCGATCCCCGCGGTGGAGCTCGGCGAGCCCCCAAAGGGCCGTGGTCACCATCGCGCTCGAGCCGCCGAGGTCGACCTCGCGCGGGATCGTCGTGCGGCAGCGGACCATGAGGGGCGGCGCCACGACCATCCCCCGGGTCTCGCAGCGGGCCCGGAATCGCCTCACCGCTGCGGCGACCAGGGGTTCGGGGGCCGGCGGCCCCGAGTAACCGCCCTCCCCCTCCTCGAGCTCGACCTCGGCGGGTGCTCCGTGGAGGCGACTCCAAGCGCGAGGCTATTCTCAACACGTGAACGCCGACGCTCAGGCCGCCACACTTGGCGAGATCATCCGCCGCCAGCGAGAGCTCAACGAGCTGTCCATGCGCCAGTTCGCCGCCATGGCAGGGATCTCCAATCCCTACCTGTCGCAGATCGAGCGCGGCCTCCGCGAACCCTCCGAGCGCGTGCTCGGAGCGATTGCGGATGCGCTGAGGGTCTCGACGGAGACCCTCTACGAGCAGGCGGGAATCGACCCGGACGCAGAGCCCGAGACACCGGCGGTGATTGAGGCGATCCGGGCCGACCGCGGTCTCACCGGCCACCAGCGCCAAGCGCTCATAGAGATGTACGAGGCATTCGCAGCGCTCAACGATCGCCCGGCGTCTGCTCGCTCCCGCCGTTCGAAGTCCTGATCGCACCACCGGCACGGACCGTCGAACGTCCGGTTCGAGCGCCGCGGTCGCGCGGGGGACGTCTTGGGAGGCCGAGTGCCGCGGACCGCGTGATTGCTTGCAGTTAGCTCCCAGTCTTGCTAATCTGCTAGCAGCCAGCAACGTCAACGTACCCCCCAACGAAAGGAGCGGCGAAATGGCCACCACCAAGTCAACCGCCGACAACATCGATGCCGCCGCCGAGCGAGTGCGCGAGCTCAACGAGCGGATCATCGCGTCGAGTAAGAAGGCGGGCGTCGCCTACCTCGACACCTATGAGAGGGCGCTGACCTCGATCGTCGAGTTCCAGGACAAGGTCGCCGATGCGAGCCAGGTCGAGTGGTTCTCCGCTCTCGTGACGGCCCAGGCCGACTTCACCCGCGATATGGCGAAGCTCTACACCTCGGCCGCTCGCGACCTGCTGAAGTAGACCTTCTCGGCCCTGATGCTCGCGCGGAACGGATCCGTCGAGCTGTACTGGGAGAGCGCGGGCGCAGGAGCGCCCGTGCTCCTCATCATGGGGCTGGGGATGAACGCCACCGGATGGTGGCGCACGATCCCGGTCCTGGCCGAGTCCTTTCGCGTGCTGAGCTTCGACAATCGCGGCGTCGGCCGAAGCGCCCGGCCACGCGGCCCGTACTCGGTCGTGCAGATGGCGACCGACGCGATCGCGGTGCTCGAGGCCGCGGGGGAGCGCCGGGCCCACGTCTATGGGATATCGCTCGGCGGGATGATCGCCCAGGAGCTCGCTCTGCGCCACCCTGAGCGCGTCAGCTCGCTCTTACTGGGAGCGACAACGCCGGGCGGTCCCCGGGCACTGCCGGCTGATGAAGCCACACTCGCCTTCTTCCAGCGCCGCGCGGAGATGGACGCCGAGGAGGCGGTTTGGGCCTCGGTCCCCTACAACTACAGTCTGCAGACGCGACAGCGGCACGCGCAGCGAATCGGCGACGACATCGTGCAGCGGCTGCGCTATCCGATCGAGTCCGGTCCTTATTCGGCGCAGCTCGGCGCTGCTCTAGGCCACGACGCATTCGGCCGCCTCGACGCCATCGAGGCCCCGACGCTCGTCGTCCACGGCGGCGACGATCGGATGGTGCCGCCCGAGAACGCCCGCCTGCTCGCGGATGCCATCCCTGGCGCCCAGCTCGAGCTCTGGCCGGGTGCGGGCCACCTCTACATCACCGACGAGCCCGAGGCGGACCGCAGTGTGGCGCGCTTCCTTCGCCGCCTGCCCGCTAGCGCGCGGTCCAGCCGAGATCCATCGTAATCGGCACGCCCGTGAAGCAACGCCCGCCGGGCCCCATCAGAAATGCGACCACCCCCGCCACCTCCTCGGGTTCGATCAGTCGCTTGACCGCGTGCGGAGCGAGGATCACCTCCTCGAGCACGCGCGCCTCGGGCAGCCCGTGGACCTCGGCCTGCGACGCGATCTGCGCCTCGACGAGCGGCGTGCGGACGAAGGCGGGGCACACTGCCGTCGCCGTGATCCCCACGGGCGCGCCCTCGAGCGCAAGCGTCTTCACGAGTCCGAGCACGCCATGCTTCGCGGACACGTACCCTGCCTTGAACGGCGAGGCCACGAGCCCGTGCACCGAGGCGATAGCTATCAGGCGTCCATCCCCGCTTGCCGCTAGGGCCTGCCAGGCGTACTTTGCAAGCAGGAACGGGCTCGTCAGCAACAGGGCCAAGAGCGCCTCCCACCGGTCCTCCGGAAAGTCCCTCACTGCCGCCACGTGCTGGAAGCCGGCGTTCGCCACGACGGCGTCCAGCCGCCCGAAGCGATCGAGCGCAGCGTCGACCGCGGCTCGGTTGCCCTCGCGCGTCGTCAGATCGGCCGCGTGCGGATGGCCGGGCCCATCGGCTGCCGGCTCGAGGTCGACGGCGAGGACGTTAACGCCGTCGCTTGCGAGCCGCTCGGCAAGTGCTCGTCCGATGCCGCTCGCGGCACCGGTCACGATCGCGCTATGGCCCTCGAGGCTCATCTCGACCGGCAAGCAGGGTAGAACTTCGCGCCCATGACCTCTACGCCGACCATAACTGCCTGCTCTCCGGTCGTTACGCGGAACCTCATCGACGCCTCGGTCGAGAGCTGGCGTGTCTTCGCGGGTGGCCTCACCGACTACTGGGCCGGCGCCCTGTCAAGTGGAGCTACCCCGCTTGACCTCGCGCGCGACCTGGCTCGATGGTGGGAGGAAACGGCCCGTCGCCGTCCGGCACCCTCGTGGTCCACGCCCAACGAGATCGTGCAACGCTCGGATATAGCGTTCCTGCGCGACTTCTCGGGCGGCTCGCGCGCTCGCGTCCTGCCCACCCTCGTGCTGCCCCCGCAGGCCGGGCACGCGTCGAACATCGTCGACTACGGCGAGGGCCAGAGCCAGATCACGACAATCAGGGACGCAGGACTCGAGCGCGTCTGGTCAATGGACTGGCTCCCGGCTACCCAAGCCACCAAGGAGGCGACCATCGACGACTATCTCGAGTTACTCGAGCGCGCCGTCGCGGGCATCGGCCCGCCGGTCAACCTGATCGGCGACTGTCAGGGCGGTTGGCTGGCGGCGATCTACGCGGCCCTCCATCCCGACGACATCAACACGCTCACCCTCGCCGGCGCCCCGATCGATTTCCACGCCGGCCACTCGGTGATCCATGGCTGGGTAAGGCTGGTGGATTTGACCGGCGACCTCGCATACTTCCGCAACCTGGTCGCCCTCGGGAATGGGGTACTTAAGGGGGAGCTGCTCCTGAGCGGCTTCATTGCGATCAAGCCGGAGAACGAGATCGACAAGCAGCTTCAGCTATTGACGAAGTTGGACGACCCTCAGCACCTCAAACGCCACCGCGCCTTCGAGGACTGGTTCAAACACACCCAGGACATCGCGGGCGCTTTTTACCTCTGGATCGTGGAACACCTCTTCCGCGACAACAAACTGATCCGCGGCGAGCTCGAGATCCGCGGTGCGCGTGTGGACCTCGGCAATATCCGAGCCCCGCTCAACCTTCTGGCGGGCGCTACCGATCACATCACCGCGCCGCCGCAGGTGTTCGCCGCGGCCGCGGCCGTCGCGTCACCAGGGGCGCTGATCGCGCAGCGTATGACGAGTGGCGGCCACCTCGGCCTCTTCATGGGCCACGAGGCTCTCCGTGTGCAATGGCCGCCGCTTCTCGCCGGAGTTCTCGAGCGTTCGAGATGAGGCGGCGCCGCTCAGCCGCGAAGCACCTGCGTTCGGGGGAGGGCGGGCGAAGGCGATAATCCCACGCCCTCAACGGGCGGGGCTGCTCGTGGCGACGCTGCAGGTCGCCGGGACAAACGCGCGATCGCCACTCGTCAGCCCTGGGGCATCACCATGCCGTGATCGTGACGGGGCGGCCGCTCGCCGGGGCGCCATATAGCTCTGCGGTCTGGTTTCCGGACAGCGTGTAACGCGCCGCCATGCGTCGCCGCTGACGACGTGGGCGAATGCGGCCAGGCGGGGCCCCGACGGCTAATTCTGGGTCATCATCGGGCGATTCGACCAAGTTGGCCGCGCAGATCGGCAAACTCGCTCTCGGCCCAACCGGTTAACCTGGGCACACGACTTGCAGAAGGCCAGCTCGCGGAAGATCATACGCCGGCCGTTGCGCGACATCGCCGGGGGCCGGGAGCTGGGTGACGTGACGACGCTGCGCGAGACAACCCTGTCCGCCGACTTCACCGGGAGGTTTGCCGAGCGCCGGGATGCGGACGATGGCTGAGCCAGCGGGATCGAGCCCCGACGAGCAGGTTCGGGCGCTCTACGAGCGCGAGGAGGCGCGAACGGCGGCCGGGGTAGAGCGGCTTGTGGCAGGAGATGCCTTCGGGGAGCTGCTCGCGAGGGTCACGGAGAACGTCGTCGGCATGACGCGGATCGGCTTCGACGTCGCCGACCTCGTCGTGCGCAACCTGCGGATCGCGGGACGAGCCGACATCGCCCGGCTCGGCCGGTCGCTCGCGCGAACCGAGGAGAAGCTCGAGCGCGTACTGCAGGAGGTCGAGGAGCTGCGCCGAGAGGTCGCTTCGCCGCGTGCCGTCGACGAGCTGCCGCGGTCGCGGGCCGCCCCCGCGCCCAGGGGGCGCGGGGACGCCAAGGCGGACAGCCAATGACCCCGCTCGAGCGGATCGCGCGGGCCCCGGCCGCCGCCGTGGAATTCGCCAACACGATCTTGACGACGGCCGACGCGACAATCGGCGCCACGCCCAAGGATCCGGTGTGGACCTACCGCACGACGACGCTCTACCGCTATCGCTCCGAGCGGCGCCCCTATGCCGTTCCCGTGCTGCTCGTCTTCGCGCTAATCAACCGGCCCGACGTGTTCGATCTTCGGCCCGGCCACTCATTTGTTGAGCATCTGCTCGAGGAGGGCTTCGACGTCTTCCTGCTCGACTGGGGCGTCCCCGACGACGAGGATGCCGATCGCGGCCTCGAGAGCTACGTCTGCGACGAGCTTGACTGGGGCGTGCGCGAGACACTGTGCGCTGCCGGGGCCGACGAGGTATCGCTGCTCGGCTGGTGCATCGGGGGGACGCTGTGCGCGGCCTATGCGTCGATTCACCCGCGGGGCGCGGTGCGCAACCTCGTGCTGCTGACGACCCCGATCGACACCCGCAGCGCGCTGTACACGAACTGGGTCGGGCGAGAGAGCTTCGACGTCGACCAGGTCGCCGACACCTTCCCTGCGATCCCGGGCCGCAGCATCGATTGGGCCAACAAGCTGATGAAGCCGGTGACCAACTACTGGACCACCTACCGTCGTCTCGCGCAGCAGATTCTCAACGGCGACGCCAACCGCGAGTCCTACCAGGCGATGGCCAAGTGGGTCGCGGACAACCCCCCGTTTCCAGCCCGCGCCTACCGCGAGTGGATCAGGTGGTTGTACAAGGAGAACCGCCTCGTGCGCGGGGAGCTCAAGCTGCGTGGCCACCGCGTCGATCTGCGCAGGATCGAGGCCAACTTGCTCGTCATCACCGCCGGTGCCGACCACATCACACCTCGCGATGACACCACACCGCTGCTCGACCTTGTCGCGAGCGAGGACGTCACCCATTTGGCCCGGCGCGGTGGCCACATCGGCTTGATGGCCGGCTCGAAGGCGCGTAACGAGATCTGGCCCGACATCGCCGCCTGGCTAGGCGAGCGATCGGAGGCCTAGAGAGGAGAGGAGACCGAGCCGTGTCCACTACACAAAGGGCATCGCAGACCATTGCCCACCCCCACCCGGACTGGCCGGGGATCGAGATGTTCGACGGCCGCGTCGCGCTGGTAACCGGCGGCACGCGCGGGATCGGGGCGGCGATCTGCCGCCGGCTGGCCGCACGCGGCGCGGAGATCGCCGCAGGCTACGCCCAGGACCGGGATCGCGCAGAGCGATTCCAGGCCGAGCTCGCGCACCACGGGGCTGAGGCCACTATCCATCAGGGCAACGTCGCCTCCTCGGAGGACTGCCGGCGCACCGTGCGCGAGGTGGTCGAGCAGCACGGGCGGCTCGACATCCTGGTCAACAATGCCGGCATCACCCTTGACAAGACAGCGCTCAAGATGACCGACGAGGACTGGTACAAGGTCCTGGCAGTCAATCTGTCCGGCTCCTTCTTCATGTCGCAGGCGGCGCTAGAGCACATGGTCGCGCGCGGAGCCGGTCGGATCGTGAACATCTCCTCGATCGTCGGCCAGATCGGCAACATCGGGCAGACCAATTACGCGGCCTCCAAGTCGGGGCTTTTCGGCCTGACCCGCTCATTGGCCCGGGAGGCGGCCCTCGCCCTCGAGAAGGCGGGCAAGCTCGAGGACAACGAGGTCGGGATCACGGTCAACGCCGTGGCCCCCGGCTTCATCGAGACCGAGATGCTCGACACCGTGCCCGAGAGGGTCCTGGACGCGATCCGCGCGCAGGTCCCAATTCACCGGCTTGGTCGCCCCGAGGAGGTCGCTCGCGTGGTCGGCTTCCTATGTGCGGACGCCGCCTCCTACATCACCGGACAGGTCCTGGCAGTCAACGGCGGTCACGAGATGTGAGCAAGGGGGAGCGAGGGACCGCACCAGGGTGAGGCATCGGACGGTTCTGATCCCTTCGGTCGGTCTGTTCGGCCCTGTTTCGCGCTCTGGTACGCGGGGATCACCTAGGCACAAGTCGGACACGGCCTCCCGCCGCCCCCTGCTGGAGGCGCCACCCACTTGGGAAGTCCGCCGGCAACTGGGATCCGGATCGCATGGGGCCGCCTTGGCGACCTATGCGACCGTGGGTAGCAGCACCCCGCAGCCCACCGCCCGAAAGGCCCTCGTCGCCGCGGCCACGTTCCACCCGTCGGGCGGGACCGCGACGATCGCGCTCCCGGAGCCGGTGTAGTTGGCGCTCGCGCCGAGCGAGCGGGCCACCTCGACCATCCGCACGTGGCGCGGGTCGAGCGGGTATAGACGGCTCCGGGCGTCGAAGTTCCGATCGACGAGACGGCGGAGCTCGCTGCGATCCCGGCTCAGCAGCGCCTGCCGTCCGCGCTCGGCGAGCTCGGCGAGCTCGCCCATCGCCGCCACGACCTCGGCCTCGCCGCGCTCGTACCGGCGGCGGAGCTCCGTGTGGGGCGCCGCCGACGCCGCGGCCGCTTCCGCGCGGTAGGCGACGAAGAGGGGCGGCAGCAGCCCCGGATCGAGGGGCTCGTAGAGGCCATGACCTCGCTCGGCGACGAGGGCCGGGTCCAGGTCCATGTAGATGAGGCCCTCATACGTCTGCGCGACCCGGTCCTGAAGCCCGGCGGCGATCCCGAGCTCCTCCGTCTCCACCGAGAGCGCCAGGGACGGCAGCTCCTCCCGAGTGATCGAGACGCGGTACAGCTCGCCCAGCGCCCTCAGGGCCGCGATCACGATCGCGCTCGAGCCGCCGAGGCCGACCTCGCGCGGGATCCTCGAGCGGCAGCGGACCCCGAGGGGCTCGGAGCCCGCGACGATCCCCAGGGTCTCGCAGCGGTCCCGAAATCGCTCCACCGCGGCGGCGATCAGGCGCTCGGCGGCCGGAGGGCCCGAGTAACCGGTTGCCCCCTCCTCGAGCTCGACCTCGGCGGCGAAGTTCCTGATCGCGAAGCTGATCGCCTTGCCGCCGTAGCCGTCAGATGGGTTGCCGAGCAGCGCGGCGCGGGCATGGGCTCGGCCGATCGCGGTCACGCCGGCGCAGCGGGAAGGCCCGCCGAGAACCCGACCGAATAGACGGCCAGGTCCCTCGAGGCGCCGAGCGTTAGGCGGTGGGGCCCATGTCGGTCGTGCTCGGCGAGCTCGTAGGCGCCCGGCGCCTCGGCCGCGATCGTCGTCGCCGGCGCGCCGTCAAGGGAGACGCGGAGGAGGCCGCGGCCGTCCACCGCTGCCCAGGCTCCGCCGGCCTCGTATTCGAGCTCCAAGGCACTCCCTCGGTCGGATCCGCGCCACGGCCGCGACACCGATCCGCCCGGGAAGACCTCCTCGCTGGGACGGGCGACGAGGGCGCCCCGCCCATCGGTGGGGCGAAGCGGAGGGAGGACCTCGGGCAGGTGGGCGCCGTCGCTCAGGCCGAGCTCCTGCTGGATCGCGGACTCCGTAGCCGCGTATTCGCCCTCGCCGAAGTGGTACCAGCGCAGGGCGCCGCCCCGCCCCCACAGAAACAGAGACGGCCACCCCCGGCATCCGTAGTCGTGCCAGGCGACGTACTCGGGGTCGGATGCGACCGGAAACCCGAGCCCCAGGCGCTCGGCGGCGGCGGCGAGCCTTCGCGCATCGGCGGTGAACGGAAACCGCGGCGAGTCGACCGCCAGAACGGTGAGTCCGTCGTCGCCGTAGCGCTCGCTCCACGCGGTCAGGTAGGGCAGGGTTCGGACGCTCGAGAAGTGGGCGATGTCGATGAAATGGACGAGCAGCGGCCCCCGAGCGCAGATTCGCTCCACCGCTGGAGGCTCGCCCCCGATCCAGACGGTGCCCGGCGCGAAGGGGGGCACGGCTATGTCCCGCGCTTGGGGACGCATCGCGCCGGTATTCTCACCTCTCGCGACACGTGAGGGCCGAGACACGAAGTGTCTCGGCATGGACAGGTCAGGCGGCCGAAGGCCGCCGCAAGGGGTTCCGCGAACCAGCGAAACCCGTCGGAAGGAGAGGCTTTGACGCAGAGGATCTGGGATCGGATCGAGAGCGCCCGGGAGCGCTGGGACGTGCTTCGCCATCCGTTCTACCGCCGCTGGACGGCCGGCGAGCTGAGCGCCGAGGAGCTGGCCCGCTACTCGGGTCAGTACCGATACGCGGTCGAGGCCATCGCCCTCGCCAGCGAGGCAGTCGCCGATGCGGCCCCAGCGCGGCCCGGACTGCGTCAGCACGCCACCGAGGAGCGCGAGCACGTCGCGCTCTGGGACGCCTTCGTCAAGGCGGCGGGCGGGCGCGTCGCCGATCCCGCGACGCCCGAGACCGCGGAGTGCATCCGATCCTGGATCGCGGAGCGGGGCATGCTCGGCCGGCTCGTCACCCTGTACGCGATCGAGAGCGGCCAGCCTGCGATCTCGCGGGTAAAACGCGAGGGCCTCGTCGGCCGCTACGGATTCGCCGACGGTGACGGCACCGCCTATTTTCGCGTGCACGAGCGCCGGGACGAAGAGCACGCAACGGACGCCCGCCGCCTGATCGAGGAGCTGGGCTCGGAGGCCGACGAGGAAGGCCTCGCGGCCACCGCCGAGTCCGCGTTTCGGGCGAACTGGCGACTGCTCGACGGCGTCTAGCCGTACGCCTGGATCACCGGCGACGCGGCCCGAGCCCGGAGGGCGCTAGAGCTCAGTGACGATCTCGCCCAGGCGGCGGTCCAGGGCGTCCGAGAGCCGATCGCGAAGCTCTCCCTCGGCGGTCCGCTCCGCGAGCTCCTGGAGGAAGCCGTCGATGATCAGGCGCTTGGCCCGCGCCTCGGGAAGGCCGCGGGCTCGCAGGTAGTAGAGCTGCTCGCGGTCCACCTGCGCGACCGCGGCGGCGTGGGTGCAGCGAACGTCGTTGGCCTCGATCTCCAGTCCGGGGATCGCGTCTGCATGCGCGGCCGTGGAGAGGAGCAGGTTCCGGCTCTCCTGGAACGCATCGGTCTGCTGCGCCCCCGGATCGACGCGGATCATCCCCCGCCACACCGCCGTCGCCCGATCCGTGAGGACGCCGCGGAAGGCGAGGTCGGACGTCGTGTGCGCGGCCGCGTGCTCCTGGGTCGTGTCGAAGTCGAGGTGCTGCGTGCCGGCGCCCGCGTATGCGCCGGTCACCTTCGCCGAGGACCCCTGGCCCCCGAGCCGCGTCTCCATCCGCACCTTGCCGCGGTCCGAGCCGAACCCCAGCGCCACCCATTCGAGTGAGGCGTCGCGCTCCAGCTCCGCCCGTTGGGTCGCGAAGACCCAGCTTCGCTCCGAGAGCTCCTGCTCGCAGACGTAGCGCAGGCGGGCACCGGGGCCGACGATGAGCTCGACGACGCCGTTGAAGAGTCCCTCGCCCTCGTCGCCGTCGGAGACATAGCGCTCCCAGACCTCGGCCTCGGCGCCCTCCTCGAGCAGGATCAGCGCGCGCCAGTCGAGGCCGTTCCCGTCGCCCTCCTGCATCACGGACAGCCGCAGTGGCTCGGTCAGGCGCTGGCCCCGCGGGACGTAGACGAGGGCCCCGCTTCGCCAGTTCGCCTCGTTGCGCGCGACGAAGGGATCCTCGACCGAGATCAGCGACCCGAAGCGGTCGCGCACGAGGTCGCCGAGGCGCCCCGCCGCCTCCTGCAGCGGCATGACCACCGGCGGGCCGTCGGCGGAGTCGACGCCGGGATGGACGCCGTCGATCGAGCCCTCGCTCGGCCCGTAGGCGTCCAGCTCGAGTCCGCTCAGATCGGTGAACTCCCAACCCTTCTGCTTCGGCGTGGGCAGGGCGAGCTCCCGCGCCAAAGAGGCGCCCTTCCGGCGCCTCTCCGTGAGCCAGGCAGGCTCCGCCGTGGCCACGGCGGCACTAGCCAATCGAGCCTTCCATCTGGAGCTCGATCAGGCGGTTCATCTCGACCGCGTACTCCATCGGAAGCTCCTTGGTGATCGGCTCGATGAAGCCGTTGACGATCATCTTGGAGGCCTCCTCCTCGTCGAGCCCGTGAGCCTGGAGGTAGAAAAGCTGCTCCTCACCGATCTTCGAGACCGAGGCCTCGTGGCCGACGTTGGCGTCGTTCTCGTCGATGCGGATCGTCGGATAGGTGTCGGAGCGCGAGTCCTCGTCGAGCAGCAGCGCGTCGCAGACCACCTTCGAGCGCGCCTCGGTGGCGCCCTTGGCGACCTCGAGCAGGCCGCGGTAGGTGCCGCGTCCCCCGTCCTTGGAGATCGACTTGGCGAAGATCGAGGAGGTCGTCCTCGGGGCGCCGTGGATCACCTTGCCGCCGGCGTCCTGGTGCTGTCCGTTCCCGGCGAACGCGATCGAGAGGATCTCGCCGTGGGCCTCGGGACCGAGCAGGTAGATGCTCGGGTACTTCATCGTCAGCTTGGAGCCGAGGTTGCAGTCGACCCACTCCATCGTCGCCCCCTCCTGTGCGACGGCCCGCTTGGTGACCAGGTTGTAGACGTTCTGGGACCAGTTCTGGACCGTCGTATAGCGGACGTGCGCCCCGGGCTTGACCATGATCTCGACCACGGCGGAGTGCAACGAGTCGGTGGAGTAGACGGGCGCGGTGCAGCCCTCGACGTAGTGCACGTCCGCGCCCTCCTCGGCGATGATCAGGGTCCGCTCGAACTGGCCCATGTTCTCGGTATTGATCCGGAAGTAGGCCTGCAGCGGCATCTCGACCTTGACGCCGTTGGGCACGTAGACGAACGAGCCCCCCGACCACACGGCCGAGTTGAGCGCGGCGAGCTTGTTGTCGTTGGGCGGGATGATCGTGGCCCAGTACTCGCGGACGATGTCCTCGTGCTCGCGGAGGCCCGAGTCCATGTCCATGAAGATCACGCCCTGCTTCTCGAGGTCCTCGCGCACCTGGTGGTAGACCGACTCGCTCTCGTACTGGGCACCGACGCCGGACAGGAACTTGCGCTCCGCCTCCGGGATGCCGAGCTTGTCGAAGGTCTTCTTGATGTCGTCGGGCACCTCGTCCCAGCTCCGCTCGGAGCGCTCGGAGGCGCGCACGAAGTAGTGGATGTCGTCGAAGTCGATCTGGCCGAGGTTGCCGCCCCACGTCGGGGTGGGCCGCTGCTGGAAGTGCTCGAGCGCCTTGAGGCGGAACGCGCGCATCCAGTCAGGCTCCCTCTTGTACTCCGAGATGTCCTCGACCAGCTGGCGCGAGAGCCCCTTCGGGGCCTTGTAGGCGTAACCCGTCTCGGGATCGTGGAAGCCGAAGCGCTCGGCGTAGTCGGAGCCGATGTCCTTGAGGCCGCGCTCCTGCTCGGTCAGCTCCTTGGGGGAGAGCGGTGGGACCTGTGTCTCGGGGGTAGCCATGAAAAGAGCTCTAGACCTCCAGCTTCACTTCGCCGTCTTCTACCCGGGGCTCGAATGTGTCAACCGGCTGGAACGCGGGTAGTGTCTTCGGCCGGCCACTGCGTAGATCGAAGAGGGATCCGTGACGTGGACACTCCACTGTACAGGCGTCGGCGTCGAACTCACCCTCGGCCAGCGGCCCGTCGTCGTGTGAGCAGCGATCCTCGATCGCGTACAGCTCGCCGTCCCCGCACCGAAAGACGCCGATCTTGCGGCCGTCGGCCTCGACCAGGCGCATCTCCCCCTCGGGGAGGTCCTCGAGCCTGCAGACGGTGAGCATGTTGTTCGTGCCGGTCGTCACTTTATTCCTACTTCCGTAGTCGGATTTTAGCCGCAAGGGCGGTCGGCCGGTGCCCGGCACCGGTTGAGCGTGCGGGGCGGCAGTGTGACGAGGGATGGGTACTAGGCCATCGTCCTCGGGGCTTTACAAATGCTCAGATGCCGGCCCGGGTCGCCTCGGCCGGGTCGCCCTGCTCGCCCTCGTCCTCCCAATCCGCCGGGGAGCCGAGGCTGGCCGACTTGACGATCTTCAGCCCCAGGAGCGCGCACTTCATCCGGGTTGCGGAGATGTCGATGCCCAGCAGGTCGAGCACGAAGTCCTTCTGTAGGGCGAGCAGCTCCTCCCGGCTCATGCCGGCGAGCTCGTCGGTGAGCATCGACGTTGCGGCGGTGGAGATCGCGCACCCCTTGCCCTCGAAGGCCACATCGGCCACACGACCCTCGGCGTCCAGCGCGATCTCGACGTGTTGCTCGTCGCCGCAGAACGGGTTCGAATCCTCGAATGAGAGGTCGTGGCGCTCGAGCCGGCCGAAGTTGTGGGGCCGCTTGTAGTGCTCGAGGATCTGCTCGCGGTAGAGGTCGTCCATCTCCATCAACGGTAGCTGGTGGAGCGATGGCAAGATCGCGAACCTTGACCCCCCGACCCGATTCGACTAGCGTCGTCGCCGGAGGAGGTCTTTCGAAGGAGGGAAGATGCCCAGGGTCCATCGTCGCGCCGGCGTGCTGGCGGTCGCGTCGCTTCTCGCGCTCGCGGTCGTCGCCGTCCCCGCGCTCGCAACGCAGACGGTCAAGATCAACTCGAAGGTCACGATCTCGACCCGCCCGCCGGCGTTCCACGGCCATGTCAAGTCCTCGAACAGCGCCTGTGAGATCCACCGCAAGGTGAAGCTGTTCAAGCAGCGCCACGGCCCGGACAAGCTGCTCGGCAAGGACAAGACAAACCACCACGGCAGGTGGGAGGTCGACGTCGAGCCGCTGAAGTCGGGCGCGTACTACGCCAAGGTGGTGCGGCGCTCGGAGGGTACGGCCGGCACGATCTTCGTGTGCCGGG
Organism: Actinomycetota bacterium; assembly: GCA_046730395.1. GTDB lineage: Bacteria > Actinomycetota > Thermoleophilia > Solirubrobacterales > 70-9 > AC-56. The sequence goes on along the minus strand of JBKPIV010000071.1, from coordinate 10,240 downwards.
GCGACTTCTCCAGGACCATCGCCGTGGACTGAACTCCAGGGTCAACGCGCGACCCGATAGGCGCCGCGCGTCAGTCGAGCTCGAATACCCGCCGGACGTCGTGAAGGGCGTCGACGAGGCGATCGATCTCCTCGCGCGAGTTGTAGACCGCAAAGCTCGCGCGGGTGGTCGCGGCTACCCCCAGGCGCTCCATCAGGATCTGCGCGCAGTGATGGCCGGCCCGCACGGCGACGGCGTGGCGGTCGAGGATCTCGGAGACGTCGTGGGAATGCACCCCCGCGACCTCGAAGGAGATGATGCCGGCCCGGTCCTCGCCATCGGGGGGACCGAAGATGCGCACGCCCGGAACCCCGTCCAGTCTCGCCAGCGCGTAGCTCGTGAGATCGGCCTCGTGCGCGTGGGCCGCGTCGAGCCCCACGGCATCCAGCCACTCGACCGCGGCCGCGTACCCGATCGCCTCGCCGATCGGGGGCGTGCCGCCCTCGAATTTCGCTGGCAGGTCCGCCCAGGTGATCTCGTCGCGGCGCACGCTGCGGATCATCGATCCGCCGCCGATGAACGGCGGCATCTCCTCGAGCAGCTCGCGCCGCCCATAGAGGGCACCGATCCCGGTGGGCCCGTACATCTTGTGCGAGGTGAGGGCGTAGAAGTCGGCCCCTAGCGCCGCGACGTCGAGGGGGAGCTTCGGCCCCGCCTGGGCGCCGTCGACCGCCACAAGGGCCCCGGCGTCGTGCGCGAGGCTGGTTATCTCGCGGATCGGGTTGATCGTGCCGAGGACGTTGGAGACGTGGGCGACGCCGACGATCTTCGGGCGCCGCTCCAGAAGGCCGGCGAACGCGGCGAGGTCCAGTCGGCCCTCGTCGGTGATCGGGGCCCAGTCGAGCTCGGCCCCCTTCTCCGCGGCGAGCTGATACCAGGGGACGATGTTCGAGTGGTGCTCCATCTCGGTGAGCAGGATCCGGTCGCCGTCCGCGACGTTGGCGCGGCCCCACGAGTAGGCGACCAGGTTCAGCGCCTCGGTGGCGTTGCGCACGAAGACCACCTCGCGGCGGTCGGCCCCGAGTCGCGCGGCGACCACGCTCCGCGCCCGCTCGTAGGCGGTCGTGGCCTCCTCGGAGAGCCGGTAGACGCCGCGGTGGACGTTGGCGTTCTGCTCGCGCCAGTAGCGGTCGAGCGCCTCGATCACGGCGAGCGGCTTCTGTGACGTGGCGCCGTTGTCGAGGTAGGCGATCGGCATCCCACCCTGCTCGCGCCGAAGCAGCGGGAACTGCGTGCGAATCTCCTCCACCGGCGGCGGGGTGGACGCCTTGGCACGCGGCGGTGTGGCAGTGGTGGTCTCCACGATGCGCTCGGCGGTCAGGCGGCCGCCGCCTCGACCTCCTCCCGGATCCAGCCGTAGCCCCGCTCCTCGAGCAGCTCGACCAGCTCGGGCCCGCCCTCCTTGACGATGCGTCCGTCGTACATAACGTGGACGAAGTCGGGCTCCACCAGGTGGAGGATGCGCTGGTAGTGGGTGATGATCAGGATGCCCATCTCCGGGCCGGCGAACTTGTTGACACCCTCGGCGACGGTGCGAAGCGCATCGATGTCGAGGCCCGAGTCGGTCTCGTCCAGCACCGCCAGCTCCGGGATGAGCATCGCCAGCTGGAGGATCTCCATCCGCTTCTTCTCCCCGCCGGAGAAGCCGTCGTTGAGATAGCGGCTGGAGAACTCGCGCGGGATGTTCATCAGCTCCATCGCCGTCTCGGTCTCCTTGCGAAAGTCCTTCAGCTTGATCTCCTGTTCGCCGCGGGCGTCGCGATGGGAGTTGACCGCCATGCGCAGGTACTTGGCCACGGTCACCCCGGGGATCGCCACCGGATACTGGAAGGCCATGAAGAGGCCGGCCCGCGCTCGCTCCTCGGGCGCCACGTCGGTGATCACCTCGTCGGCGAAGCGGATCTCCCCCTCCGTGACGTCGAGGGAGGGATGCCCCATGATCGCATTGGCGAGCGTCGATTTCCCGGACCCGTTGGGCCCCATCAGCGCGTGGATCTCACCCTTCGACACGTCGAGGTCGAGGCCCTTCAGGATCTCCTTTCCCTCGGCGCTCACGTGCAGGTTTCTGATCTCAAGGTCTGCCATCGGTCTCCGTTTTCCTAGGTTTCGCTCGAAGGGGGCTAGGCCGCGCTTCCAGCGACCGGCTCCCGCGCGCTGTGCTCGACGGCGAACTCGACCAGGTCGGCGAGCGTCGTGCCCGCGAGCGCCCTCGTGATCCCGCCGTGAACCCGCGTCCACAGAAGCCGGGTCGCGCACGCGCGATCGCCGTCGGTCTCGTGCGAGCAGAGCACCCGGCCCTCGCGCACCTCATGAAAGCACTCCATCGGCGCGATCGGCCCCTCGAGCGCCTGGACGACGTCGAGCATCTCGATCTCCGAGGCCGGGCGGGCGAGACGGTACCCGCCGTGTGCTCCGCGGACCGAGTTGACCAGCCCGGCCTCGCGCAGCTTCGCGACCAGGTGCTCGAGATACGAGAGCGGCAGCGTCTCAGCCTCAGCGACCGCGCTAAGGGAAACCGGCTCGCCTCCGCCGCCGGGGTCCTCGTCGGCGCGGCGGCCGAGCTCGATCATCAGCCGCACTCCGTACTCCGCCTTGGTCGAGAACAGCATCTCGATTAAATCCTACTCGACAGGTCGGATAAGCGTGCCGCGATCGGATCGTTGCTCGTGGCGCAACCTTCGGATCGCCTCCCGCATCACCCGATACGGATTGACGACCAGCGCCCCGCGGGCGACCACCCGCAGCACCCGCCCGAGCACCGACTCGGGAACCCGCCCCGGCTCCGGGAGCTCGATCAGGAGCTCCAGGTGCCCGGAGGCGCTGCTCCTGGGGCCCGCGTGCCCGGGCACCAGATGCTCGAGCATGCTGATCGCCTCCCGGTTCTCCCGCAGCACGAGGGCGACGAAGTGCGTGATGCCGGCGGCCCGGGCCCGCTCCGTGAGGCGCTCGAGCAAGAGCGTGGCGACGCCGCGACGCTGCCACGGGTCGCCGACCGCGACCGAGACCTCGGCCTGGTGCGGCTCGGGCCCGCGCACGTAGCGGGTCACCCCCACGAGCTCGCCCGAACCGGGGTGGGTCGCCACGAGCGCCTCGTGGTCGTGGTGGTCGATCTCGGTCAGGTACTCGAGGTCCCGCTGGGACAAGCTGTCGAGCGGCCGGAAGAATCGCCGGTATCGGCTCTCCGGGCTGAGGCGCTCGAAGCCCTCGGCCAGCAGGCGCTTGTCGGAGGGCCGGATCGGTCGGACCAGGAGCTCGGCCCCGTCGGGCAGCGTCGCGAGCTCGCCTGCCGAGGAGACGGTTGAGGGCATATGCGGAGGTTAGGTTGGGGCTGGGTAGGAGCGGATCAACCCGGTGTGAGATGCATCACGTACTTGGCTTGGCGACTTCCTGGCGCAAAGCGCCAGGAACGCGTCAATCCATCGGAATTCGCCGCCTTACCCAGCCTGTCCAGCAATCGCGCAATCCGCTGGGTTCCTTTTGACCCGGATAGCGGGCCAAAAGGAACCCACTGCCGTCCCTAGGCGGACCTGCCGAACAGCTTCGCCAGGCCGGCGAGTGGCGGGAGCGCGAAGGCCTGCACGATGCGCGGGAGGGTCCCGAGCCGAAACTCGTCGCGGAACTGGAAGAGGAGCGACGCGCCGAGGAGGGGATTGCGAGGCCCCTTGGAGGTCAGCTTGCCCTCCTGCGCCAGCGCACCCACCTTGCGGAAGAAGTCCTCGGTGCGCAGCGCCGGACGGGTTTGCCAGATCACCTTCGCCCCGGCTTCGCCTTCGTTCCACATCGCATGGACGGTGCCCGCCGGCACGTCGAGCGTGTCGCCCGCTCGGAGGGTCCGCTTCTCGTTGCTGACGTCCGCTCTGATCGACCCGGAGACGACCTCGAAGTGCTCGTCCTGGCGCGGGTGGAAGTGGACGAGCGGCTCCACGGAGCCGGGCTGGTAGGTGGCCTCGAGCTCCAGGAGCTCGCCGTTCGTCTCATCGGCGCCCCGCACCACGCGCATCTGCATCAGGCCCGCGGGGTTATTGATCACGTCTCCGGCCGGCGTCACTCGGGGGAACGCTAGCGAGGCGAGGCGGCGCGAGGTTGGGCTACGGCTCGATCAGGCCCTTGCGGATCGCGTAGCGCACGAGCTCGACCCGGTCCCGCATCCCGAGCTTGCGCATCGCGTTCGAGCGGTGGTTCTCGACCGTCTTCTCGGACAGGTGGAGGATCGAGGCGATCTCCTTGTTCGTGTGCGCCTCCGCGACGAGCTTCACGACCTCCTGCTCCCGCGGGGTGAGCTCCTCCTCGCGCGAGGAGGACTCGCCGAGCACGTCCTGGATCAGGGCGCGCTGGGCCTCGGGGGTCAGGAACGGCTCGCCGCGCTCCACGGCACGCACCGCCTCGAGCAAGTCCGCATCGGCCTGCGCCTTGAGCACGTATCCCGAGGCCCCCGCCTTCAGGGCCTCGAAGAGATAGCGCTCGTCGTCGTACATGGAGAGGATCAGGACGGCGACGCCAGGGGCCTGCGCGCGGATCTCACGCGTCGCCTGCAGGCCGGTCAGCTTCGGCATCTTGACATCGAGGATCGCCAGGTCGGGGCGCTCGCGGATGGCCATGTCACGCGCCTCGGCGCCGTCGGACGCCTCGCCGATCACCTCGATGTCCATCTGGCGCTCGAGCAGCATCCGCAGGCCCGAGCGAACGATCCCGTGATCATCCGCGATCAGCACCTTCATCGCTTCCGGCCCGTACTCCCGTTGCGCGTCCGTCCGGCCTCTCTATCGGCCAACTGGAGCGGGACCGTGAGGCTGACCAGCGTGCCGACGTCGGGCCTCGACTCCACCTGGACGTCGCCGCCCACGAGCAGGGCCCGCTCCCGCATGCCGGCGATTCCGAGCCCCCGCGCAGCTTGGTCGAAGGTGAAGCCCGACCCGTCGTCGCCGACGCTCAGCTCGACTCGGTCGCCGGTCCTGATGAGCCGAACGCGAAGGTGATCCGCGCCCGAGTGCTGGGCGGCGTTCGACATCGCCTCCTGGGCGACCCTGTAGACGACGAGCTGTACGTCCGGCGGCAGGACGGAGAAGTCCCCGCGCGCCTCGAAGGTCGCGTCGATCTTGCCACGACGGCCGAGCTCCTTGACGTGCCCGGCCAGGGCCGCCTTCAGGCCGAGGTCGTCGAGCGCGGTCGGCCGGAGCTGGCGGGCGAGCATCAGGAGCTCCTCCATCGCCTGGTTGGCGAGCGCCTTCGTGTCCGCGAGCTCGTGGGCCAGCTCCACCGGCGCCTTGACGCGAGCGGCCTCGAGCCGCAACAGGAGCGCGGTGAGCGACTGGTTGACCTCATCGTGCAGGTCGCGCGCCACCCGCGCGCGCTCCTCCTCCTGTGCGGTGAGGGCGGTGTGAGACGTGCGCCGTCGCTCTGCCTCGAGGCGTTCGAGCATTCGCCGGAAGGCCCGCTCGAGCCGGGCCACCTCCTCGGGCTCGGTCTCGCCGTCCACCGACGAGCGCAGGCCCGCGCCGGGCCGGGAGAGGTCGGCCCGCTCCATCTCGTCGACCAGCCGCTCGAGGGGGCGAAAGCGCCGCTGGAGCATGATCACGTTCACGAGGATCGTCAGGCCGACCGCCAGCGCGAGGATCAGCGCCAGTTCCGGGCGATCGCCGAGGTTTAGGTTCGGGTTGCCGGCGACGCCGGTGGCGACCACCGCCGCGATGATGAGCAGCAGATTCGCGATCAGTACCTGTGTGAGGAGGTTCCTGCGGCGCATATCCACACGTAGTATCGGCCGCCGTGGGCGGGTTTTGGAATGCCGAGGCCGATTGTCGCGCGGTCGGCCGCCTGAGGGCGCCCCCTCGGTCGGCCGCCTGAGGGCGCCCCCCTCGGTCGGCCGCCTGAGGGCGCCCCCTCGGTCGGCCGCCTGAGGGCGCCCCCCTAAGCGAACAGGGGTTAGCCCCTATGGCCTGACGCCGCCCATCTGCCAGTATTGGACGACGGTTCGAGCAGAGCCAAGCTCCTACACTCGAACCACCGTATTCGCCCGACAACTACCGCTACTCGCCCGAGACTCGAATGACCACTACTCGCCAGTCCAATCTCGCCGCCGCCCTGCGCACCACGATCCTGATGGCCGCGCTCGGTGGCCTCCTCGTTGTGATCGGCTACGCGATCGGCGGCATCGGCGCCGCCAGCGGCTTCCTCGTCCTGGCGCTGATCATGAACGGGGTCGCCTACTGGTTCAGCGACAAGATCGCGATCGCCAGCGCCCGCGCGAAGCCGGTCTCCGAGGCCGAGGCCCCGGGGCTCTACCAGATGGTGCGCGACCTGACGACCAGGGCCGACCTCCCGATGCCCCGGCTCTACATCATCCCGAGCGACCAGCCGAACGCCTTCGCGACTGGGCGCAACCCGAACCATGCGGCCGTCGCGGTCACCTCGGGAATCACCAAGCTGCTCTCCGAGGACGAGCTCCGCGGCGTGATCTCGCACGAGCTCGCCCACGTCCGCCACCGCGACATCCTCACGACGTCGGTCGCCTCCGCGATCGGCGCGATGATCACCTGGATCGCCTACCTGTTCCTGTGGTTCGGCGACGACGACAGCTCGCCGCTCGGCCTGATCGCCAACCTGGCGCTGTTCCTGCTGGCGCCGATCTCGGCGACCATCATCCAGCTCGCGATCTCGCGCCAGCGGGAGTTCTCGGCCGACGCCACCGGCGCCCAGATCTGCGGCAATCCGGAGTCGCTGGCCTCCGCCCTGCTGCGATTGGAGGAGGGCGCCAAGGCGATGCCGATGCAGGTGAACCAGGCGACCGAGCCGCTCTACATCGTCAAGCCGTTCCGCGGCGGCGGGATCGCGAGCCTCTTCTCCACGCATCCCCCGATCGAGGAGCGCGTCCGCCGCCTGCGCCAGATGCGCCCGTCGCTCGGGTAGCTAGAGGCAAACGCGCGAGCCGCCGTGCCGGCGCGATCCTCCGGGTGGCGCCGCGGGCTAGCGTACGGTTGGCTGGGGTGAACCGCGGCACTCCCACAGAAGCGGAACGGCCTGTCCCTAACCAGGGCGTGCTGAGGCGACTCTCAGAGTGGTTGGACTCGATCGAGGTGACCCGGCGGCTGAAGCGTGGCGCGTCGCGAGTCCCGGGCCTATCGTCGATGGTCAAGCTCTCCGGTCGCCGGCGGCTACGCCGCTTCGAGCGCCGCGGGGAGGCATGGCAGCGCTCGAGGTCCCGGTGGCGCGCCGGCAGCCCAGATGCGGGCCTCACCTGGGGGATCGAGCTCTCCGGAGATCCGCTCGTCGACGTCGCGGACGGCTACGGCGCCTTCGGCCGAGGCCGGACGATCCTCGAGATCGGCCCCGGATACGGTCGCCTCCTGCGCTCGTGCCTGGACCGCGGCGTCGCCTTCGAGCGCTACCTCGCACTAGACATCTCGGAGCAGAATGTTGGGCGCCTCCGTGATGAGATTCGTGACGAGAGGGTGACAATCATGCACGGCGACGCGGAGACGGCGTCATTCGAGAGCCCGTTCGACACCGCACTCTCGTTCCTCACCTTCAAACATTTCTATCCGTCGTTTGAGAGCGTCCTCCGAAACCTCGAACCGCAGCTTCGGCCCGGAGCGCTGGTGCTCTTCGACCTGATCGAGGGGACACGCGAGTACTTCGAGTGGGACCAGGTCACGTTCGTGCGCGAGTACACGCGCGAGGACGTCAAGGAGATCCTCGAGCGCTCCTCGCTCGACCTGATTGCCTTCGACAGCGTCGAGCACGCGCCCGACCGCGTCCGCATGGTGGTGGTGGCGAAGAAGCCTTCCTAAAAGCCACCGGGTAGCGGATGCGCGGATCGAAATCCGCGGCTATACTTTTTAAAGTAAATCCGGATCGAGATTACGGAGATTTCGGTGGCGACCGCGGTAGAGCCAATCGAGCAGGTGAAGGAGAGGATCGATCTGATCCCGCTCGCCGATGCGCGAGGCGAGATCGAGGGCGGCGAGACGAAGCTGATCGACGTGCGGGAGCAGCACGAGTGGGACGAGGCCCATCTCGACGGCGCCACCCACGTGCCGCAGGGCGAGCTGCTCGAGCGGATCGATGAGGTGGTCCCCGATCGCTCGCAGCCGGTGCTGCTCTACTGCCGCACCGACAACCGCTCCTCGCGCGCCGCCGACGCCCTCCGCAGGCTCGGCTACGACAACGTCCGCGTCATGCGCGGCGGGATCGTGGGCTGGCAGGAGGCCGGCCTTCCGGTCGTCTCGCCGGAGGGGCTCACGGCCGAGCAGCGGATGCGCTACTCCCGCCATACCCTCCTCCCCGAGGTCGGCGTTGAGGGCCAGCTGAAGCTTCTGAACTCGAAGGTCCTCCTGATCGGCGCGGGCGGTCTTGGCGCGCCGGCGGCCCTCTACCTCTCGGCGGCCGGCGTCGGCACGCTGGGAATCGTCGATGACGACCTCGTTGACGAGTCGAACCTCCAGCGGCAGGTGATCCACAACACCGAGCGCGTCGGGATGCCGAAGACCGAGTCCGCCCGCCTCTCGATCCAGGCGCTCAACCCGGACGTCGAGGTCGTCGAGCATCGGGCCCGGCTCGCCGCTGACAACGTGCTCGAGATCATCGAGGACTACGACGTGGTCGTCGACGGAGCGGACAACTTCCCCACGCGCTACCTGCTGAACGACGCGGCGGTGCGGTTGCGAAAGCCCGTGATCTCGGCCTCCATCCTCGCCTTCGACGGACAGATCTCGACCTTCGTCCCCTACGAGGGTCCCTGCTATCGGTGCCTCTATCCGGTGCCGCCCCCGCCGGAGATGGCCCCGAGCTGCGGGGCGGCCGGGGTGCTCGGCGCAATGGCGGGCGTCATGGGGCTGCTCCAGGCGAACGAGGTCATCAAGCTGGTCGCCGGGATCGGCGAGCCGCTCGTCGGCAGGCTGCTCCTCTACGACTCGCTGGGGACCAGGTTCACGGAGCTGAAGGTGAAGCGCGATCCCGACTGCCCGATCTGTGGCGACCACGCGCCGGAGATCCCCGAGTCCGAGCTGGGGAAGTTCCCCGACTACGAGGCCTTCTGCGCCGGCGCTCCCATTCTGCGCTAGGTCGCCGCACGGCCCGCGACGCGTAGGATTCGCCACCGATGACGACCGTCAAGATCCCGCCGGTCCTTCGACCTCAGACAGGAGGGGACCCGGAGGTGGCGGCTCACGGCGCGACCGTCGGAGACGTCCTTCGGGCGCTCGTCGAGGCCCATCCGGGCACTCGGCCGCAACTGTTCTCGAACGGCGGCGAGTTGAATCGGTACGTCAACGTCTACCTCAACGACGAGGACGTTCGGGTGCTCGACGGTCTCGCCACGCCGGTGTCGGACTCGGACACCGTCGTCATCCTTCCGGCGATGGCCGGCGGACGTCTGTAGCCGCGGGCGTCCCTATCCCCCAGGTTGCGGGGGAGCTCAGCGCGTGAAGCGCTTGAATGCCTTGAAGGCGGGCTTGGCCTGATAGTTCGAGCGCAGGAGCCCGGCTGAGGAGCAGAAGGTGCAGTCCGTGTTGGGCTGCTCGGGATCGCGCCACTCGAACCAGACGACCCCGTGCACGCGCCACTCCCTGCGGTCCCGTCGAAGCAGCTTGAACGCCTTCGTCAGCGCGCGCGCCTGGCCGTTGAGCCCCTTGTTCAGTCCCAGGGCGCCGTTCGGATGAGCGGAGCCGTAGCCGATCTCCGTAATCCAGATCTCCTTGTGCGCGTCGCGGTGCGCTTTCATCACCTTGCGGAACTTCCTCATCTGATACCGGAGGTAGTAGAGCTTCGGCGAGTAGGGGTGCACGGCGGCGATGTCGAAGCTCCGCTTGACGCCGTTGACGCGGTAGAGCCGGTCGAGGAACTTCCAGCCGCGATAGGCGGTGAATCCCGGGATCCCGGCCAAGACCACCTTCGCGTGGGCATAGGCGCTGTGAATCGCGTCGTGGCTGATCTTCAGCAGCGTCGCATAGTCCCTGACCGGGTTGTTGGATGGGAAGTACTTCTTCAGGTTCGGCTCGTTGAAGACCTGGAACGCGCGAATCGGCCTCGGAGCGGCGCCCGGATGCTGCACCGGGTACACGCTCGACCAATACGTGCCTCCCGGCTTGTAGTGGGCGACGAACTCTTGGACGAACTGCTTCCAATCCTGTCGAGCGCCGGCGGAGTCAACGGGCGGGGGAGGGTTCGACTGCGCGTCGAGCAGGACCGGCAGCACGGGAATGCC
>JBKPIV010000070.1:0-9397 GCA_046730395.1 Actinomycetota bacterium | reverse complement strand
GCCCCCGCGGGACCGCCGCCAACAGCCGCCTTACTAGCTCGCGCGCCCTAGGTCTCCTGGTAGAGCGGACCATCGCCGCCCTCGGGCGGGGTCAGCCGGCCGCCCTTGGCGGTGATCGCCCCGCATTGGATGCAGTTCGATGGCGTGATCTGCACGTCGACCTCGGCGGCGCGGTCGGTGAGCTGGTCCTCGGGGATCTCGTACACCCGCGCGGGGCACATCGAGACCCAGGTCTGCGCGACCTCTCGCGGCACGTGCCGCTGAACGCGGATGTGGTTCGGGGCGTCGTCGCGCGTCGCGTTCCCGGACGCGAAGACCGATGAGAGCTTGTCGAAGATGTATCTGTTGTCGGGCTTCGGGTAGCCATCCGCGGCGCCGTCGAGCTCCATTTGCTCGTCGGCATCGGGATGCTGATGCCAGCGGCCACCCGGAAAGGCGCCCTTGGTGATCGTCATCGCGCTCGCGATCGCGCCGCCCACGAAGAAGCCGCGCGAGAACGGCTGGCGCATGTTGCGGGAGCGGTAGAGGTCCTCGCCGATGACGCTCGCCCGAACCCTTTCGTCGTACGCGTCGAAGTTCACGGAATCGCGCTTCAGCGCGTCGACGATCGCCTCAGCCGCGTACATGCCGGCGTACATCGCGTAGTGGATCCCCTTCAGCTCGGGGACGTTGACCATCCCCGCGGCGTCCCCCGCGATCACCATGCCGGGCACCGCGAGGGTGCGGGGCAGCGCCCAGTAGCCCCCTGACGGGATCGTCTTCGCTCCCCACCCGACCCGCTTGCCGCCGTCGAGGATCTCGCGCACGAACGGGTGCGTCTTCAGCTGCTGCAGCGCGTCGTGGCAGGAGAAGGTGGCGTCGGTGTAGTCGAGCCCGACCACGAACCCGATGCACACCTTGTCCTCGCCCATCGGGTAGATGAAGCTGCCGCCGAACTCGTTGTACCTGGCGCCCTTGCGAAGCGGCCAGCCCATCGTGTGGATCACCCGGTCGAGGGGCTTCGGCACCTCCCAGATCTCCTTGACCCCCAGCTCCCAGCGCTGCGGCAGGATCCCCTCGAGGTCGAAGTAGTCGATCGCCGCGCCGGTGAGGTGGCCCTGCGTGCCCTCGGCCAGGACGGTCGCCTTCGCGATCACGTCGGACCCGGGCTCGAAGTTCGCGAGCTCCTCGCCGTCGCGGCCGCGCCCCTTGTCCCCGGAGCGCACGCCGCGGACGATCCGGTCGGAGACCAGAAGCTTGTCGGCCGCGGTCTCGGTGAGCAGGTAGGCGCCCGCCTCCTCGGCCTTCTCGCCCAGAAAGCGCCCGAGCTTCGCGATCGAGGTGACGTAGTTGCCGTGATTCCGGAAGTTGGGGGGCATCGGCTTCAGCGGAAGGGCCGCCCTCCGGGTCAGCAGGTAGACGGCGTCCTTCGTGACCTCCTGATAGACGGGCCACTCCGCGGGGTCGAGGTCCGGGAACAGCTCACGCATCGCCGAGGGGCGCAGGTTGGCGCCGGAGAGCAGATGGGCGCCCGCCACCTTCCCCTTCTCAATCACGGCGACGGGGACCTCGCCGAGCCTCTCCGTCAGCTCGGGCTCCCGCTCGAGCAGCTGCATCATCTTGATCGCGCAGGCGAGCCCGGCGGGCCCACCGCCGATGATCGCGACGCCCACCTCGATCCGCTCGTCCTCCGGATCGGTTGGCTCGGCTACGAATTCCTCGGCTGGCTCGACCGGCGGCGGAAACTCCGCGGGGGCGACGGGCACGACCTACCCGCCCTTCTTCGCCTTTACCGCTTCCGTCAGCTTCGGCAGGATCTTGTGGAGGTCGCCGACCACTCCCAGGTCGCAGAACTCGAAGATCGGCGCGTTCGGGTCCTTGTTGATCGCGAGGATGTTCTCGGAGTTCTGCATCCCCACCTTGTGCTGGATCGCGCCCGAGATCCCCGCGGCGAGATAGAGCTTCGGCGCTACCGTCTTGCCGGTCTGCCCGATCTGCGCTGCGTACGGATACCAGCCGGCATCCACCACCGCTCGGGTCGCCGCGACCGCGCCGCCGAGCGCGCCGGCGAGATCCTCGGCGAGCTTGAAGTTGTCGGCCTCGCCGAGGCCACGGCCGCCGCCGACGAGGATCTCAGCGTCCTCGATGTTGACGTCGTCGCCGCGCTGCTCGCCGCGCCGCACCATCCTCGCCTTCGTCGACCACTCCGAGAGCTCGGCGTCGACGTCCACGATCTCGGCCGAGCCGCCGTCGCGCTCGGTCGCATCGAAGGCGTTGAGGCGGCCAATGATGATGCCGGGCTCGCCGACGTAGCCGACGTCCACGACGGCCGAGTCCTGGAGCACGGGACGCTCCGCGATCAGCTTCCCGTCGGCGACCTTGACCTGGGTGACCTCCATCGTCACGCCCGCGCCCAGGCGCGCGGTCAGGCCGGCGCCGATCTCGAACCCGAGCAGGCCACCGCCGAACAGCGCGTAGGAGAAGTCGTTCTCGGTGATCACCTTCGCCATCACGTCGACGACGGGCTGAGCGAGGCCCTCCGGCGCCGAGGAGGCGCGGAAGACCTTCGTCGCGCCGTAGGCTCCGAGCCCGGCGCAGGAGTCATCGGCCGCCTCGGCGACCACCACGGCGGCGGCCTCGGAGCCGAGCTCGCCCGCGAGCCTCGCCGCCTCGGAGATCGCGCCCAGCGAGTTCTTGTTGAAATTGCCCTCGTCGTCGTGGAGGGCATAGACCAGGATGCCGCCCATCAGATCAGCTTCCTTTCGTCGAGCCAGGCGACGATCTTCTCGACCGTCTCGTTCGTGTCCTCGTCCTCGATGATCTCCCCAGGCTCCTTCTCGGGCGGCGGGTTGATCTCCAACACCCGCGTCTTGGAGCCGGCCTCGCCGACCTGATCCGCCTCGATGCCGACCTCGGCGGCGGCGTGGGTCTCGAGCGGCTTCTACTCGGCCCCCATCATCGCCTTCAGGCTCGGATAGCGTGGCTCGTTGATCGCGTCGCCCACCGAGATCACCGCCGGCAGCTCGACCTCGACCGTGTCATAGCCGTACTCGGCCTGTCGCTCGCAGGTGAGCTTGCCGTCGGCGACGTCGATCTTGATCACCTGGGTCAAAGAGGGCATCTTCAGGTGGTCGGCGACGACCGCGCCGATCGTGTAGCACTCGCCGTCGTCCGACTGCTGGCCGAGGAGGACGAGGTCGGGACCTTCCTTCTCGAGGACCTTGGCGAGCGCGTAGCCGGTCGCGCAGACGTCGGAGCCGGCGAGCGCCTCATCCGTCAGGTGAACCGAGCGGTCGGCGCCCAGCGCCACCGCCTTGTGGAGCGCGCGCACCGCCGACTCCGGCCCCATGGTGACCGCGACGATCTCGTCGACCTGTGCGTTGCCGCCCTCGCGAATCTGCATCGCGGCCTCGATGCCGTGCGTGTCGAAGGGGTTCAGGTTCTTCTCGCCGGAGCGATCGAGCCGCTTGGTGTTCGGATCGATGCGCTTCTGGACGGCGGCGTCCGGGACCTCCTTGACGAGACAGCAGATCTTCAACTCACCTCTCCTTCTCCATCGATCGCGCGCGGCATGTTAACGGACGCCCGCGGCCTGACTGACCAGTCAATCGGCTAGTGCCCGCCCCGCTCGCCAGTCAAACCGCTCCGTCCGGTGGCGAGTTTCTGGTGACTTATGTCACACAGTCCTCGTGACTCGTGTCACACACTTCGCCAACTCCGTCGACGAGCCTATGCACACAAGGAAGCGAGGAGAGTCGAGAGATCATGGGGCACATCGAATACACGGCGCAGAGGGCTCACGACGCGGAGCTACGGCGCCAGGGGGAGGTCGCGCGCATGGCGGCACTGGCCCGCGCGAAGGGGAACGGGCGCGAGGAGGAAGGGGAGCCTGCGCGGCGGCCCCGCCGGCAGGCCCTGTTACGCGCGCTACGCCTGCGCACTTCCTGAGGGCGCCCAAAAGGGGGGCGAGGGGCGGTCGCTTCGGCGGCCGTTCCTCGTTTCAGCGCAAGCGCCCGGCCAGCGTGCGGCGCTCATCGATCGCGCTGCGGATGAACTCGACGATCTCGTCCGTCGAGGCGCCGGGTGTGAAGACCTCCGCCACCCCGAGCTTCTTCAGCTCGGGCGCGTCGTCGGCGGGGATCGTCCCCCCCACCGTGACCACGACGTCCTCGACGCCCTGCTCTCGCAGCAGCTCGACGACCCTCGGGACGAGGGTCATGTGGGCGCCAGAGAGGATCGAGAGCCCGACGGCGTCCGCGTCCTCCTGGATCACGGTGGCGGCGATCTGCTCGGGGGTCTGGTGAAGGCCGGTGTAGATCACCTCCATCCCCGCGTCGCGGAGCGCCCGAGCGATGATCTTCGCCCCGCGATCGTGCCCGTCGAGCCCTGGCTTCGCCACGACCACGCGGGTCTTCCTCCCTTCCCGCGACTCGCCGCCGGCCTCTTCGGAGCCGTCCATGGTTCGGAGCTTAGTGGCCTGGTTCAGGCGAGTCGCGGCTAACGCGGCACTCAGCCGGAGGGAAGGGTCCAGTGCGCGAGGAGGGACGTCAGGACGATGATGATGGTGATCACCGCCAGCAGGCCGAGGAGCGCGATCACGTATGCCTTCACGCCCCTGCTGGTGTCGTCGATGTGGTGGACCTCGTCCTCGTGAACGACAACCTCGCCCTCGCCGCCCTCGTCGGCGAGGATCGCCTCCGCGGCCGCCACCGCGCTCTCCTTGGTCGCGGTGTTGGTCAGCGACTGCGGGTCCTCCTCGCGGACCACGTCCCAGCCATCGATTTCATCGCGTACGACGATCAGCTTCGACATGCGTCACAACCCTTACCCACAGCGGGTCCCCAAAAACGGGGACGCAGCGTGCGCATGCAGGAGTGCGGCTGGGTAGGGGAAGCGCGGAATCGGCGAGTGTCGTTTTAGTTGGCCTCAGGCCGACTTATCCGACACTCGACCCGGCGAATAGAAATCGACACCGGCGGAGTCAGAAAACTGGTTGCTCGGTGTAGCGGCCGAAGACCTCCTGCAGGGCGGCCACCATCTCGCCCTCCGTCGCGCGGGCGCGGGCGGCAACGAGGAGGTGGGGCATGAGGTTCTCGCCCTCGGACGAGGCGGCCTCCCTCAGCGCCGCGAGGGAGCGCTCGACGGCGCCCGAGTCGCGCGCGGCGCGGGTCGCTTGTAGCCGGTCGGCCTGCCTTCGCTCCGCCACCGGGTCGGGACGGTGGATGGGAAGCTCCTCGTCCTCCGCGGAGCGGTACTCGTTCACGCCGACCACGATCCGCTTCCGCGCGTCCACCTCCTGCTGGTAGCGGAACGAGGCGTCAGCGATCTCGCGCTGCGGGAACCCGCGCTTGATCGCCTCGACCAAGCCGCCGAGCTCGTCGATCCGGGCGAAGTACTCGTACGCCGCCCGCTCCATCTCATCGGTGAGCGACTCCACGAAGTACGAGCCGCCGAGCGGGTCGATGGTGTTGGTGACGCCGGTCTCGTGCGCGATCACCTGCTGGGTGCGAAGCGCGATCCTGACCGCCTCCTCCGTGGGGAGGGCGAGCGCCTCGTCGTACGAGTTCGTATGGAGCGACTGGGTGCCCCCGAGCACCGCCGCGAGGGCCTCGATCGCGGTGCGGACGATGTTGTTGAGCGGCTGCTGCGCGGTGAGCGAGACGCCCGCCGTCTGGGTGTGGAAGCGCATCCGCAGCGACTCCGGCCGCCGGGCGCCATAGGTGTCGCGCATCTCACGCGCCCAGATCCTGCGCGCCGCGCGGTACTTGGCGATCTCCTCGAAGAAGTCGATGTGGGCGTTGAAGAAGAAGGACAGCCGCGGAGCGAAGCCGTCGACGTCGAGCCCGCGGGCGATCGCCTCCTCCACGTAGGTGAACCCGTCCTTCAGCGTGAACGCGAGCTCCTGCTGCGCGCTCGAGCCGGCCTCGCGGATGTGGTAGCCGGAGATCGAGATCGGATGCCAGCGAGGCATCCGCTCGGCGCACCACTCCACCATGTCGGTGACGAGGCGCATCGCGGGCTCGATCGGAAAACACCACTCCTTCTGGGCGATGTACTCCTTGAGGATGTCGGTTTGTATCGTGCCGCCGAGCGCCTCGGCTGGCACGCCCTGCTCCTCGGCGGCACAGACGTAGAACGCGAGCAGGATCGCCGCCGGGGCGTTGATTGTCATCGACGTGGTGACGCGGTCGAGCGGGATTCCGCGGAAGAGCTCGATCACGTCGTCGAGGCTGTCGATCGCCACCCCCTCTACCCCCACCTCGCCGAGGCTGCGGGCGTGATCGGAGTCGAGCCCCATCAGGGTCGGCATGTCGAAGGCGGTCGAGAGGCCGGTCTGGCCGTGGTCGAGCAGGTAACGGAAGCGCCGGTTGGTCTCCTCGGCGGTGCCGAAGCCGGCGAACTGGCGCATCGTCCACAGCCGCCCGCGGTACATCGACGGGTAGACGCCGCGGGTGTACGGGTGCTCGCCCGGGAAGCCAAGCTCCCGCTCGGGGTCCCAGCCGGTGAGATCCTCCTCCGTGTAGAGCGGGCGCACCTCGTGCCCCGAGATCGTCTCGAACAGGGCGTCGCGCTCGACCTGCTCCGCGTACGTCTGCTCGAGCCACTCGTGCGTGCGCCGCTTGCTGCCCGGTTCGACCGCCATACCGACAGTCTAGGGGCGCTCGGGGAGGGCCCTTTTCGCTCAGCGGCGGCGCGGGACCACCGGGCGCCGATGGGCCTGCCGGCGGCGTGCGATGACCCGCCCCGTGCCGCCGACGGCGGCGGCGACGACGGTGGCGCCGGCGATTCCAAGGAGCCGGCCGAGCCTCTCGAAGCGCATCACACGCCATCCCTGTGCCGCCGCCACCTCGGCGAGCTCGCGATCGGGATTGACGGCCACCGGGTTGCCCACCGCCCGCAGCATCGGCAGATCGGAGGCCGAGTCCGAGTAGGCCCAGGACTCCGCGAGGTCGACGTCGTGCTCGTCGGCGAACCGGCGCATCGCGATCACCTTGCCCTCGCCGTACACGAACGGCTCCTCGATCCGTCCCGTGAGCCGCCCGTCGCCGTCGACCTCATAGCGGGTCCCGATCCCCCCGTCCATGCCGAGCACCCGGGCGAGTGACTCCACCAGGCCGTTCCCCGCCGCGCTCACGATGAACGTGGCTCGGCCCGCGTCTTGGTGCGCGCGGATCTCGTCGAGCATCGCCGGGTAGATGCGAGGCAGCACGCCCGCCAGCAGGCTCGGGGCCATGCGCTCGATGTCGCGCTCCGGCACCCCGTCGAGGAGCTCCTTGACCTGCGAGAGAACCTGTGCGGTGCGCGCGTCGGTGGAGCCGCGAAGGCGAAAGCGGACGTGCTCGAGCCCCCACTTGGCCAGCTGGGAGCGGCCCACCATCCCGCCGCGGTAGGCGGCGCGCGCGAAGTGCATGCCGCTGGAGCCCGCCATCAGGGTGCGGTCGAGGTCGAAGAAGGCTGCCGCTCCGCTCATCGGGTGGGAGGCTAGCCGCCCGCGCCGATGCGCTCAGCGGCGGGATCGCCGGATGCCGGCCACGCGGGGGGATGAACTCGGGCAGCCCGCGCTCGCCGACCCGCTTCACAGCCGATCCAGAACCTCTGCCGCCGCCCGCTTGCCGGACCGCACCGCCCCGTCCATGTACCCGATCCAGTAGGTCGACGTCTCGGTCCCGGCCCAGTGGACGCGGCCCACCGGCTCGCGGATCGCCGGGCCGTGTGCGATCAGGGTCCCGGGCCCTGCGATGGCCACCGGACAGCCTCGGGTCCAGTGCTGGTGAGTCCAATCGGTCTCGAAGTACCGCGTCGGGTGGCGTGCCTTGGCTCCGAAGAGGGCCTCGAAGCTCGCGAGCACGGCCGCGCGGCGGCCTTCCCTCGACAGCCGACGGAAGCTGCGGGCGGCATCCCCCCCGATGAAACCGAAGACAACGCCCTTCGACCCGTCGGGCGGCGAGTCGTCGAACGTGGCCGCCACCGGGCCGTCGAGGGAGAGCGCCTGCCCCGTCAGATCCTGGTCGCGCCAGAACGGCGCCTCGTACGCCGCCGCGGCCTTGATCAGGGTGCCCTGCGGGAAGCGCCGGACGAGCTGGCGGCGCCCCGCGGGGAGCGCCGGCCGGTGGTGGATCCGGGCGGTGAGCGTGGGCGGGATCGCGACGATCACTCGCTTCCCCCGCACGTCGAGGCGACCGGAGTGGACGGCGACGCCGTCACGGTCACGGTGGATGGCGTGCACGGGGGAGCGAAGCACGACCCGATCGCCGAGCCTTCGAGCCATCTTCTGTGCGAGCCGCTGCGAGCCGCCGTGGAAGCGCCACATCTGGGCGCCTCCGGCGGTGCTGAAATTGCGCTCGAACGTCCCAGGATGCTCCTCGTCGCCGGAGGCGGCGAGGTAGAAGAGCGTGAACAGCAGGGAGAGCTCTCTCGCCTCCGCGCCGAAGATCGGTCGCGTCGCCACCGAGACGAGGTGCCTGAATCTCGAGTTGAGCGAGTACGAGCTGTGCGACTCCAGCCACGCCTGGAGCGTCTGGCCGTCCCAGTCCGAGGCCGAGGCGGCGTTCCAGGGCGCATCGACCGGCACCTGACCGGCCATCTCGTCCAGTTGCGCGACCACGGCCGCCGCGTCCACGTCGATCGTGGGATCCGGGGGCACGATGCCGGTCGGCCCCTTGTCGCTGTAGGTAGTGCGAACGCCGTCCGCGTAGTAGACGTTGTCCCCCTCGTCGTAGGTGGGGAACTTGTGGACGCCGAACTTCCTTGCCAGCCGGAGGATGTGGGTCTGGGTGGGGCCGACGAACGTCGCCCCGCGCTCCGACACGCCCCCGCCGGGGAGGGCGTGGTTCCAGGCCCTACCCCCGACTCGGTTACGGGCCTCCAACACCACGACCGAGCGGCCCGCCGCGACGAGCTTCAGCGCCGCCGTCAGCCCGGCAAAACCCGCGCCCACGACGACGACGTCGGCCGCCTCGCGACCCGAGCGCCGTCGAACGCCGAGCGCGAGCGGGGCGCGTCGGAGCGCCGTCGCGGCGGCGCCGGCGGCCGCAACACGAACGAGCCTCCTCCGAGTGAGCCTTGCCTCCTCGCCCACCTGGCGACGGATTCAAGCATTCCGCCGCCGCCGGCGCGCCGGTTCGGACTGTGGGCTAGTGCCCGTTTACCTCGAGGACGATCGCGTCCCCCTGGCCGCCGCCGGAGCAGATCGCGGCGCAGCCCAGGCCACCCCCGCGGCGGCGGAGCTCATGGATCAACGCCCCCACGATCCGGGCGCCGGAGGCTCCGATCGCAGGTCCGAGAGCGATCGCGCCGCCGTTCACGTTCACCTTCGCCTCGTCGATCCCGAGCACGCGCATCGAGTTGATCGCAACCGAGGAGAACGCCTCGTTGATCTCCCAGAGGTCGACGTCCTCCGGCGACTTTCCGATCTTCT
>JBKPIV010000069.1:0-5412 GCA_046730395.1 Actinomycetota bacterium | reverse complement strand
CTTCTTGCCGGGCCGCTGTTTGCGAGAAAGGCGCGCTCCCGCTACCCGCGCAAGCTGCTCACACTCGGCATGAGCGAGAGCCCGGTTCGCCAGACGGCCGCGGCGAGGAGAATCGCGGCCCCAGAGAGAACGCCGAGGGTGCCGACAGCGATGGAGACCGCGAGCGCTTGAGAACCGCCGACGCCGGCTGCGATCAGGGCCGCCGCGCCGGCGCCAACCTGCGTGGCCGCGCCCGCGGGGCCGATCGGCAGCGCTGCCGCCGCCGCGCCCGCGCAGAGAAACAGCAGCGCAAGTGGGAACGAAAAGCCGATGCCGAGCGTGCCCAGAAGCAAGAAGAGCGCAGTTGCACGGACTAGCCAGCACGCGGACACGAGCGCCCACGCTTCCGATGCCCCGCGCCGAGACGTCGTGCGTGAACACAGCCAGCGTCCGAGCCGGAAGCGCAAGGCCCGCCTGCTCGCGGCGAGGCGGGGTAGAGCGAGGATCAGAGCAGCGGCCGCGACTCCGGCGGCAGCGACCACGGCGAGCCCGGCGCGCGCGCCAATTCCAGCGCCCGGAAACACGGCCGCGGCCAACGCCAGCGGCGCCAGGGCGACACTGTCGATCAGGCCGAGCATGACCAGCGAAAGGCAGAGCACCTGCACACCGGCAGGACAGCCTGGATAACGGCGAACGACGGCAACCCGCATCGCATCGTCGAAGCGACCGGGAAGCACGACGCCCATCAGCGCGGCGCCGCCGTTGCCGGCCGCGAGGGCGAGCGTTCGCGGCCGCTCGTCAGATGCGAACAACCGCCCCCACCCATACGCCTTGAGGCCGTGGGCGAGAAGGAGCAGTAACCCCGCCGCAACCAGGACTCCCGGCTCTCCGCCCGAGAGCGGCCAGGCGGTCGTTGCAAAATGGCGAGCGGCCAGTAGCGTCAAAGCGATCACGAGCGCTCCCGATCCGGCGGTGAGGGACCACCGCCCACACCGCGAACGACCGAGACGCCGAAGTGCTCCGACCAGCAGCCGATACCTGCCGTCGAGCACGATCGGCCCAAGCGGAACGGCGATTGCCGCCAGCGGGTCCCGGGCGAACCCGGTCGAGCGAGAGACTCCGCCGGTTCGAGCCCGGGTCATCAAAACCAGCCGCGCCGTTTGAAGAAAGCCAGCATGATCGCGAGCGCGACAAGCTCGGTGCCGACGCCGAGGCCGACGAACGACTCCCAGCCGCCGATGCTCCTGACCAGGTAGCCGAAGTTCTGGCCGAAGAAGCCGGTGAGCCAGGCCAAGGGCAGGAAGATTGTCGCGATCACCGCCAGCTGCTTCGTCACCCCGTTGAGTCGGTTCGAGACCGTCGAGAGGTAGACGTCCATCGCACTCGAGAGCAGATCGCGGTAGCTATCGATCAGGTCGCTGATCCGGATCAGGTGGTCGTAGACATCGCGGAAGTAGCGCTCGTCCCCCTCCGCCAGCCCTGGGAGCTCGGCGACTCCTCCCATCAGGCCCGCGAACGCGTCGCGCTGCGGGCTCACCGCCTTGCGCATGCCGACGAGTAGCCGCTTCATCGCGAAGATCTCCTGCAGTTGTCTGTCGCTGGCCTCGCGGAAAATCTGGTCCTCGAGCTCGTCGATCCGGTCGTCGAAGTCGGCCAGGATCGGGAAGAAGCTGTCGACGAGCCCGTCCACGATCCGGTAGAGCAGCAGCGAAGGGCGGTCGATAACCTCGTCGCGTTTCTGGTAGCGCCGGCGGATCTCGAGGAACGCTGGGCAGTCGTCTCGGTGAACGGTGACGAGGAAACGCTCGGAGTAGAAGCAATGCACCTCGACGAGGCGGTCCTCATCGGGTGAGGCGCCGTAGATGACGAGGAAGACGAAATCGTCGTAGTCCTCGATCTTCGCCCGCTGGTCGAAGTGCTCGGAGTCTTCGACAGCGAGCGGGTGGAACCCGAAGGCCTCGCGCAGAATCTCGAAGTCAGCCGCCTCCGGCTGGTCGAGGTCGAGCCAGAAGAAACCCCCGCTCGCGAGCAGCTCCTCGACCTTCTCGCGGCTGA
The DNA here is from genome assembly GCA_046730395.1 of Actinomycetota bacterium. GTDB lineage: Bacteria > Actinomycetota > Thermoleophilia > Solirubrobacterales > 70-9 > AC-56. Next base: position 3,378 of record JBKPIV010000069.1, on the reverse strand, counting down.
AGAGCATCTCGCTGGTGCCGCGGTCGTGGGTGACCTGGCAGATCGAGGGACCCTTCCGCCCGCGCGCGTTCGACGGTGTGGCCGCGGGCGTCGCTTCGCGAGACTCGCTCGTCGCCATCTTTCGATCCTCCTCGCAAACGCAGTCGACTAGGACGCTGAGATCAGCATCTGTTCCGACCTGTCTGCTGAGGGCGGATTTCGCGGGGCCGGGTTCCTTCTGGCCCGCGGACTGTTCGCCACGCCGATGACTTAGGGCGCCGCAAACACAAGTCTAGCGCCTCTCCCAGGGAGGCCCGGATCACGCCACGCGCTAGATTTGGGCGACATGGCTGGGGATGAGATCCGGCATCTGCGTGTCCTGATCGCGAACGAGAAGCGGGAGCGGCTCGAGCTGCTGGCCCAGGTCGTGGCTGGGCTCGGGCACGAGGTGATCGCGCGCGAGATCTACGTGAAAGAGGTCGGAGCGGTGACGGCGAGAGAACGGCCGGATGTCGCGCTGGTCGGGCTCGGCCTGCACTCCGAGCACGCGCTCGACCTGATCACGGAGATCGTCCGCGAGGCGTCCTGTCCGGTGATCGCGCTGCTCTCGGCCAGGGATCCAACCTACGTCCACGAGGCCGCCAAGCGCGGCGTCTTCGCCTACATCGTCGACGGCAGCCCGGAAGAGCTGCAGAGCGCGATCGACATCACCCTGCAGCGCTTCGCCGAGTACCACAGCCTGCAAGGCGCGTTCGGCCGCCGCGCGACGATCGAGCAGGCGAAGGGGATCCTGATGGCGCGCCACGCCGTCGACGCCGACCGGGCGTTCGAGATGCTCCGCGACCACTCTCAACACAACGGCCACAAACTCGTCGACGTCGCCCAGGCGATCGTCGACAGCCATCTCCTGCTGCTGCCACCGCTCCCGCAACCAGCGCCGGCTCCCGACCGCCCGGCATAAATCCGCGTCGGCGCGGTGCTACGCTCTTCCTTGCAGCGCCTCAGCGATCGGCGCAGCGAATCACTCCGCGGCCCATAGCAATCGGCGCCGCGAAAGGTCCACCCTCAGCAAAGCCGGGTTGGAGCAGCACCTGGCCGGCCACAGACGCTTCGGTCGGCGATAAAGCTTCGACCCTGGAGGATCCGATGGTGGAGATTCGCGTCGCCGTAGCGGACGCCACCGGCGCGCACGGGTTGCTACGGCGCCTGGTGGGACTATTCGACCGGGCGTCCGTCTCGTTCGACGGGACGCGCAACGAGGTCCGCGTCTGCTCGGAGTGGGAATCACGGTCGGTCGTCGAGGTCATCGCCACGGTCGAGTCGTGGCTCGCGGCAGACGGCATCCACTCGGCGAAGCTGTCGGTCGGTGAGCGCTCCTACACGATGCTCGGACCGGCGGGCCTCGAGGCAACGAGCGGTCGAGTCGCGTGACGGCGCTCTTCCTGTAGCGAATCGCGGCCGAGTTACGCGGTCAGAGGACGCCCCGACGCCGGGCGAGGAACGTGATACGTTGGGTAGTGCCTTCTGGCTCAGAATCCTCGCTCGCCAGGCGGGCGCAGCACGAGGCGTTCGGTTGTAGGTCGGCTCAGCCAGAAGCATCCACACGAAGGAGGCCTCGAATGGCCACCAGCATGCCGTCCGCGACCATGGACGCCCGCAAGACAAGGATCCTTGCGGGCTTCACGGCCGCGCCCAATGTGACTACCGAGCAGTACGACGAGACGATTCGCCGTCTGGACAGGTCGGGCCACTGGCCACCGGAGGGGCTCGAGTACCACGTCGCCTTCAAGGCGAACGGTAACGTCCGAGTCAGCGAGATCTGGGACTCGAGAGAGCAGTTCGACGCGTTCGGCGAGCGTCTTATGCCGGTGCTTAAGGACGTCGGGATCGAGCTTTCGGGCGAACCCGAGATGCTCGAGATCCACAACATCATCAGGCGGTAAGAGCCCGATCGAGCAACGAGCAGGGGTCGGATTCCCCAGAGACGGAGGCAGTGGATCTTGGGTCTGCCTCGGGGACAGTTCGGCCTTGCTCGTCGCCCGACGACGCAAGGATCGAGGTGCGGCATGTCGGACCATCGAGAGGCGCAACATGAACGGGCGCCTGCGACGTCAACGCTTCAGGGAGGACCAGCGGAGATGAGCCAAGTGATGATCAGGTGCACGGAATCGGGCGAGGGTGTGCCAGCCGGTTTGAGAATCGACGCTGCTTCGTTCGAGACCAGCAACCTCAGCGGCACCGTCAAGTGTCCGCACTGCGGGCAGGAACACACCTGGTCGGCGAAGGACGCCTGGACCGAAGACGTCTACTAACGCCGGGACGAGGGCAATTGGAGCAGCGACCGGCTAGCCCGCGAGCGACTCCGTCTCGGACAGCCGGGCGAGCTGCTTAAGGGCCTCCGTTTCGAGCTGACGCACGCGCTCCCGCGACACCCCGAGCCGCCGGCCGATCTCCTCGAGCGTTTCCGTCCTCAAGCCGTAGAGGCCGAAGCGGAGGACGATCACGCTTCGCTCACGCTCGCCCAGGATCGCGAGCGCTTCCGCTAGCGCTTCCTTCCGGAGCGTCTCCTCGACCTCCTCCTCCGGCAGTAGCCCTTCGCCTCCGACAAAGTCCCCGAAGAGCGCATCCTGCTCCTGGTCGCCGAGGGGCTGGTCGAGACTCGTCGAAGCCCGCGCCGCCAGCGTGACCTCGAGCGCCTGGTGGAAGGAGAGGCCTGCGCGCTCAGCCTGCTCCGCGAGGGACGGCTCCCGTCCGAGCTCCGTCCACAGCGTCCGCTCTGCCCGGTCCAGCTTCTGCATCCGTTCAACGATGTGCCCGGGCATCCGAATCGTGCGGGCATTGTCGGCGAGCCCGCGCGCAACCGCCTGAGCGATCCACCACGTCGCGTAGGTCGAGAACTTGAAGCCTCTACGCCAGTCGAACTTCTCGACCGCGCGCATGAGCCCAAGCGTCCCTTCCTGGATCAGGTCGAGGAAAGGAAGGCCCTGGTGGCGGTACCGCTTCGCGATCGAGACGACCAGACGTAGGTTCGACTCGATCATCGTTCGCCGCGCGTCGAGGTCGCCCCGCTCGACCCGCTTCGTCAGCTCGACCTCCTGCGCGGCGGTCAGGAGCGGGCGGCGGCCCGCCTCGCGCAGGTAGAGCTGGAGGGCGTCGCGGGTCGGATCGGCCGCCAAGGGGAACTGCTCTCTCTTCGGCAGGAAAGTCGGTCGCCGCTAGGAGACCGTTGTCCGGCTTCCGAACAGCCGGCGCCTACCTTTCTTCTGGCGGGCAAGCGGAATCCCGACCCTCGCCGTCAGCTCTCTGTGGGCCTGCGTCTGAGCACGGTGCTCTTGCTCAGTGCTGTCGCCGACCTTCTCGGTGGGCTCGCCGGTCCGCTCCCGGTCCACACCTGCGTCG
>JBKPIV010000068.1:0-10582 GCA_046730395.1 Actinomycetota bacterium | reverse complement strand
TCGCTCGATCGCGAGCGCACGCTCCACGGTGATGCGACCCTGCTCGCGCTCGTGCGGCTCACAGGCAAGAGCGGCCACGCGGGCCGACATCGCGGTCCTGGCGGGGCCTCCACCCTCGAGCAGGCCGCGCAGGGCGAGTAGGTAGTCGCTCAGCGCCTCGATCAGCGAGCCGCGCTCGGCGCCCAGCTCGAACCGGGACGCCGCCCAGTCGAGCGAGGGCATTCGCGAGCCGCGCTCGGTGAGCGTTCGCGAGAAGTTCTCCAGCTCTGGGACCTCGTTGCCGGTCAGCCGATATCCGCCCTGGCGCGGGCGTCCGACGCCGGTGCCGAAGCGCTCCCAGCCACCGGTCCGCCTCGCCCAGCCGTGGGCGGCAAGCCCGACGGCGCCGGGGCGGAACAGCCGCATGGTGCGCAGCGCGCGACGCAGGTCGTCGGCAACCGCGGCCGCCGGGGCGACCGCGGCGAGGCCGGTGCTCAGGCAGGCCAGGAAGCCGGGCTTGCCACGACCACCGGAGCGGGTCGCATCGACCGCGTCGAGCGGCGCGTCCTCGAGCAGGTCGGCGCGCACGATCCGTACCCCGTCAAGCTCGATTTCGTCCTTGGGCATGTGGAAGCCGACCAGCGGGACGATCACCTCCCCCGCGGGCGTGGCCTCGTCGGAGTCGGAGGAGATCATCGAAAGCACCGCGTCGATCGCGCCCCGCAGGCGGTCGCCCGCCACGTCGAACTCGGTCTTCCCCTCCCAGAGCCCGACCATGAACCCGATCGCGGCCTCCTCGCTGGCGATCTCGCGGACCTCGACGAATGCCTCGAGGCGCCGCAGCTCCGCCAGGTGGCGCTCGATGAACTGGTCCGTCATGGGCGCGTAGGAGTACATGGGCAGCGGCCCGTCGTCCGTGGGTTCGAGATCGAACGGCATCTCCGCACCGGTCGCGAGGAGCCCCTCGAACAGGTCGGCGGCCTCGACGGCGAGGCGCCTCAGCGCCTCCTCGAGCCTCTCGGTCGTGCTCTCAAGTGTTGTCACGCAGTCGGATTCGCCCGCGGGCGAGGGCGTTCCTGCGTGTGAATGGGTGATTGCAGCTAGACGGCGGCGCTGACGGGCTCGCGCTCGTCGACCGGGAGCCAGCGGCGGCCGTAGGTGCGCATGTCCTCGATCAGCGGGACGAGGGCCGCGCCCTTGTCCGTGAGCTGGTAGGTCACACGCGGGGGCACCTCGGGGAAGGTGCGGCGCTCGACGATTCCGTGCTCCTCGAGCGCCCTCAGGCGCAGCGAGAGGGTCCGGGGGCTGATCCCCTCCAGGGAGCGCTCCAGCTCACAGAACCGGAGCGAGGAGTCCGCCAGGTCGCGGATGATGAGGAGAGTCCACTTGCCGGAGATGACCTCCGCCGTCCGGCAGACGGGACATTCGCGGTCGAACACGAACCCCAGAATAGCGCCAAAGCTTTACTTTGTGAAGCTTTGGCCCGGGCTAGTTGCCCGACGGATTCTTGACGATCACACGGGTGATCTTGTTGATCTTCAACCGGTAGGTCTTGCCGTCGCCCGCGTAGACCATGTCCTCGGTCTGACCCGGGGCGAGGGCGAGCAGCGAGCAGTCCGTCGGCCCCGGGGTGCAGGTACCGGGACCGCTGAGCTGATCGGTGTACTTCGAGACCGAGAAGAGGGCCCTCTTCTCATCCAGAGTGCTGCCCAGGTAGACCAAGACGGGCGCGGCCTCGCTCGGAAGCATGGCGTAGGTCTTGGTCTTCTCGTGACGGACGAGCGGCTGGGTGACGTCGCCGAAGGACAGATCGGCAACCGAATGGAAGAGATAGAAATGATGGGTAGTGCTCGTCCCCGTCCCACTCCCGCCACCGGTGCTGCTGCCGCCACTGCTGACGGGCGCGGTTGAGGACGTCGGTGCGCTCGTGGCGGGCGCCGTCACCGACGAGCTGAGCTGGGATGCCGCGGATGCGGATGCGGATGCGGACGAGCCCGCCGGCTGGCGGAAGGGGTTCTTTGGCGAGAGGTCGTTCAACCGGCTCTTGTAGTCCCGAATGCCGGGCGGCGAGTACGAGACCACAGCCTGCTCGGCCTCAGGGGCCGTATGGGCGGTGGCGCTGGCGGACTGCAGGGAGCCTGAGGACGAGGAGTCTCCGCCACGGGAGATCAGCATCGGGACCGCGATCATTGCGACGACGAGCAGAATCACGACCGGCAGCAGCCCTCGGCTGCGCAGGTCGTAGACCACGTCACCGAAGAGCTTCTGCACCTTCCACGGCTTCATGGCGTCACCGTCGCGCTCGCGGGCTGGGCCTGGGGCTGGGTCAGCGGCGAGGACGGCCCGCTCGGGCTGGCGCCTGCGGTCAGACCCTGGTCGCTCGGTGTCACGTAGCTGGTCACCGCCAGCTTGACGATCAGCGTGGGATTGGAAGGCTCGGAGGCGGTCCCTGGCGAGAGTGAGAAGCCGTCGATCGTCAGCAGCCTGCCGTCTGCGGCGACCTGGCTCGACCCGCGCATGTGCACCAGATCGTCGACCCCCTTGAGGAAGTCCGCGACCTGGAAGTAGGTGCCCTCAAAGCTGAGGTCATACGGCATCGTCGGCAGCCCGGCAGCGCCGACCGAAGCACCGAGCGGAAGATTGGCCGCCGTCGCCTCGGTTGCGGCCGTCGGCGTGGTCGTGCCCGCCGTTGCTGTAGAGGTGGGCGTCGTGCCAGAGCTGGGCGTCGCGCCGGAGCTCGGCGTAGTGCCAGAGCTCGGCGTGGTGGCGGTTGTGCCGGTTGCGCCTGTCGTCGACGTGCCGCTGGTGCTCGTGTCGGTGCCGGAGCTGCTGGCATCGACGCCGCTCGCCGCGCTGGACGTGCTGGTGGAGGACGTCGACGAGCTCGTGCTCGCGGAGGCGGCGGAGAGCTGGAGACCGTTGAACTTGACACCGGTCCGGTTCGCGACCGAGTTGACCTCCACCAACAGCGAGGGGGTGTCGGCATCGGCGGGAACGGCCTTGCCGAGTACGACGAGACGGCCGTAGTAGGCGGGGAAATGCCGACGGGCATCTTCCGCGAAGGCCGCGGTCTGCTTCTGCGTATCGACGTTCGCCTGCAGCTCGGTGATCTCCTTGCTCAGGGAAGTCGCCTTCTCGCGCTTGGGCGAGAGAACCTTGACGTAGAAGCCCGCGAGCACGAGCGCCATCACCACGCCGAGCACGATTGCCTTGTCGGATCCCTTCATCTCTAGCCCCCCGGGAGCAGGGTCGATTTCGCCTTCTGAGCCTTGCTGGTCTGGACCCGGGTTGAGGCCCGCGCCACCGCCTCTTCCGACTGGCCGTCCGCCACCTGGGACGAGTCGCCCCCCGACCCCGAGGCCACTGACGACGGCACTGACGGCGCCGTGGTCGCGGTGGGCGGAGCCGCGACCTGGTCGAAGGCCACGACGATCTTGAAGTTCGCCGTCCTCGGGCCGGCGTTGCACTGAGTGTCGCCCCCGCTTGCGGACGAGCTTGCTGCCGAGCCGGCGCTGCCGGCGCTGTCGATCTGGGACGAGTCGAGGCCCACCCGCGTCACCCCGTCAATGTCCTCGAGGGCGGAGACGAAGCTCGCGACGGCGTCCTGTCCCGGAGCGCACCCGGCGATCTCCAGCGCCGGCCCCTCGATGTCGCTACGGAGCGTCACGTCAGCGCCTCCGTCGATCGTGACGTCGGGGCTGACGGTTCCCGTCAGCGTGGTCAGGTGAACGTCACTGGGCAGAACGAGGGAGAGCTCTTGAAGCACGCGCTGCCAGTCGAAGCGACTCTGGGCGAGACTGCTGACGGTCGCCGAACGCTGCACCTGGATGGCGCGGAAGCTCGCGAATGCGGCCAGGCTGTTCGCCCTGGCCGTCTGCTGGTCGAGCTCCTGCTGCAGGCTTGCCCTCTGGGACTCCCGATCCTTGATCTGCGTGCTCGTCAGCGCTACCGCGACGAACCCGAGTAGGAGCAGGGCCATGCCGGCGACCAGGACGTAAACGAGGCTGCCCGTCCGAAGCGGAGCGCTGTCGCCGCGCCGCTCGTCGGGTGGGATGAGGTTGACGGGCCGCATCAGTCGATCGCCAATCCGTAGGAGACGGTCAGCCGGGCCGCGTCCTCCTCGTGAATTCCCTGGAGGGCCGCGGGCGTCATCACCTCGATACCGAGGCCGAGGCCGACCTGGACTCGCTCGGGAAGCCCGGGAACGCTGCTGCCGGGCCCGCTGAGAACCACGTTGTCGATCGCGGCGGCTCCCTCCTGCGCGCCGTAGAAGTCGAGCGAGAGCCGGAGCTCGTCGACCAGCTTCGAGGCGCCCTCCTCGAGGGTCTTGCGCGTGCCAAGCGCTGACTTGTCGCCTTCGAAGGAGTCGACCTGCTCCTCCAGCCCGACGTCGAGCAGGGCATCGCGGGCGTCCTCCATCGCGACTCCCTGCTCATCGGCCAAGCGCTGGGCGATGCTCTCCATGCCGAACGGCGCGACCCGGGTGAACAGGCACTTCCCTCCCCTGGCCACCGCGAGATTGGTGATGTCGCCGAGATTGCAGAAGAGGGTGGTGGTCTGAACCTGTCCCTCCTCGCCCTCGGCTGGCAGCTCTGGGCTCACGTCCAGTGCGCGGATCAAGCCGAAAGCCGAAAGGTCGATGCCGATCGGCCGCAAGCCCGCCTTGCGGAGCGGCTCGAGCAAGGAGACGATCATGTCCCGCCTGGCGGCGACGGCGAGGACCTCCATCTGGCGTTCGCCATCCGGCCCTGTACCGCGCGAGACCACGCGGTGGTCGAGCACGGCCTGGTCGAGTGGCATCGGGATCTGGTCCTGCGCCCGGAAGCGCACTGCAGTGTCGATCTCCTTCTCGTCCTCGATCAGGGGGAGCTGCATGGTCCGAACGACAACCCGTTGGTTCGCGATTCCGAGGCGGACCGCCTTGCCGAGCTTGTTACGTGAGAAGAGGCCACGCAGCGCGCCGGAAAGGGCTTCCGCATCCAGTACCTCACCCTCGTTGACCACGCCGGGGTCGAGAGGCGCGATCGCGGTGCGGCTGACCGCCCGCGAGCCGTTGGCGCGCACCTCGGTCGCGGCAATGCTGCCCGTCTCGATGTCGAGCCCGACGATTGACTGCGGCTTATTGCTGATGGTCAACATTGGTTATTCGTCCGTACCGTTAGCGGCCGTCCCACTCTCCATCGGCCGCGTGCGTCCGCCTCGCCATACCGAAGAGTGATGAACGTTCGAGGGGCGGCCGGGCGCGCGCCTCAGCGCACGAAAAGGTCCAGATAGGCGTCGATCATCTGGCTACCCGCGAGCAGTCCGGCGACGCCGCCAACGGCGAGGAAGGGTCCGAACGGAACCGCGTGCTTACGCGCCTCCGCGCCGTACCGAAGCATCAGCGCCAGGCCCACAACAGCCCCCAGGAGGATGCCGACGAACAGCGCCGGGATCACGGAGACGCCGAGGAAGAGCCCCATGACGGCGGCGAGCTTGACATCCCCCATCCCCATCCCACGCGGGTAGATCAGCGCAAAGAGCAGCAGGAAGCCGCCGGCGCCGGCCGCCGCCGCCGCCCGCTCCGGCAGGCTGGCCGAGTCCGTGGCCGCCACGATCGCCACGCCGATGATGCTCCCGACCAGGAGGATCGCGTTCGGGATCACACGCCGCTCGAGGTCGGTCAGAGTGATCGCCGCCAGCACGGCGACGAAGACGAGGCCAAGAGCCAAGGCCGCCGCGTCGTCTCGGAAGACCAGCGCCGTGGCGGCAAAGGCGGCGCCGACGCCGAGCTCGATCAACGGATAGCGAGCTGGGATCCGAGCGGCACAGCTGCGGCAGTGGCCACCGAGCACCAGCCAGGAGAGCACCGGAACGTTGTCGTACGCCGCGATCTGCCCACCGCAGGACGGACACTCGGAGCGCGGGCCGACGATCGAGCGACCACGAGGGACGCGGTGGGCGACCACACCGACGAAGCTTCCGGTGAGCAGCCCGCCGACGAAGGCGAAGGAGGCAAGTGGAACCATCAGGAGTGAAGTCGGCTGGCGGGAGCCCAGGCTTTAGCCGGAGCCGTCCGCCTCAGAAGGGCAGCTGGGAGGTGGTCTTCACCTCCAGGCGGCTCTCGTAGCTGGGCTCGTCGTAGATGAACTGCAGCCCGCCGCCGTTCGTCCCGGCCCGCTCGACTTGGATCGCAAGACCGAGCCTGCTCTGCGGGATGAGCTGCAGATTGGCGGTGAAGCTCAGCGGGATGTTGATCTCAGACCACTTGCTGCTCGGCCACGGGTTCTTGGTGCACTGGAAGTAGGTCAGGTTGAGACCGGGCTCGAGGCAGCTGCCCGCCGGCGGCGACGTGAACAGGTTGGCCACGGGCGTATCCACCGGCGTGCCCACCAGGTTGAGCTGGCGCTGGAAGAGCCAGACGCAGATCCGTCCCGCGTATGAGGCCCCGCCGATGGTCCGGGTCCAGAGGTTGAGGGATCCGGAGCCGTTGAGCGCGACGGTGAAGCCGTTCGGGATCGGCGGCGAGACCCACTTGTGGATCTCCTGGTAGCGGTAGCGGGAGGGGCTGGCGCCGGCGACCGGGCCCTCAGCGGCCGTCGCGACGTCGAGCAGCGGGCAGCCGTCCGTGCCGGGCTTGAAAGTGCGCACGCCCTTGTCCTCCGACGGGTTTGAGGAGAGCACGTCGGTGGCGAAGTTGACCAGCGGCTCCTCGGAGAAGACCGGCGGCGGGTGGGTGACCATCAGATCCGGGGCGCCGGCCTGGCAGGTCGTAACGCCGAACAGGGTCGAGCAGTCCCTCCCGTCCTTCAACCCCGTGCTACAGGCTCCGCGGGTGTTGTGGGTGAGGTGATCGTCGGGCTGACCGTCCCCGTTGCTGTCGACGATCGGCTGGCGGTCCGCGTTGTTGCAGGGAGTATCGGTGAGCCAGAAGGTCCAGGGGGTCGAGTCGCACGCCGACCCCACGCACGGATCACCCTGCTGCTGCTGCGCCGTCGGGTCGCCGATCAGGGTCTGGATCTCCTGGTAGCGCCGAATCCCGGCGGAGCCGGTGGGGTCGAGCGCGATCGAGACGATCACGCGCTTCAGGCAGCCGGGAGCCGGGGCCGGGCAGGCGGTGGAGGGCTCCCAGACGACGTAGCGGTGAATCGTGCCCTGCACGTCACCACTCGAGAAGTGGCTCACAGGCGCGAAGCCGCCGCCATTGAAGACCATTGCCTGGAAGCCGGTGCGGTTGCGGTTGACGGCGTAGGTGCTGCCGGAGACCCGCCAGGCGGGGTCGTTTGGATCGCTCGAGACGGTCGGCGCCTGGTCGAGCGCGATCCGGTCGTAGTTGGCGCTATCGGCCAGCTGGCGGAACTTCTCCAGCTCGTCCTGGAGGCGGTTGGCGACGACCTGGCTCTGCTCGGCGCGGAAGCTGTTGCGGGCGCTGGCGCTCACCAGGCTGAGCACGGCGAGCGCGCCCAGGATGAGCACCAGGGCGGCCACCATCACCTCGGCGAGCGTGAGGCCGGCCTCCGCTCGGAGCCCGGGCCGCGCCGGCTGGCCGTCTGGCGATCCGCTCATCCGGAGGCCTTCGGGAAGACGAAGCTGACGCAGACGCGGCTCAGCGCCTCCGGGTCCGAATTCCGCAGAGTCGCCTCATCGCGAATGCTGACCGCCTCGTTCGATACCTGCGGGGGCGGCTGACATTCGGTCGTGGGATCTGACCAGTACTCGAAGACGTTGGGCGTGGCGAGACCGGAGACCATCGGGACCGAGGACCCCTGCGCACCGGTGTAGGGATTCTGCTCGCGCCTCGTGCAGATCCCGCTCGCGCAGCTGTAGGTGACGATGCAGGGCTTGTGGGCGTCCGGATCGTTCTGGCCGCCGACGCACACCGGGCTGCCGGCGACGAAGGTCCTAAACGACAGGCTCTGGGCGGTCGGGGTGCCCACGAGCGCTCCGCCCTGGCGAACCTCCCTGATCATCCGCTCCATCGCGAAGCGGGCCTGCTGGATCGCATGGTCGCGGCCATTCAGGCCGGCCTGGCTGCGGATCGCCGTCGTGAACATCATGAAGCCGGCAGCTGCGATCAGCAGGCTGAGCACCGTCGCCATCAGCAGCTCCGGCAAGGTGAAGCCCTCCTCGCCCGCCAGCCGGCTCCTCACGATCGAGGCGAGAGCTCGCATGCTCAGCAACCGGAGTCGAAGTTCGGCGCGCTCGCCGGCGCGGCCGGGCACTCGACGAACTGCGTTGGCTGGTAGTAGGGGTAGGTCGACTGCAGCGTAAGGTCGTGCCTACCCGCCGTCAGCACCACGTTGCTGTCGAGGGAGACGGTGCGGCCAGCCAGCGCCCCGCAGTAGGTGGAGCCCGAGTTCGTGTTCCCGCCCTTGATGAAGACGTCGCTGAGCGGCGCGTAGAGGATCATGTTCTGCTGGCAGGCGGCGTTGGCGTCGGTGTTGCTCGCCAGGTTCACCGTGCTGGGCCTGGTGGCCGAGCCGACGAAGAGGAGCCGCACGTCCGACGGGTTCGTGCTGTTGCTGGTGATTCGGCTGTTCGAGGACATGTCGAGCTGCACGCAGGGAGCCGTGCTGTTGGGGAGGCAGCTGGGGTCCCTGGTGTCGGCGCAGTGCTCGGGCGAGTCGAACCAGATCTCCACCGCCTTGTCGCTGGGGACGACCAGCGAGGTGTTGCTGCTCATGGTCAGTTTGCAGAGGACGTAGACGGAGCCGGTCAGAGTCACCGAGGTGTTCTGTTGGAGGTCGAGGCGGCGGTTGAAGCACGCCGTGCTCGGTGCCCCATTCCCGTCGTGGCCGTCGAAGCAGGCCTTCGACTTGTTGCCGGCGCTGACCAGGTCCTTGCTGAAGAGGAAGTCGTCGTTGCTGGTGCTCGGGACCGCGCCGAGCGGCTGCAGGTTGAGGCTCTGCTGGTTATAGCTCGTGCTCTGCTGCGTGCAGGCGGTGTCGTTGTACAAGCTTCCGCTGCCGCTCACCGTCTGGCCGACGCCGACGCTCACCGGGCCGCACACCTTCGCGTTGCTGGCGATCGAAACACCGCCGTTGGTGGCGGTGCCGGCGTGGATTTCGGCGTTCCCGTTGAGGGTGATGTTGCCGGCCGACTTCACCACGTAGTCGTCGGGGAACGGCTGACTACCGAGGGACTTGACGTCGACCAGCACCCGTCGGGTGGTGGTGCCCATCGTCCCGACGCCGACGACCCTCAGGGTGATGTTGCCATCCGGGCCCGCGACGAACTTGCCCAGCCCGTCCACGGCCGGGACCTGGACGTAGTAGCTGAAGGTGCCGCCGTTGAGCTGCTGCGCCGGAACACGGCACCATCCGTTCGCGTCCGGCAGGCTCGAGGTCACCGGGCTGCAGCGGTTCGCCGGGCTCGGCGTCAAGCGGTTGTACTGGAGCACCGCCTCGTCCACGCCGGCCTGGGCGAGCTGCACGGCCGCCTTCGTCTGCTGGTCGCGAACCGTCCCGCGCTCCGTATTGATCGTCGACATCACCCCGACGGTGACGACAGCGAGGGCGGCGATCATGATGAAGAAGACCGTCGGCAGCGCGAAGCCGTCCTCCCCGCGAAGGATGCCTATCCCTGTTGGACGCGTGCCCACGGGCTTCTCATCGGCGCTGCAGGTGGAGGCCGGTATACCGAGGATTGACGAAAAGCTCCCCTCCCCTCGATCAAACGGCCAAAAAAGAGGGCGGGCCTAGGGCCCGCCCTCTTCTCGGCTAGGACGCTCGCTGGAGCGTCAGCTGACTGAACTGCTAGATCAGCCCCAGTTATTGCCTGTCGGACAACCGGCCCTGTTGTTTCCTGCCGGCACTGCGCAGGTGAACGACAGAGCGCCGGCGTCGCTGCGGGCGATCGTGAACGTGTTCCCCGTCGGCGAGGTAATCGTCAGGGTCCACCCGTTACCCGATGTGGTCGGGTCCGCAGCGCTCAGGTACGGCTTCGGCGGAGTGCCGGGCGCAAGCGCGAGCGAGTTGTCGATCGCGTTCAGGGCCGTCGGGGTGGCGGTGGAATACGACCCGTTCGCGTCAGTCGCGAGGGTCTCCATCGCCACCTGGGCGGTATGTGCCATCTCCTTGGCTCCCGCGTCCCTGGCCTTCTCCCTCTGGTTGAAGAAGGTCGGAATCGCGATCGCCGCCAGGAGACCGATGATGAGCATGACGACCAGGAGCTCGATGAGCGTAAAGCCCGACTCCTCGTTCGCCATCCGTTGACGGAGCTTCAACAGCATTTGAACCTCCTTGGTTCAGTTGCTGCCAGAGCCCCGTGCCTTCGGAAGTCTCTGACCCCGGTGGCAGCCCGGCTAGCTCTGAGATCTCTCTCGGAGCCCCGTTGGCTTTGCGTCCCCACCTCGCGATGGGTTTGCCTTTTTCACCAAGGCCCTGGCTTTTGCTTTACGCCGCCTCTAATCGACCCGGCGGCCGAGCCCTTTAGCAAGTCCCTAAATAGTGCTTAGAGCAATGCGGTCGTACTTGCGTCCACCGGGGGAGGAAAGCGGGCAGCTCGAGCAGATGCTGAACAAGATCGCGGACTTCTACGAGGCCGAGGTCGACGCGAAGGTGAAGGCGCTGACCTCGCTGCTGGAGCCACTGATGATCGTCTTCGTTGGCGGCATGGTCGGGTT
>JBKPIV010000067.1:0-4744 GCA_046730395.1 Actinomycetota bacterium | reverse complement strand
ACCGCGCGGAGCTGTTCAAGCCTTACGTCGGAGCCAACGCCTTCCAGCAGTCGCTCGCCTTCGCCGAGGACCACCGGGGAGAGGTGCAGATGGAGCTCGTCCAGCAGACCGGTGGCGAGGTACTGACGGATGGCGCTGGCGCCACCGGCGACCAGGACGTCCTGATTGCCCGCCGCCTGGCGCGCCTGCTCGAGAGCGGATTCGATTCCGTCGGTCACGAAGTGGAAGGTCGTGCCTCCCTCCATCTGCACCGGCTCGCGCTCGTGGTGGGTAAGGACGAAGACCGGGGTGTGGTACGGAGGATCGTCGCCCCACCAGCCCGTCCAGGAGTCGTCCTCCCACGGGCCGCGAATCGGGCCGAACATGTTGCGCCCCATGACGAAGGCGCCGACGTTGGCGTGCATCTGCTCAACGGCCTCGGTGCTCGGATTCACCTCTCCGCCCTCCTCACCGTGCGTCTCGCGCCAGGCCTTCAGCGCGAACATCCACTCGTGGAGCTGTTCGCCTCCCTCACCGAGGGGGTTGTCCTCGCTCTGATTCGGTCCGGCTACATAGCCGTCGAGCGAGATCGAAGTGTTGGCTCTCACCTTGCTCATCGTTCCTCCTCTGTAGACGCTCTCCGGAGCAAGAACTCATCGCACTGGCCAGGCCCAATCTCGCCGAAGAGGTCGCCCAACACGCGTTCTCTCCGCAGGCTCCGTGCCGTTGCTCCCCAGATCAGCTTGTCGGAGACCAGATAACGCGAAGCGGCGCCTCGTGCGACGCGGCGTGCCGATCAAGACCGACACCTAGTGGGGCTTGGGCTGCGCCACGCTCGCAGTGGACGGCTCCAAGTGCGCCGGACTGGCCTCCTCTGACGCCTGCTCCGCCAGGGCGAAGCAGGCGTTTGCATGAGAATCGATCCGCGCTCTCGGAGGTCGTCCGAGGCGGGAGCCGCCGGGGGCTCGCGTGGACGCTCGCATCCGTCGCACCGCGACAACGGTATCCCCGAGTAGGGCCTCCTTGGCTCAAGCGGATCGAGATCTTCTCGGTCCTAGAACGGAAGGTGCCCACGCGAACGAATTCGCCACCCCGCGGACTGTCGTCGACGGCCTCGACGCGTTCGAGCGCCATTACGAGCAGATCCGCAGGCCGTTGGAGTGGCGCGTCACCGGCCGTGACGTCGCCGACCTCATCACCCGCGGCGCCGACTGCCAGCCACGACTCAGACTTCCGCCTGCTCACGACCGGAGCTAGGCCGCGGCCGTTGCGCTAAGCGAGGCTGGAATTCGTCCCGCCGACCTGGCAGGATCAGCGTCGCCAGCCCAGCCAGCGCGGTGAAGCCGAGCGCCCACCAGAACGTATGGGCGAAGGCGCCGGCGAGAGCGCCCGCAGTCGCGGCGCCGGTCGCCTGCTGCTGAAGCACGACGGCGAGGATCGCGATGCCGAATGAGCCGCCGAGCTGCTGGAAGATGCGGATCGATGTCGTCGCGCGCGGGACCGCGTCCGAGGCAAGCCCGGCGTAGACGCCGGTCATCGCGGGCACGAGCGCCGCGCCGATGCCCAGTCCGCTCACGAGCGCTGCCGTGCTCAGCAGGACGAGGTTCGTGTGCGCGCCGATCTGCGTGTAGGCGAAGGTGGCGGCGGCGGTCAGCGCGAGGCCGGCGACGATGATTGGCCGCGGCTCGAGCCGGTCAGTCAGCTTGCCGGCGATCACGAGCGCGATGCCCATTCCGAGACCCTGCGGCGCGAGCAGGAGGCCGGCGTGCAGCGCATCTTCGCCCCGGACCTGCTGGTAGTAGAGCGGCAGCAGCAGCGCCGTGCCGAGCATGGCCATGCTGAAGAAGAAGACGACTCCCGAGAAGCTCGTGAACCTGCGCCCGCGGAACAGCCGCACGTCGATGAGCGGCTCGGTCCGGGTGCGCAGCGCGTGGACCGCGAAGCCGGCCAGCAGGCCGACGCCGAGCGCGACTGGGGCGAGAACCCGAGCGTCGGCGAAGCTGCCGTGGATGCCCGCCTCCGAGAGGCCGTAGACGATTGCGACGAGCCCGGGTGAGAGCAGCGACAGGCCGACCACGTCGAGCCGCGACCCGGCGGCGCGCCTGGTGTCGGGCATCTTGACGCGGCGCGATGCGACGAGCGCCGCGAGGCAGATCGGGACGTTGATGTAGAAGATCAGGCGCCAGCTCGCGTCGCTCACGATGAGGCCGCCGAGCACGGGTCCGAGGACCGGTCCGAGCATCGCCGGCACGCCGACCACGCCCATGACGCGCCCGACCCGCTCCGGGCCGGCGGCGCGCGCCAGGACGGTCTGGATCAGCGGGATGATCATGCCGCCGCCGAGCCCCTGGATGACCCGGAAGGCGATCAGGCTGCTGGCCGACCACGCGATCCCGCATAGCACCGAGCCGGCCACGAAGACGACCAGCGCCGCCGTCCAGACCGGCTTGGCCCCGAAGCGCTCGACCGCCCAGCCCGTGAGCGGGATCACAATCGCGAGGGCCAACAGATAGCCGGTTGAGACCCATTGGATCGTCGCGACCGACGTGTGGAACTCGCGCACGAGCGTATCTAGCGCGACGTTCACCATCGTCATGTCGATCGCGACCATGACGGCCCCGAGCATCAGGGTCAGGGCGAGCTTCACGAGCTCCGGGGGCAGTCGATCCGAGGCTGCTGCGGGCGCGCGGGCGGGGACGGCGGCGGAGGTGGTCACGGTGGCTCCTTTCCTCGATCATCGGCAGGGTACGACAGTACGGCAGCTTCTGTCAATGTGGCGAACTACGTAATCAAGTCAGCATCCGCCGCAACGCTGGTACCGTTTTTCCCGATGGCGGAACCGACCTACGACCTGCGCGAGCGCAAGCGCACGAAGACGCGCCTGATGATCCAGGCCGAGGCGTTCCGGCTCTTCGCCGAGAAGGGCTACGAGAACACGACCGTCGACGACATCGCGTTTGCCGCCGCCATCTCGCCCCGAACCTTCTTCCGCTACTTCCCGACCAAGGAGGACGTGGTCATCTGGGACGAGTACGACCCGATCGCGCCGGATCTGGTCGAGGCGCGGCCGGACGACGAGCCGGTTGCCGAAACGCTGCGCGCGATCACGCGCGAGGCAATCGGGGGCCTCTACCGGCGCGATCCCGAGCAGCTCCTGATTCGCACGCGACTGGTGACCTCGGTCCCCGAGCTGCGCGCGCGGATGCTCGCGCAGCAGGGCAGCGGCGGCGAGATGCTCGCGGCGTTGCTCGCGCAGAAGCGCGGTCTGCCGCGCGACGACCTCGCCGCACGCGTGATCGCGGCGGCGTTCGGAGCCGCGATCATCACCGCCATCGACGCATGGCAGACCGACGACGGCAAGAGCGATCTCCTCGAGCTCGTCGATCGCGCGATCGACGCGCTCGCGCGCGGCCTACAAGAGCTCAAGGAGTAGTCCGTATTGCAATGCCCGACGTGGAGAGCGCCGAGACGTAGAACTGCCGAATTGCGACTCGAGCGAGCGTCTCGATCGTGGACACCGAGACTTCTGACATGGACGAGCGGGAGGCGCCCGCCGCGACCGAGTACCGGCTTGTCCTTTCGACCGGAGCGGGCGTCTCGGATGGAGACGCCCGCTTCGCCAAGCGGATGCAGCCGTGTCTACCGCGTCGTGAAGCAGACCTGCCGCTCGTCTCTATGAAGAAGGGCCTGATGTCAAGTAACGGTCGATAGCTCGTCGTCAGGGTCTTCTCGCGGTTTCGGGGTGTGGAGCAGCGCTCATGTCTCTATGGCCTCCTCGGCGGGAGGATCAGGCGAAATCGGATCGTCGCTCGCGGGCGCAAGTCCAAAAGGGCGGTCAGGCCGCCAGACGAAGAGTGGCGCCTCGGGGAGCGAACTCCTGGTTGCGAGTAAGCATGTGCCAGATCGCGTGGGCAAGCCGGCGGGCGATGTCGATCTGGGCGACCTTGGCGCCGCGCTGCTTGCCGAGCCGTCTCTTGTTCCGCTGGTGGCGCTCGGAGTAGGCCGGGTGGCGGAGCGCGTGCATGGTCGCCTCGAGCAGCGCCCAGCGCAGGTAGCGCGGTCCGTGCTTGCTCAAGGGGCCGCGCCGGTCGGAGTCGCCCGACTGGACGACGCGCGGGCAAAGCCCGGTGTAGCCGGCGAACTTCTCGGGTGAGGCAAACCGCTCGATCTCGCCGATCTCGGCGGCGATCGTGAAGGCGAGCACCCAGCCGATCCCGGGCGCGCTCATCAAGAGCGGGATGTAGGGGTGGTCTGCGTGACCTGCTTTGAGGCGGCGGTTCGCCTCGGCGATCTGGCGCTCGAGGTCGTCGATCAACGCCACCGAGGCGCTCACGTTCCCCCGCCAGGGCTCGGGGACCTCGAGCCGCTCGAGCAGCCGCCTGCCCTCGAGCCCGAAGAGGTCGGTGACCGGGCAGGGCCGCCCGAAGTTGATCAGGGTCGAGTGGACGCGGTGCTTGAGCATCGAGCTGTGCTTGACCAGGTGGAGGCGAAAGCGGGCGAGCTCGCGCTCCTCGCGGACCCTCGGGTCCGGAAGCCAGATCGCCGGCACCAGGTCGCGCTGGGAGAGCACGGCCAGGACCAGCGAGTCGATCTTGTCGGTCTTGCAGGCGAGCGGGGCGAGCCCCTTCACCTTCTGGGCATCGGCGATCTCCACCGACCAGCCCTCGGCCTCGAGCGTGTCGTGGACGAGGCGGGCGCCGGTCATCGACTCGACCACGGCGCGGACGGGCTCACCGTGGACCTCCTCGATTCGGCGGGCGAGCCT
>JBKPIV010000066.1:0-2805 GCA_046730395.1 Actinomycetota bacterium | reverse complement strand
GGTGTAGCCGGCGAGGGCGACCGTCGGGATCGCGGCGTCCTCGCGCCGCGCTCGCATCACGCCGCGGTTGCGCTCCAGCCGCTCGAGGCGCCGGCGCAGCGAGGCGATCCGGTCCCTGGCCAGCCGCCGGTCGGTCTCGATCTGGGACTCGCCGGGGCCCCTCGTGCCGATCCCGCCGCCGAGGCGCTCGAGATGGGTCCACAGGCCCCTCATGCGCGCCAGGTTGTACTCGAGCTGCGCCAGCTCGACCTGGAGCTTGCCCTCGGCGGTGTGGGCGTGGTCGGCGAAGATGTCCAGGATCACAGCGGTGCGGTCGATCACCGGCACGCCCAGTTCCTGCTCGAGGTTGCGCTCCTGGCGCGGCACCAGCTCATCGTCGCAGGCGACCAGGTTGGCGTCAGCCGCGGCGATCTCGCGCCGCAGCTCGGCGAGCTTGCCTCGGCCCAGGTAGCGGTCGGGGTCCGGGCGGGTGCGAGCCTGGGTCAGCTCGCCGGCGGTCGCGACCCCCGCCGTGCCCAGCAGCTCCTTGAGCTCCGCCACGGGATCGTCGCGATGCTCGTCGTCGCGGACGATGCCGACTGCGATGGCGCGCTGACGAGCGCGAGGGTTGACGACACCCGACACAATGACGGGTCGCTCCTCCGACCTTTCACGGGTCGCGCTGTCGCGCGCCCTCGAGTCATCGGAGCGCCCTCGCACAGACAGATAGTGGCTCTCCGACTGACGTCCGTTGCGGTTTCTCTGCACTGACCCTGATGTTAGGGCGCAGCGAGGCTCCCCTTGGGCACCATCGGCAGCAGCGCCGCCGCTCCGATCACCGCCAGGAAGGCCGTCGAGCGGGTGACCACCGTGAGGGGGTCGGAGCCGAGCGGATCGCCGAAGACGAGGATGCCGCCCGCGATCGCGGCCAGCGTCGCGACCGCCGTGAAGGCAACGATCACACCGACCGCCTCACCGAGCTGCAAGCCGCGGGCCAGCGCGAGGAAGGCGCAGATCCCACCCAGGATCGCGACCACGGTCCAGGGGCTGATCACGCCGAGCGGCGAGCCTGGGACCGTCTCGGCGAGCGCCTTCAGCGCCACGTCCGAGACCCCGAGCGAGGTACCCGCCGCGGCGGCAAGCAGCAGCCAGCCCCGTCCGCGGAGCCGTTGATGAGCGGAGGCGAGCATGAGCAGACCGCCAAAGGCGAGGACGCCGCCCTCGTAGGCGATCATGGTCGAGCCGGTGAAGCCACCGCCCGGCCGCCCGTGCCCAGCCGTCAGAGCCAGGAACGCCAGCCCCGAGGCGCAGAGGGCAAGCCCGAACAGATCGCGCCTGCCCAGGGAGATGCCGAACCAGTGGCGCGCGGGCACGGCCAGCAGTGCCAGGCCGCCGGCGATCACCGCCTGCACGAGCGAGAGCGGCGCCATCGAGAGGGCCGCGACGTGCAGGCACCAGGCCAAGAAGGCGAGGCCGAAGCCGATCACCCACCACTTCGAGTGAAACAGCGCCGACGCGCTGCGCAGGGGGCTGCGCATGGCGACGTCGGGAGCGTCGACCGCGCCGCGGTGCTTGCAGAGCAGCGCGACGCCTGAGATCAGTGCGCAGCCGAGCGCAAGTATCAGTCCGATTTCACTCATCAGTTCGAAGTTCGGCGCCGAAGGCTCACGCCTTTAGCTGAGGAGGAGGTAAAGGTCGATTCGCCCCCCGCCCTGTCTTCCCGTCCGACCACCGTACGCGGTCCGGGCGGGCTTTGCGCCGCTAGGGCGCCAGGTGGACGCGGAGCCGCTCGACGGCTTCGCGGATCAGCTCGTCCGGGGTGGTCAGCGAGATCCGGTAGAACCCCTCCCCGCTGGGGCCGTACATCGACCCCGGCGAGACGACGACGGCGGCCTCCTCGAGCACCAGCTCGGCGAAGGTCGCCGAGGTGTGCCCGTCGGGTACCGGCGCCCAGACGTAGATCGTGCCCTTGGGCGGCTCGACTCGGACGCCGATGTCGGCGAGCGCCTCGCCCCCCCGGTCCCCCCGGCGGGCGTAGATCCGGCAGATCTCATCGCCCACCTGGCGCGGGCCGCGCAGGGCCGCGGCTCCCGCCAGCTGGACGGCCTCGAAGAGGCCCGAGTCGACGTTGGTCTTCAGGCGCCAGTAGGTGTTGATCGCCTCGGCGTTGCCGAGGATCGCCGCACAGCGCCAGCCGGTCATGTTGTACCCCTTGGAGAGCGAGAAGACCTCGACGCCGACCTCCTTCGCACCGGGCATCTCCAGGAAGCTCGGTGCGACGTAGCCGTCATAGGTCGTCTCGGAATAGGCGTTGTCGTGCACGACGAGGATCTCGTGCCGCTCGGCGAGCTCCACGACCCGCTCGAAGAAGCCATTTGGGACCACCGCGCCCGTGGGGTTGTTCGGGTAGTTGATGAAGAGCAGCCGGGCCGCCTCGAGCTTCTCGGCCGGAATCGCGTCGAGGTCCGGAGCGAAGCCGTTGTCCGGCAGCAGCGGCAGGAGGTGCGCCTCCGCGCCGGCGAGGACCGGGCCGCCGGTATAGACCGGATAGCCCGGATCCGATGCGAGGGCGACGTCGCCGGGATCGAGGAAGGCGAAGCAGAGGTTGTAAATGCATTCCTTGGCCCCGATCGCGGGGATCACCTGGTCGACCGGGTCAATCTCGACGCCGAAGCGCTGCATGTAGAAGTCGGAGAAGGCGCGCCGGAACTCCGGCCGGCCCCGATTGCTCGGATACTTCTGCGCGCCGGGGTCCCCAACCGCCTCGCGCATCGTCGCGACGATGTGGCTGAACGTCGGCGTATCTGGATCGCCGATCCCGAGGCT
>JBKPIV010000065.1:0-16261 GCA_046730395.1 Actinomycetota bacterium | reverse complement strand
GAAGGAAATGGCAACCTCAAACGACACGATGACCGGCACGGCGGCGAGCGACTCTCGAGCCCGCAAGACCGTCGCCTCGTATCCGAGCTACGCCGAGGCCGAGCACGCGGTCGACTCGCTCTCCGACCAGGGCGTCGCCGTCGAGCACGTGGCGATCGTCGGCAAGGGCTTGCGGTCGGTCGAGCAGGTGACGGGTCGCATGACCGCCGCCCGCGCCGCGCTCGTCGGCCTCGGTGAGGGAGCCCTGATCGGCACGCTGTTCGCGCTGCTGTTCGGGATCTTCTTCAACGGCCCGGCCTTTGGCTACCTGCTGCTGTGCAGCGTGGTCGCCGGCGGCCTCTTCGGGGTCACGATCGGCCTGATCGCCAACGCGGTGGACAGCGACGGTCGACGCGACTTCGTCTCGGAGACCAGCATCTCGGCCGATCGATACGAGGTCCAGGCGGACGACGAGGTCGTCGCGGAGGCGCGCAGTGCCCTCGCGTCGACGCCGGGTTCGTTAGGAGTCAGCGCAAACGAGACCCGGACGAGATCAATCCGAGCTCACGCGCACGGTCGACTGCTTCCTTCCGGCTGTGCGCGTCGAGCTTGGAGTAGATGTGTCGCATGTGGGTGCGGACCGTGTTGGGAGAGACGAACAGCTCGACCGCGATCTCCGGCGCCTTCAGGTTGCTGGGCAGGTAGCGGACGACGCGAAGCTCGGCCTCGCTGAGCTCCTCCCGCAGCGGCTCGGGCTCACCTCGCGGCGTCCAGGAGCCGGAGAGCAGGTCGGTGATCTCCGAGAGCAGCGTCGAATGGGAGGTTCTGTGGCGGGGATGGCGCTCGAGCAGGCCCGCAACCGGTGCGAGCGCGAACGGCAGGATGATCCCATCCGACTCCGCGAGGTCGAGCGCCCGCTCCAGCGAGTCCTCGGCGACGCGGATGTCGCCCAGCGCATCTCGGGCCACGGCGTCGAGCACGGCTGCCTCGGCGATCGCCGATGGCCGGTGAAGCGCCGGGGCGGAGCCTTCGGTCACCGGCGCCAGGACCTCGACCGCCTGCTCGGCGTCGTCCTCCGCGAGGCAAACGACCGCGTCGGTCATGCGCATCTCCGACGCGTCGCGGGCCTCTGCGCTCGTGTCGCCGAGCGCGGCACGGGCGGCCGCTGCGTCACCCGTGCGTGCCTGTGTCTGAAGGAGCCGCGCCTTGGTAGTCACGGCGAGGGCGTGCTCGCCGGCCAAAAGGGTCTGCATCCGCTCGGCTTCGCGGAAGCACGCGAGCGCCTCCTCAGCCTGGGCCTGCACCAGGCGGAGGACGCCCTGGATGTGATGGACGAGCAACTCGGTGCCGGGCTCGCCGTCCGGCCGCATCGCGCGCCGCGCCCGCGCAAGCCACCGCTCGACCTCGTCGAATCGCCCGAGCCAGAGCAGCGCCATCGCCCCCGTGGCCAAGCCGGTACCGACCACGGGGTCGTCCATCCAGCCGTGTTCCTCGGCGATCCGGACCGCCTCCTCGCTCCGCTCGAGCCCCACGGCGAGCGAGGACCCCGTCCACGGACAGGCGATCCCGAGGTGACCGAGGGAGCTGACCTGAAGAAACGGCTGTCCGGCGCGGCGTTCGAGCGCCACCGCCTGCTCGAGATCGCGCCGTGCCTGCTCGAAACGCGAGGACCACAGCTCCGCGATCCCGAGTTCCTGCAGCGCGACGGCCCTTACGGCGTCGCTGAGATCGCGCTCCGTCGCCGGCTGCGCCGCCAATGCCGCCTCCATCGACGCCATCGCCTCCTGCACGACGTCCAAATCGGCACGTCTGCGCGCGAGAGCAAGGCTGATCGTGGCTAGGTGGAGGTCAAAGCGCGGCCTGCGCTCGTCGGGGACGCTGTCAGCCAGCTGCCGGCCGAGATCGATGTAGGCGGGCACCTCCTCGAGGGCCGCTTCGGTGATGAGCGTGGCGGCGGAGGCGAGCGCCAGCTCCGCATCCGCCGCCGAAGCGTCGGGCGGAAAGGCGCGCAGCAGTTCGCGGACGGCGGGGGTGCGGCCATCGATGAGCAGAGTGAGGTAGTTGTCGGCAAGCAGACGAGCCGCATGCCCCCAATCCTCCGCCCGCTCGGCGTGCCGGATCGCCTCCACCGGATATCCGTGCTCTTCGTGCCAGCCGGCTGCTTTCCGGTGGAGCGCCTCGATGCTGGCCGGATCGGCCCGGCGGAGCTCGAGGCGGAGCAGGTCGGCGAACAGGTGGTGGTAGCGGAACCAGGACCGCGCCACGTCGAGCGAGGTGACGAAGGCGTTGGCATCCTCGAGGGCTTGCAGAACCCGCTCAGATCCGGATGAGCCCGTGAGGAAGTCCGCCAGCGGTCCGCTCACCCGGTCGAGAATCGAGGTGCGGAGCAGCAGGTCGCGGACCTCATCCGGCTGGCGATCCAGCACCTCCGCCAGCAGATAGCCGGCGACCGTGC
Source organism: Actinomycetota bacterium (assembly GCA_046730395.1). Lineage (GTDB taxonomy): Bacteria > Actinomycetota > Thermoleophilia > Solirubrobacterales > 70-9 > AC-56. The sequence continues at coordinate 13,827 of JBKPIV010000065.1, read as the reverse complement.
GCTCGCTGCCGCAGAACTCCCTCACGAACCGTTCGGGCTCGGGATGCCCGGCCAGCGAGATTACGGCGAGCCGGAGGCCGGCGACCCACCCTTCGGTCCGCTCGTGAAGCAACGCCACCGCCTCGCCCGAGAGCCCGATGTCGCTCGCGTCGAGCAATGCCCGCGTCTCGTCCTGGGAGAAGCACAGATCGGAGGCCCGGACCTCGACAAGCCGGTCGGCAAGGCGCAGCCGATGTAGACCCAGCTCCGGCTCCTGCCGAGTCCCCAGGACCAGCCGCAGCCTCGGCGGCATGCGCGCGAGGAAGAGCTCGAGCCACGTCAGGGCCTCGGCCGCGTGCAACTCGTGCAGATCGTCGATCACCAGCACGAGCGGGTCGTTGAGCAACTCGAGGTCGGAGAGCAGCTGTTCGACCACTGCCTCGCCGCGGAAGTTCGGGGTCGGCTTGATCCGCTCGATCGCTCCCTCGCTCTCGGCCGCGTCCGCGAGCGCGTCGATCATCGAGACCAAAAAGCGCTGTCCGTCCTGCTCGCCGCGGTCGACCGCAACCCAGGCCAGTCGCTCGCCGAGGCCCTCCTCTTCCGCCCACGACCGCAGGAGGATGGTCTTGCCGCTCCCCGCCGGAGCGCATACCAGGGCGACGCCGCCGGGCGGAGTCGTCGAGAGCCGCTCGAACAGGGCTTCCCGGCGGACCAGACGACCGCGCGCAGGGAGCCGGTGAGTCCTAGGGCTCGTGGCTTCAGGCTGCTGCTGGGTAGAGCTCGAGGCCGTGATGTTCCCTCCGGTTCCCCGCCCGAAAGCGGTACCGGTGGCGGTTCATCAGGGCCCAGCATATCCCCGGTCGCGCTCGACCGAAGATCACCAAGCGATGGATGACGACCGCTCACCCGGCCATCCCTCAGGCTCCGCCCACCAAAACGAAGGAGGTTGGAAATGCCTGTATCGGATGAATTGAGCAAGCTCGCGGCCCGCGCGAAGGAGGCGGAGGACCGCGTGACTGCGGCCCGGGAGAAGGCGAAGGCGGATCTCGAGGAGGACGTCGACTTCACTCGCACCGCGGTTGAGAAGCAAAACAAGGTGCTGCGCGAGCTGGCAAGCGAGGATAAGGGGCGCATCTCGGACCCCTGGAACGAGCTGCAGGCCGCCTGGAACGAAATCGTCGGCAAGGTTCGCGAGGACATCGAGGCTCGCAAGGCGGAGCACGATCTGCACAAAACGGAGCGACGCGCCGACCGAGCGGAGGACGACGCCCGGTTTGCGATCGACTTCGCGTACTCCGCGATCGTCGAGGCTGAGTACGCCTCGCTCGACGCGGCCCTCGCCAGAATGGAGGCGGACGAGCTGTCGGAGCAGGCGGGCGCAACCGCCTAGCAGCGTTGGACTGTCCTGCCGACTGCGGCCGTAGACCGCACGAGGCAGGACAGTCCGCAGCTCAAGGCGATCAGCGACCTGACGTCTGCACTGCGGCTCGACCTATAGGCGAGGAGCCGTGGTACTGCTCAAACGCTGTCTCAACCGACCTTGAGGACTGACGAAGCGCCTTCCGGATCACCGACGACGTCGTCTCGTCGTCGCGCTCGGCGCGCTTCGCGAGTGCGTTTCGCAGCTCAGGCTCCAAACGAACGGACTCGACCGTTGCGGGTGCTGAGCCAATCGCTGGGCGTCCACGCCGTCGGCGAAGTGTCTCCTCGACGTCGTAGCCGGCCTCGGCCCGCTTGGCCAGCCTCTCGACCATCTCGTCGGTGATCGGCTTGCCGCTTGCCGTCTTGCCGTGTGTCTTCTTCTTGGCCATCTCAGTCTCCGGGCAGCAGGCGCCGGTACTTCGGCCGCATGCTCATTGCATGGATCGCGAGCTCCGAGCCGTCGTCGCGGACGATCGTGACGATCTCGAGCAACTGTGCATCGCGAGCTGGTCCGAGGTACAAGCGAAGTGTCGTCTTCCTGGTCGTCGATGCTCATCGCGTTCGTTGTGGCGTATTTCGATGTCCTCGTCGACGATGCCATGCTTGCGCGCCGGCGGGTGAATGTCCACCTGAAAATTGTGTTACGAAACTCGGAGCCAGAATCCCATTCGAGCGCCCAATCTGCACGAAACTCAGAGCAACTCAGACCAACTCGGCGTGCCTAGCGACGCCTGAGACCAACTCCAACGGCACGCAGTAGGTGCCGGTCGCCCGAGACGAGCACCGCTCTCTCCGCCTCAGCGAGCGCCAGCAGGCAGTCGTCGCCGGGATCCTCTGATCGGGAAGTCGGAGGTTCGGCGGGGTCGTCGACGAGGAGCGCCTCCCGCCTGACCACGCGGCCTCGCGCAGTAACAGGCTGCGGCTGAGCCTGCGGAGTTCTGGATCCGTCCATCGGCCTGGCGTCTCCCTTCAGAGCCGTCTGCCGCGATCGGGCGCGTTCCCATCATCTCCGATCCCGGACAGCCGGGCAACCGGGCTGACCCTTAAACCGCGAGATGCCGCTTACGATCAACGCGTGGCAGCCACACCGAAGGCAAAGCCCGGCGTCGCCTGGATCGACGAGCTGACGCGGATCGACACGGCGGTGTACGCCGCGATCGCGGCAACGCCGACGCCGTCCCTCGATCGCGCATTCCGCCGCCTCTCGCGGGCGGCCGATCACTCGAAGCTCTGGCTGGGAAGCTCCGCCGTCCTCGCCATCGCCGGCGGCCCACGCGGTCGCAGGGCCGCGCTCAACGGGATGGTTTCGGTTGCCGTCACCTCGGCGATCGTCAACGGGCTGCTGAAGCCGCTCGGTGGACGCCGGCGCCCTGAACGGGCGATGCACCGCGTGCCGGTCGAGCGCCACGTGATGATGCCTCGAACGCGCTCGTTTCCCTCCGGACATGCGGCCTCGGCGGTCGCTTACGCGAGCGGGGTGGCGATCGCGCTTCCCGAGGCCGGCGTCGGGCTGACCCTTGCGTCGGGCCTGGTGGCCTATTCACGTGTGCACACGGGCGTGCACTACCCCATCGACGTGATCGCCGGATCGCTGACGGGCGCCGCCATCGCGCCGGCGGCGGTCGCAGCGCTCAATCGCCGTATGAGGAGAACCTGACGAGCACCGTCCCACTCACTCAGTCGCCGCAGCGGCCGGTGCTCTTCGTGAACCCGAAGTCCGGCGGCGGCGCCGCCTCGCGGGCTCGGATCGCCGAGCGGGCTCGCGAACGAGGGATCGAGGTCGTGCTCCTCGGGCGACATCAAGACCTCGCCGCTGCGATCGACGGCGTGCTTGAGGGTGGCGCGGACGCGTTGGGCGTGGGGGGTGGCGACGGTTCGGTGTCGACCGTCGCGGCGGCGGCGTGGGCGCACCGACTCCCGCTCATCTGCGTTCCCGCCGGGACCCGCAATCACTTTGCGCGCGACCTGGGCCTCGATCCAGACGATCCGGCGGCTGCGCTCGACGCCTTCACGGACGGAACCGAGGCTCGCATCGACGTCGCCACGGTAAACGGCCGCCTGTTCTTGAACGTCGTCTCGCTGGGAATCTACGGCGAGGCGATCCGGCGATCGGCCTACCGCGACGCGAAGCTGCGCACGCTCATGGAGACAGCTCGCGCCGTTCTCGGTCCCGGCGGGGAGATACCGGAGCTCGACCTCGTCGACGACCGTGGGATCCAACACGACCGCCCCGCGGTCGTGCTCGTCTCCAACAACCCCTACGCGCCGGCTGACCCCTCCGCACGCGGCGCCCGCCCGACGCTGACCGGCGGGCGCCTGGGGATCATCGTGATCGGAAAGCCGGCGGGTACTCGCCGCCCGCCGGCGCGCTCGTGGAGCGCGACCTCACTGGAGGTGGACGCCGCCGCTCCGATCCACGCCGGGCTCGACGGCGAGGCGGTCGAGCTGGACCCGCCGCTGCGGTTCGAGATCCAGCCGGGGGCGCTGCGGGTCCGGGTGCCGCGCTCGATCTCCCGAGCGGGCTAGAGTCAGGCGGACAGCCAATCCGCCGTCGCCTCATGGCCTCCGAGCGCACCGAATCCGCGCCTTCGCGCGTCAATCCCTCGCCGGCTGAGCGCGCAGCCGCGGGAAAGGCGGCGCGATCCGCAGTTCCGCGCTCGAGCCACAGCGGATGGGCGCCGCCGGCCAACGGTCGTAATCCGGTCGATGTCCTCGAGGATCAGGCGCGCAGCCGGATCCCCGAGCTCATGCCGATCCGCTACGGGCGAATGCGCGCCTCCCCTCTCTCGTTCTATCGCGGCGGCGCCGCGATCATGGCGATGGATCTGGCGGACACCCCCACTACGGGGCTCCGGGTTCAGCTGTGCGCGATGCCCACCTCTCGAACTTCGGCGTCTTCGCCGCGCCGGAACGGCGGCTCGTGTGGGACCTGAAAGACTTCGACGAGACCCTTCCCGGACCGTGGGAGTGGGACGTCAAGCGACTCGCGGCGAGCCTCGCCGTTGCGGGGCGCGAGCGCGGCTTCACGGCGTAGGACATCCGGACCGCGGTACTCAGCGCAGCGCGCGCCTATCGCGAGGCGATGCGTGATTTCGCCGCGATGCGCAACCTCGAGGTCTGGTACGCGCGCCTCGATGTCGACCGCATCCTGACCGATCTCGCGAAGGTCGCCCCGCGGGGGCACCTTAAAGAAGCGCGAAGGGAAGCCGCAAAGGCCCAGAAGAGGGACAGCCTCAAGGCATTCGATCGCCTGGTCCGGATCGAGGACGGCGAGCCCCAGATCGTCAGCGACCCACCACTTCTGGTCCCTGTGCGCGAGCTCGTGTCCGAGGATCGGAGCGAGGAGTTGCACGAGCGGTTACGCGAACTCCTCCGCGGATTACCGAGCAAGTCTGACGGAGGCGCGCCGCCACCTCCTGGACACCTACCGATTGGTCGACCTGGCCCACAAGGTGATCGGAGTTAGCAGCGTCGGCACCCAGTGCTGGGTCGCGCTCATGATGGGCCGCGACGGAGACGACCCGCTCTTCCCGCAGGTCAAGGAGGCCGAAGCCTCGGTGCTGGAACGCCATGCCGGCCCGAGCGAGTTCGAAAACCACGGCGAGCGGGTCGTCCAGGGTCAGTGGCTGATGCAGGCCGCCAGCGACATACTGCTCGGTTGGCTGCGCACGGCCGGTCCCGAGGGGCGCGAGCGGCACTTCTACGTTCGCCAACTCTGGGACGGCAAGGCATCCGTCGAGGTCGAAGCCCTGCCGCCCGAAGGGCTTGCGATCTACTGACGCGCCTGCGGCTGGACGCTGGCGCGTGCCCACGCGCGCTCTGGCGACCGGATTGCGATCGCCGCGTACCTGGGCAAGGGCGACGCGTTTGATCGCGCGATCACCCAGTTCGCCGAATGCTATGCGGATCCAGATTCCGGGGAGGGAGTGGGCGTCGCGCGTTTCGTGCGCACCGGGCCGCGGAACAACGCCGAGGTGGCGGTGACGGTGGTCGATGACTGGCAGGGGCGCGGGCTGGGGACGATCCTGCTCGAGCTGCTCGCGGAGCGCGCTCGGGAGGAGGGAATCGAGACCTTCAGCGCGCTGTTGCTTACCGCGAACACCGAGATGCTCGATCTGCTTCGCCGCCTCGGCTCGACGCGCGTGATCGAACGGGAGGGGTCGTGTATCGAGGTCGAGGAGGAGCTGCCGCCGGCAGGAATCCATCCGAGCCTCCGTGAGCTTCTGCGCCGCTCAGCGGATCCCGCCTCGGGAGTGAGGCCGGCCAAGGCCTTCGCACACGACGACCCGATCCGGGCTTAGGCGAGACCGCCGTCAGGTGCGAGCGGCAGGTCCTGCGTCTCGTGTACGCAAGGCCTCGATTACATCGGACCCTGCCGCGATGCGTCCCGCCTCGACGGCATCGCTCACGGTTCGATAGTCGAGCTCGTTCTGATCCACAGCCACCAATGCCTCGTGATCGCGGTGGTCCACCTCGGTCAAATAGCGGAGCATCGGCTGCCCCAGCTCTGACGTCGGCGTGAGGAAGCGCCGGTAGCGCGACTCGTCGCTCAGGCGATCGAAGCCGGCTCGGATCAGGTCCTGGTCTCCTGGCTCGACGGGACGCACGAGCACCGTCGTCTCGTCGCGAAGCATGACCTGCGGTGGCTTGGCTGCTTCCCGGCCCATGGATCGCGAGACCGGGGCGTGGACCATTACATCCACGCCCCGGCGGTCAGCGGCGAGACCGTGTTGGCCCGCTGGTGGAACTTGCGATCTTGCTGATTCAGGGGCCGGCGTCGGTCGCCGCCAGCTCGTCCGCTTCCTTTCTGGCGAGATCGGCGTCGAGCACCGCATATTCGGCTTCCACGATCGCCGAATAGGCGAACTCGATCGCAAAGGTCGCGTCGGCCTCGGCGTTGTCTGCGCGCCTGCGGGCCCTGTCGACGTCGATCTCCGCCTTCTTGGCCTGAACGTTCTCCTGGATCTGGGCGATGTGCTCGTCCCAGTTCCTTTGAACGTCGTTCCACCAGGAGGAGATCTTGTCGCGGCCTGTGTCGGCGGCCTCGCGGAGCTACTCGCCCTGCTGCTTGGCAACCTCGCGGGACCGCTCGCGGTCCTGCTCGAGCTCGGCCTTCGACTTATCCCTCGCGGCCGCGGCGTTCCGCTCTGCTTCCCCGGCCCGATCCGCGAGCCTGCGTAGTTCGTCTGATAGAGCCATTTCACACCTCCGTTTGTTTACACGCGGAGGATGGGAGATGGCGGGGTGAGCGGTCATCATCCATTCTGGGTGATTGCCGGCGCCGGATTGGCGCGGCCCGCCGAGGGGTCATCGGCCTCGCCACCTGCTCCGCGGAGGGAGTGGCGGAGGCCCGCATAGGCGATCGCCCCCGGGACCGTCGGCAGCCAGTAGGAGATCGTGCGGTAGGCGAGCACCGCGATCACGGCGAGGTGAGCTGGCACCCCGAACGCGAGGAATGCCCCGATCATGCCGCCCTCCACCCCCCCTACTCCTCCCGGCAGGGGCAGCGCGTTCCCCAGCTGGCCGATGCAGTAGCTCATCACGAGCACCGCGCCTGGAGGCGAGTGCCCGAAGGCGTGAAACGAAGCCCACAGTACCCCGATGTCGAAGCCCCGGTAGGCGACCGCGCCGAGGATCGAGCGATCCCGCCGCTTCAGCATTCCGAGCACGTCGACCAAGCCCGCGTGAAGCGTCCGGGGCAGCTCGGCGGCGCGACGCCACTAACGTGCTCGCCCTCCCTCCGACCGCTCCGCCCGCCGGCGAAGCCACCGCTCCGCGCGCTCCTCGACGAACGACATCGAGAGCACGATCGCGATCGCCCCGGCCGCGACTGCCGCCGGGATGAGAGTCACCCCAACGGGGGCCCCGCCCGCGAACAGCCCGATCCACAGCCCGAGGCCGGCGACCACGACTGCGGCCATGTAGACGGCATAGGTGACGAGCTCGTAGGAGACCATCCCGTCCGCGACCTCGCGCCCGGGCACCCGAAAGGCGCGGAGCGCCCAGACCGTCAGCGCGATCCCGCCGGCGCCCGCCGTCGCCACCAGCTTCGTGGCGGCTGCCCTGGCGAGCGTGACCTGGGTGATGCTCCTCCACGAGAGGGGGTGCACCGGCGTGGAGAAAATGCCCCGCAGCAGGACGACCTCTCCGGAGATGGAGCCGGCCTCCAGCAGGCAAGCCAGGGCCAGCCACCAGGCATCGCCCGAGCGCAGCTGCTTCAGCGTCGACTCGAGACCTGCCGCCCGCGGTAGGACGTAGTAGACGAGCCCGAACGCGACGACGGCGCCCACGATCGCCATCGCAGCCCGTCGGCGCCGGCGTTTTTGGGAGCGGTTGGCCGGCTCCCGCGCGGCGTCGGTGGGCGTTGGGGATAGTGCCTCGTTCGGCCTCGAGCTCTGGGCTTCAGCGCCGGATTTCAGGTTTCGGAGCTGCGATCAAGCAGGTCGGCCGGCGATCGAGGCGCCCGCCGTCTACACCTCCTTGTGCAGCTCGCGGACCGCGAAGGCGCGTGATGTCGGCGATGCCCTCCATCAGCGCCCAGATCCCGGCGAAGACGAGGAGGATGTAGGCCTTGTCGATGAAGAACTGGCCGGAGGCCCAGAAGGCGATGATCGTCATCAGGATGCCCCCGATGAGTCCGAGCCACCAGAGCGGGTTGATCGTCCTCTCCAGGAACGCCCGAACCATCCACCAGACCCCGACGACCAGGAACAGGAAGCCGAGGATGTCAGCCAGGGTGGCGAACGTGCCCTGCGGATCGATGAAGCAGATGATCGCGGAGATCATGAACAGTACGGCGAAGATCGCGGAGACCCACCGCATGCTCCCGGGCACGGACGTGAAGGCGAAGCTCTCGACGCCGGCGAAGGCGAACATGAGCCCGACGAGGATTCCGACCGTCGTGACCGAGGCCGAATTGAACTGCAGGATCACCAGCGATATGACGCTCCAGGCGATCCCGCTGACGAGCCACAGCCACCAGTAGCCGGTGATCTCCCGCGCGATCCCGCGGGGAACCGAACCGATGGGCGCCGTTTCGGAATGGGGTTTCCGCTCTTCATACCGATTGGGGCGGATGACCCACAGGGCACTCATCGCGCCCACACGCTCGAGCGTGAAATCACCAAGAATGGACGACGACGACTCACCCCGCCGTCTTTCACGCTCCTCCCAGAGCTGTCCGAGAAGGGACGCAACCGCTCATCCGGGAGGAAGTCATGAGCGACCACGCCGCACAATGACGGTGGCAGAGCCCTCCTCGGAGGCCAGGGGCCCCGGTCCCCTCGAGGTCGAGGTCTCCATACCGATCCGAACGATCCTGCTGGTCGCCGGCGCCGTCGCCATCGCGTGGGCGCTCGCGTCGATCGCGAATGTCCTTCTCATGGTCCTCGTCTCCGCCTTCAGCGTCGCCGTTCTCTCGCCGGTGGTGGATGCGATGGAGCGGCGGCTGGGCTGGAGCCGGGGGCTCTGCGCCACGGTGCTCGTGCTCGGGACCTTGATCGCCGTCGGCGCCGGCCTGCTCGTGGTGGTCCAGGCGATCAGCGGCGCAATCCGCGATTTCAGCGATCACCTGCCACAGATCGTGGACCAGGCCAGGCACAGCGATGTGGGCAACTTCATCAACGGCGGGGGCAACTCGCTCGACACGTTGAGGCAGCACGCGAGCGACATCGCCGGCGGGGTGGGCAAGGTGTCGGGCGGCATCGCCCATATCGGAGCCTCGGCTTTCGGCGTGGTCACGCTCTTCCTCTCGGTTCTCTTCCTGACGCTTTTCGGGCTGATCGACGAACCGCGGGTGCGGGACTGGATCGCGAGCCTGCTGTATCAGGACAAGCGGGAGCGCTACCTCCGGGTCACGGATCAGATCGTCCAGACGACCTCGCGCTACATGCTCGGCAACCTCGCCATCTCCGTGATCTGCGGGACCGTCTACGGCATCACCGCGGTGATCCTCGGGCTTCCGTACCCGCTCGCCTTGGCCGTCATCGCCGGGTTCCTCGACCTCATCCCCACCATCGGCGCCACGATCGCTGGCATCATCATCGGGCTCGTCGCGCTGTCGGTGAGCCTCGGAGCCTTGATCGCCTTCGTGATCGTGATCGTGGTTTACCAGCAGATCGAGAACTACGTTCTGCAACCCACGATCATCGGAAAGGCGGCCCACGTCTCCGGCTTCACGGTGCTCGTCAGCGTCCTCGGGTTCGGGGCGCTCTTCGGGTTGATCGGTGCCGTCATCGCCGTGCCGATCGCCGCCGGGCTCCAGATCGTCGTGGAGGAACTCACGGCCGCCAGAAGAGCTCGCATTGCCGCCGCGGACGCCGCGGAGCAGCAGCAGGGGGCCTAGAGGCCGCGAGTGGATGGCCGATAATCCTGCGCCCGGATCGCTTCATATTCGCGGCAGGCTGCGGAATCCATGCCGCCAGGGCAGCGCTCGACGAACTCCACCGGCAGCTCGGCCGCGCCGCGTTTCGTCCGGTCGCGGATCGTCCCCTGGCCCAGGTGGCGGCTTGAACATGGCGGTGCTCACCGACGCGCAGCGACGTCTGCTCGACGACAACGACCACGGAGTGGTCGCGACGCAGGGACGGGACGGCCGTCCCCGTCAGTCGGTCGTCTACTACGTGCGCGATGGGGAGCGCCTGCTGATCTCCACCCTCGCCGACCGCGCCAAGGCTCGCGACGTCCGCCGCACGGGATGGGCGTCGCTGTCGGTGAGCGGAGCCGAGCGGCCGCATCCATCGGCCACGTTCTCGGGACCGGCGGAGATCGTGACGGCAGGAATCGGCGAGCCAACCGCCCGGATCATGCAGCGGATCTCGGGTGCCGAGGAGCCGCCGGAGCCGATGAGTGACGATGCGCTCGCCGAGGTCGGCCGCGTGATCCTCGCGATCACGATCGATCGCGTGAGCGCGGCCAACTACCTCGAGCGGTGAGGATCGGCCACCTCCTCGTCGACATCCCGGAGCTGCCACCGGACCGGCGCATGGATCGACTGGCCGGTTGCTTTCGCCACTGAGCCGAATCAGCAGCCGAAGAATCTGCATTGACAACGTGTCTAGCTCCAGGTGTTTGTGCGCCTGAGAGGAGCCGAACCTCCACGGACCTTGCGGTCCACAAGGCTCTCGACCTTGCGCGTCTGCGATTCCACCCCGTCGAGCAGCTGGCGCTCCGAACATTTTCCGAACACCCGAGCCGTAAAGCGCGGCCTGTTGTGGCTACGCGATACCGGTCCTTTGCAGGGCAAAGTGGCCCGACGTGGCCTTGCGTACCCGCCTGATTCTGGTTGTGGTCCAGGCGGTCGCCGGTTCGAATCCGGTCGCTCACCCTAATTCCTTCAAATGGGCGCTTTGGGCCGGTCCTCTCGGACCTCTACTCATCTGAAGCGACAGCCGGATCCACGGGTCCGCAGGTCGGTTGATTGAGCGCTGCGCAGTCCCTTAGTGCGGTTTTGTACTGATCGAAGCTGCGGGATTGATCGGATGCTCGCACGGTGCGGACCCTGTAAGGCTGAACCTATGAAGCGTGTCGTCGTCGATCACTTCGGCGGGCCCGAGGTCTTGAGGGTGGAGGAAGAAGAGGATCCCCGACCGGGTCCGGGCGAGGTGCGCGTCAATGTCCTGGCGGCCGGCGTGTCGTTCACCGATGCTCAGCTGCGCGCCGGCACGTATATCCCCGGCGGGCCGAAGCCGCCGTTCACGCCCGGCTACGAGCTCGTCGGCGTCGTCGAGGAGCTCGGCCCGGGCTGCTCGAGGCTGCGAGAGGGAGACCGCGTCGGCGCGCTGACGGTGTGGGGCGCCGACGCGGATCGGGTCTGCGTGCCGGAGGCGAGCGCGGTCGAGGTCCCCGACGACCTCGATCCGGCGGAGATCCTGAGCCTCCTCTTTCCTTACATGACTGCCTACCAGGTTCTTCACCGCACGGCGATGGCGAAGAGCGGCGAGACGGTGCTCGTGCACGGCGCGGCCGGCAGGGTCGGCATCGCGGTCCTCGAGCTGGGAGCGCTGGCCGGGCTTCGCCTCATCGGGACCGCCTCAGCTCGCGACCGCGGCAAGCTGGAGCGGCTCGGCGCGGTGGCGATCGACTATCGGAACGAGGACTTCCTGGCTCGGGTGCGTGAGCTGACCGACGGCGACGGTGTCGACGTCGTGCTCGACTCGCTCGGTGGCCCGCTGTCGCTTCGCTCCTTCCGCGCGCTACGGCCGGGCGGAAGGCTCGTCGTGTTCGGCCGCTACGCCACGCTCTCGCACGGGCACAAGGACTGGCGGGCGGTGATCGAGTGGTACGCGTCGGTCGCGGCCGTCTGGCTCTGGGGCACGCTGTCGCCCCGCCGGCGGGTGCTCAAGTACCAGATCCAGAAGTTCCGCGACGCTGCTCAAAGGCGACCCGGAGCAGTGGGCGGAGTGCCCCGCTACCCCGAATGGTTCCGGGAGGACTTCCGCGCGCTGCTCGAGCTGCTCCGTGAGGACAAGATCCACCCGGTCGTCGCCGAGCGCCTGCCGCTGTCCGACGCGCGTCGCGCTCACGAGCTGCTCGAGCGCACGGCGGCGAAGGGAAAGCTCGTGCTCGTGCCATAGTTCTGGCTTGCGCCACGAGCGGGCGCCTCACCTCGGGCGCCGACACGCTTGCAAGGGACGAGGAGTCTTCGCGACCTCGCGAGGCCCACCACGCGCGCCGCATTTCCACGCTCGCTACGCGAGCCAGGCGGCCTCGGTCGATCTCGACGGCAACCTGATCGCGGGCTCGCTGCCGCGGCGCGCGCTTGCGCTCGTCGCCGAGTGGGCAAAGCTCCATGGCGATGAGCTACGTGCCAACTGGGAGCGGGCCCGCCGCGAGGAGCGGCTCGAGAAGATCGAGCCGCTTCCCGGCTCGCCCGCATGCAGACGATGCGCTCCCCCGGGTGCGCCGGAGGCTGCGAGCGCCGAGCGGACGGTCAGTGCCGACTCGGCCAGAGCTAGCGCGACTCCAGGTTTTCGCGCAGCCGCTGGTAGTGGCGGCGGAGCTGGCGCTCGACAGCCACGCGCATGAGCGGCTGGAGAAGCTTGGCAGCGCCGCGCAGCTCCCCTTCGCCCAAGAATTTGATCCGCGTCCCGCCGTCGATCGGCTCTAGGACGTTTCGCCCATCGAGCGGAACGGGCCCATCAAGGATCCGAAGCGAAAAGAGACGCGGCGGCTCGTGCTCGCTCACCTCCACGAGCTGTTCGACCGTGCGTCCAAGGAGCGAGCGCGTCTCGCGCATTCGTGTTCCGACCGACATCGGCAGATCGGTCTCGAGCTCGACGCTCACTACCCGTGGGTCCCACTCCGCCAGCTTCGACAGGTCGGTTAGGTACGCGAATACCTCTTCGATCGCACGCCCAACCTCGATCTCGAACTCCACCCGAAGCGTGGGCCACATTGTTCCAGCGGGCTCACGCGCCGTGGCCGAGCAGTTCGGCGTCGATGTTGAGTGTGAAACATCCTCGTCGATTGGGTGGCTCAAGGTGGCGCCTGTGGGCTTCGCGGAATAGGATCCCCGGCTACGGGGTGAGGAGCGGGGAGGTGCGGATGGCCTGGCGCAACCGAGAGCGGATCGCGGGTCAACCCGCTGCCCAGCAGCCTGCGGGGGGCAAGAGGGACCTCTTGGTCTCACGCACGTGGCTGCAGGTTGCGGGGATCGTCTTCCTCGCCGGCTTCTTCGTCCTCGTTCTTCTCGCCTACCGCACGTACCAGTCCGACCCGCCGATCCCCGATCGCATTGTCGATCCGAGCGGCCGGGTGGTCTTCACGGGCGACGACATCCGGGCGGGGCAGAAGGTCTTTCTCCACCACGGCCTCATGGAGTACGGCTCGATTTTCGGCCATGGCGCCTACCTCGGTCCCGACTTCACCGCCGACTACCTGCATCGCGCCTCCGGCTCGGTCCGCGAGCAGCTCGGGGGCAGCGGATCCGACTCCGCGCGCCAGGAGACCGTCGACCAGTTCCAGTCCAACCGCTACGACTCGAACACCAAGACCCTCCCGTTCACCGCCCAGCAGGCTCGCGCCTTCGGCCAGCTGGAGCGGCACTACCGGGACTTCTTCGACAGCCCCACCACCCGGTACTGGCTGCGCCCAAGGCCGATCAGCGACCCACACCAGATCCATCAGCTGACGGCCTTCTTCGCGTGGTCCGCGTGGGCGGCCTCGGCTAGGCGCCCCGGGCACCACTACTCCTACACCAACAACTGGCCGCCCGAGGACCAGGTCGGCAACGAGCCGAGCGCCGACGTGATCGTCTGGTCGGTCATCTCGCTGATCGCGCTACTGGGCGGCATCGGCGTGCTGTTCGCCGCCTTCGGCCGCTGGCGAATGGGCTGGCAGGGTAGCGACCAGGCGACGCTCAGCTTCCGCTCTCCCGGAGACGTCGCCCTGACGCCGGCCCAGCGAGCGACAGCGTGGTTCTTCTTC
>JBKPIV010000064.1:0-5041 GCA_046730395.1 Actinomycetota bacterium | reverse complement strand
CGACGATGGCGACCACCATCGCCGGCGAGGGGCGTCGGAAAACCCTCTTCATCGATCCCTCCTATATCCGGCCGGGCGCAACGCTCGCTCCCCGCCATGTAGTCGAGGCGTCCCCTTTGGTGCCCCGGTGTCGCGCCATCCTCTATCAGCCCGGTGTCATTGTCAACAGAGTGCGACCTGCCCCGCACGAGGCGGATTCCGCCGGAAATGAGCCCTAGACCTGAGCCGACGTGCCGCGATGGCGCCGCCATGTCTCCGAGATCCAACCGAGGGCCGGATGGTCGCGAGCTGGCTCGAGGGCCTTCCAACGGCGGTAACTCCGGAAGCTCGTACTGGAACTCGGGCGGCCACACCAGCGGGTAAAGAAGCGAAGCGGCGGAGATCGGCGACAGTGAATTGGTCGCCGACCAGGTACTCCCCACCGCCGCGCTCGGACTCGATCCGATCGACGGCTGCCACGAGCGTCCCCTGCTGCGCTCGACTGCCGACTGCGTGAACTTGTAGCGAGTGGCCTGGTACTACCCGAAGCCCAAGGAGGGCTTCGAGCAGCTCCTCGACCACCTCGCTTTCTACCCGCGCCGGGTCGACGCCGCCTACCTCGATGACGAGCAGGTGACGCCGCAGCCGGGCGCCTACTACGGGGGCTGGATCACGCAGGAGATCGAGGGTCCCTTCAAGGGCGAGCCTGGCTCAGAGGGCTGGTAGCTGTTAAGCCGCGGCCGAGGCGGCCCGGTGGCGCCGCCACGTCTCGCGTATCCAGGTGAGCGCCGGATGATCGCGATGACCCTCGAGGAACTCCCAGCGCGGCGGCTCCGGGAGCTCGTATTGGAACTCGGGCGGCCAGATCAACGGATAGAGCAGCGCCGCGGCTGTGAGATCGGCGACCGTGAAGGCATCCCCAACCAGGTAGTCGCGGTCGGCGCGCTCCGTCTCTATCCGGTCCAGGGCGTCGATCAGGGTGGTCCTACTCCGCCTGACCGCATCCTCGGTGAACCTGTAGCGCGCGCTCATATAGCGCCAGACGGCCGGAAACGCCACGCGCAGGCCGGCCTGCCCCGCGGCGCGCCGTATCCGTGGTTGATCGGTCGTCATGAAGGCGAGGGCGAAGCCGAGGTTCTCGCGCGCCTCCCGGAAGCCAACTCGCCGCATGTCGTGCCCCGCGTGCTCGTCGAAGAAGTCCTCGATCTCGAGCGCGCGCCGACGCTCCTCCGGATCTGCCGGGTAGAGGGCCGGCTCCGGCTGGCGCCGCTCAAGCGCCGCGATGATCCGCGTTGAGTCGACGATCCGCTCGCCGTCCAGGTCCAGCACCGGCAGCGTCCCGTCGCCCCGCGAGAACCACATTCCCCGCGGCCCACCGGGCATCAGCGAGCGTCGGCGATGCCGGATCCCCTTGAAGTCGAGCGCCCAGCGCGCCTTCTCGTTGTAGTTGGAGAAGCTGTACTGCCAGAGGACCGGCAGCTCGTCGCTCACGTCACTGCGCCGCGAGCAGCCACCACCGCTACTGCCGCGCAGCGGCCCGCTTGGAGGCGCGCTGCGCCCCGGCGATCTGCCCGCGCATGTCGGCGACGTCGAGCTGCGAATCCGGGCCCCTTCCCGCGGAGAGCGCCATTGCCCCCTCTGGCCCATCGCCAGAGACCGCGCCCCGGAACGTCGGGGCGCGGTCTCTGATTCAAAGCGGCTAGCTGACGATCAGCCCGACGCGATCGCGGTGCCTGTGATCGCGCAACCAACGTTCGAACCCCCGAAGTTCGGTGTGTTGTCGAATCCGTAGGTCATCGTCACTACCTGTCCGCCGGCGTTGGCGTAGGACAGCGAGCCGGCACCCGTGCCATGACCATCCCTGAGATCTCGTGGGGCGGCGAAACCGTTCTGCTCGAGACCGAACGCCGGGCCGCCATTTGCCACGCCCTCGACCTGCATCTCGCCGGTGGCCGGGCCATTCGCGGTCAAGACCGGGGTGCCGGCAGTGCACCCGGCGGAGATCACCAGCCCGTTCTGGCTGTAAATCTGGGTGGTGGGTGTGTTCGTCGCATACTTCTCGAAGATCTTCGTCACGGTCTGGCCTCCCACCGTGCTTGCGTTCGCGGCGTTCGCGGCGTTCGCGGCGTTCGCGGCGCTCGCGGCGTTGTCAGCGTTCTTCGCGCTGGCCACGGACAGACCCGGCGCGCGCTGAGTGACCACGTTATTGGCGATGTTCTTCGCCTTCTTCTTGTTGATGACGCCTCCCGCGATCGCGGTGCCGCCAAGCGCTGCGATCAACGCGACGATGGCAACCACCATCGCCGGCGACGGGCGTCGAATAACCCTCTTCATGCTTCCCTCCTAGTTGGCCGGACGAAAAGGCGCCGGCCGGTAGTCGAGGCTTTCCCCTTTGGTATGCCCCGGGTTTCAGCTCGATCCTCTTCGACTCCTCCCGGGATGTCAACTCGGCGGGAACAACCGGCTAGCGTCTTACTGCGCCGCGAGCAGCCACCAGTAGTGCGGCTGTCCCCCCTCGTGGAGCTCCAGCTCCACGCCCTCCGGCGCGTGGCCCTCGAGCTCGCCGAGCGGAATGGGCGTGCCCTCCCCGCTGATCACGGTGAGGATCTCCGCGCTCTCGGCGAGACGCCCGATGGTCTGGTCCAGGGTCGACCCCGCCCCTCCCCAGGCGACGATCTCCTCCCCGATGAAGCCGACCGCGTCCCCCTTCATGAACCGCCCCTTGGTGTCGTCCCGGGCGGCCGCGGCGACCGAGCCGGCGCGGATCCCCGCCAGCGCCTCGGTGAGGCGCCGCTCGCTCTCGTCGATCGATGCCGACGGGTCGAGCTCGACCAGTGCCGCGAGGCCGGCCTGCTGTGAGGTGCAATTGACGACGCGCGCCTGCTTGTCGGAGAGCTCTGCCGCCCGCTCCGCGGCCATCACCACGTTGGGGTTGTTCGGGAACACGAGCACCTCCTCTGAGGGCACTTCGTGGATCGCCGCGAGCAGGTCGTAGATCGACGGGTTGAAGGTCTCGCCTCCGTCCACGACGAACGCGCCCAGCCCCTCGTAGAGCTCCCGAATCCCCGGCCCTGCCACGACCGCGACCGCGGCGCAGCGGCCAGCCTGCAGCCGCGCGGTTCGCTCGGCGATCTGCTCGCGCATGTCGGCCACGTCGAGCTGTGAGACCTCACCCGCTTCGCTGAACAGGGCGACGGCGTCCTGCGGCTCGTCGGTGTGGACGTGGACCTTCAGCGTCGCCTCGTCGCCGACGACGAGGACGGAGTCGCCAAGCTCCTCCAGCAGCGGTGCGAAGGACCGCCCGTCGAGGCCCGAGCCCGTGACGATGAAGTTGGTGCAGTAGCGGTAGCGGCTGTCCTCGTGGTGTGGCCGCGTGTCCGCGGCCGCCGAGTAATGCGGCACCGGGGGCAGGGCGTCGTCGTCCCCGCGCAGACCGGCCACCACTCCCGCCAGGATCACGACCAGCCCGTGGGCGCCGGCATCCACCACCCCGGCCTCCCTCAGCACCTCCAGCTGCTTCGGCGTCCGCGCGACCGCCTCCTCGCCGACCCGAACGACCTCCTCGAGCAGGTCGGCGAGCATCGCGTCCTGCTCCTCGGGAGTGGTCTGGCGAGTCAGGCGGGTGTTCTCCATGTGCGCGAGGCGGCGGGAGATCGAGTGCGCCATCTCGCGGAAGACGGTCAGGATCGTCCCCTCAGCCGGCTCCCGGACCGAGTCATAGGCGGCGTCCGCGGCGCGCGCCATCGACGCCGCCACCAGGACCGGGTCAATCAGCTCGCCGGGCCGGCTGGCCAGCTCCTCGGCCGCCCCCCGAACGATCTGGCTGAGGATCACCCCGGAGTTGCCGCGCGCCCCCATCAGCGCGGCTCGGGCCAGCGCGTTGACGATCTCCGTCCGGCCGATGTCGTCGACCATCTGGCCGTCGAGCCGGTCGAGCTCGTCGCTCACTGCCCGCAGCGTGAGCGCCATGTTGTCCCCGGTGTCACCGTCGGCGACCGGGAACACGTTCAGGTCGTTGACCTCTTTGCGCCGTTCCTCGAGGTGAGCGGCGGCCGCGCTGACCACGCGGCGAAATCTCTCTATCGAGGGATCGACCATTCGGGGAGTGAGGAGAACCCTAGACCCCGATTGGCGGGTTTGCTAAGCCGCCTTCGTGACCTTGTTGGACTTCAGGCAGCGGGCGCAGACGTAGACGCGCCTGGTGCGGCCGGAATCCTCCTGGATGCGGACCTTCTGGAGGTTCGGGTTGAAGCGCCGCCGGGTCGCGACCATCGAGTGGCTGCGCGAGTTGCCGAACGCGGGGCGCTTGCCGCAGCTGTGACAAACCTTGGCCATAGGACGCGTGATGGTAGCGACCGGTCCGCGGAGGCGAGCGACCCTCAGCTCAGCTCAGCGCGGAGCAGCGACATGCGCATCGCGACGATGGCCGCGCCGCGGCCCTGGTCGCGCTTGTCCCCACCGGATCGGGCCATCGCCTGATCCATGTTCTCGGCGGTGATCACGCCGAAGGCGCACGGCACGCCGGTGTCGAGCTGGACGCGCTGGGTGCCCGAGGCGACCTCGTTGCAGACGTGGTCGTAGTGGCTTGTCTCGCCGCGGATGACGACGCCGAGGCACGCGACCCCGGCGAACCTGCCCGACTCGGCGCAGAGCTTCGCGGCGAGGGGCAGCTCGAACGCCCCGGGGACCCGGTAGGTGTGAACCGAGGCCTCGCTGACGCCACCTAGGTCGAACCCTATGGCGGCGCCGTTCAGCAGCCGCTCGGCGATGTCCTCGTAGAACGTCGCGACGCAGATGCCGAACTCGCTGCCGGAGAGCGCCTCGCGCTCCTCCTCGGTGAAGTGCTCGAATCCGCGCTCGTCAGTCACCGGGCGGGTAGTCCCCGGGGGCGGACTCGCGGCGGTTCTCCTCGTCCTTGCGGTGCTCCTCGTAGAGCAGCTGCTCGTCGAGCGGCAGGCCCTGGTGATGGAGCGCGTGGCCCAGCCGGTCGCGCTTGGCATTCAGGTAGGCCTCGTTGTGCGGGTTGGGGACCGACTGGATCGGCACCTGATCGGTGACCGAG